>DYGW01000338.1 GCA_020724485.1 Thermoflexus sp. | reverse complement strand
GCCGAGACCTCGCGACCGACGACGCACAGCGATCCCTTCTTCATCGCCGAGGGCATCGTGCATTACTGCGTGACCAACATGCCCGGCGCGGTGGCGCGCACCGCGACCAAGGCGCTCGCCCACGCCACCCTGCCCTATGCGCTGGCGCTGGCCTCCACCGGGCTTGCCGCGCTCGACGCCGATCCCGGACTCAAGGCCGGGCTGCACGTGCACGCCGGCCACATCATGCACGCGGGACTGGCGCAGGATCTGGGATTCGCCTGACCCAGCCGGGCGGCTGGGCAGCAGCCGTTTCCAGCCAAGCGCGGCCGGCCACGGTCCCGTCCGGGCCGAAGCGGTAGACCAGCGGCACGCCGGAAGCGATTTCGACTTTCTCCATGGCTTCGGCCGGGAGTCCCTCGAGTTCCATCACCAGCCCGCGCAGGGTATTGCCGTGGCTGATCACGAGCAGGCGAAGCCCCGCGCGCAGCGCCGGCAGCAGCACCGTCCGCCAGTAGGGCAGCATGCGCTGCTGGCAGTCGCGCAGGCTCTCGCTCGCCGGCAGGGCAGCGGGGTCGATGCCGAGATATTTCGGATCGAAGCGCGGATGGCGCGGATCGTTCCAGTCGAGCGCGGGCGGCGGCTCGACGTAGCCGCGCCACCAGCGGCGCGATGCTTCTTCACCCCAGGTGCGGAAGATCTCCTGCTTGTTGAGGCCCTGCAGCGCGCCGTAGTGGCGCTCGTTGAGCCGCCAGGTCGCGTGATAGGGCAGGTCGGGGGCGCGCATGGCCGTGAGCACCGCGACCGCCGTCTGGCGCGTGCGCGCCAGCATCGAGCCGTGCACCGCGTCGAATGCGAAACCGGCCGCCGCGAGCCGTCGCCCCGCCTCGGCAGCCTCGTCGATCCCGATCTCGGTCAATGGAATGTCCGTCCAGCCGGTGAAGCGGTCGGTGAGATTCCATTCGCTGTGGCCGTGGCGCAGCAGGACCACCCAGGGCGCGTGCGTCATTCGGGCGGCTCCGTGAGGACGTCGTGCAGGTGGTGGCGGTCGCCCCACGCTTCGAGATGCCAGCCCTGGCCATCGAAGCGGAACCAGTTGAGCGCGCAGTTGGGTATCTTGAAATCGCGCGGCGCGCTGAGCGGCCGGCCGGTGGCGCGCCGGTAGACGATGTCGAGCACGCCGCTGTGGCAGATCGCCGCGAGGGTCTGGCCGGGATGATGGCGCACCATCCAGGCGATGCCCTCGGTCACGCGCGCGGCAAACGCCCGCAACGACTCCCCTGTCTCGAAATCGTAATCGGGATCGCGCGCCGTGTAACGGGCGTGCGCCTCGGGATGGCACGCGGCGGCCTCGGCCACGGTCAGTCCCTGGAAGATGCCATAGTGGCGCTCGCGCAGTTGCGGCAGCGGCTTGACCACGTGGTCCTCGCGCTGCGCCAGCGCCTGCGCGGTTTCCATCGCGCGTGCGAGGTCGCTGCTGTAGATCGCGTGGAAGCGCTGGTGCGCCGCGTTGAACGCCATCGCCAGCGCCTGCGCCCGCCCGGTGTCGTTGAGCGGAATGTCGAGGTGTCCCTGGATGCGCCGTTGCACGTTCCAGTCGGTCTCGCCATGCCGGATGAGGCAGATTCGGGTGCCGAGGGGTCTGGAGACGCCATGCATGTCAACGTAAGAAAATTGAGCTATACCAAACACAATGTGGCACAGATAATGGGATGGCGGCGCTTTTCGCACCAAAACAACAGTAGTCACGTGTCATGCGCTACCAGCCGGGCGCGGCGATTTGACACGGTCAAGCATATATAGATATATTTATCCTCAATAATGGATTGCGGTCATGCAATCCAGGGGGATTTATCGAGTCATCAATCACGGGAGACGTGTATGGAAGCGACAACCTACAACTACAAG
>DYGW01000085.1 GCA_020724485.1 Thermoflexus sp. | reverse complement strand
GAAACGCTCAGTTAAACTAACATCTTAGGAAGGCGCTTTCCACATGGTCTCTAAACGCCCCGCTGCTGCCCACACCGCCGGTCGCCCCGGCGGTGTTTCTTTTCCGGCGCAAATAGGCGTTGTCTGCCCCTCTGAACCCGCGACCAGTCAGCACCCTGCTAAATCGGAATCCAACGGGCGATGCGCCGCCCCTCGAAACTGGCCAGGCGGGTGAAGCCCGCCGTCCGCGCCACGTCCAGGGCCACATCCAGCCCCGCGCCCACATGACCGGGCCGATGACTGTCGCTGCCGATGGTCAGTATCTCGCCGCCCATCTCGCGGTACCAGCGCAGCGACTCCGGGCCGGGGTGCACTTCGCCCACGCCGCCCCGCAGCGACGACGTGTTGATCTCGATGCCGATACCGTTCTCGATGCAGGCCCGCCACACCGGGCGCACCAGGTCTTCCCACTGGCGGATGTCGAAGCCGCCTACCGCGCCATAGCCGACGCGCTTGACCACATCTGGGTGCGAGAGCACGTCGAACCCGCCGAAGCGAGCCAGCCGCTCAAGCTCGGTGAAGTAGCGGGCGAAGGAGTCGTGCGGGCCGTGCGCGCGGAAGTAGCCCTCGTCGAACACGATCTGATCGCCAACCCAGTGCAGGCTGCCCAGCACGAAATCGTAAGGCCAAGCGGCCAACACCGGCGCCATGTGCGCATGGAACAGGTGATACTCGCCCAATTCGACCCCGGCGCGGATGGTCAGGCCCTGTGGCGCGAACTCGCGGCGGGCCGCTTCCAGCGCGGCGAAGTAGCGTTCCGGGCGGTAATAGCCGTAGCACAGGTCTTCGGGCTTGGGGTCGAAGTGGTCGGTGAAGGCGATCTCGGCGATGCCAAGCTGCACGGCGCTACGGCACATCTCGGCCATCGTCGCCTGGCAGTCACAGCTTGCCTCGGTGTGCACGTGGTAGTCCTGCGGGAGATAGCCGTTCGGGGTGGGGTGGTGGGTCATATACAGGGAGTGTCCTCTTGGTGTGTCGTCTGGTGTGTCGTCAGTCGTCAGTCGTGAGTCTCGCTAGCGCCGCGAGTAGACAAAATCGCCCTCAATAAGCTGGATCGGCGTGCCGTCCGGGTCGGCGACCTCGGCCATGCGCACGCCATAGGGCGTGCTCACCGGCGCGCTGCGCACCGCAACGCCGGCCTGAGCCAGCCGCGCGACGATGGCCTCCAGCCCGTTCACGCGCAGCGCGACGTAGAGCGGGCCGGGGCGCGTCTCTTCCCCTGCCGCCGTTGCGCCCGCGCCGCCCGCGCCGCTAATCAGCGCGAGAGCACCACGCCCGGTGTCCAGGTAAGCGAGGGTGCGCGGCGGGTCTTCGCCGGGCAGGTCAATTTGCCCCAGGGGCCGAAAGCCGAGCAAGCCCTGGTAGAAGGTCAGCGCCCGCGCCAGATCGCTCACGGCAATGGCGACGTGATCCAGGCGCTCGATGCGCGGCGCGGGCGCAACCGTCGCCTGGGGCGAAGGGGCCGGCTCGCCGTCGTCGCGGGCGAGGATTGGCGGAGCAAAGGCCGGCTCGCCGGCGAAAATCGGCGGCGGGATGCGATCTGGGTTGTCAATGTAGCGCACCATGCGCCGGATCAGACGGTGGACGGTTTTCGGCTCGCCCGGCACGTAGGGCATGATCGGCAGCGACGGGCTGAGACCGAGCATCTGGCGAATCTCGTCGGAGGAGAAGGCGTCCGGCTCGTGCTGCCGCCCGGCGGCAATGATCAGATCGGCAGTGGGGTGCAGTTCGTGCAGGCGGCGCAGCGCGCTGTGAATGGCGCGCGGAGCCAGAATCTTGACTGCGTCAATGATGGCGATGTAGCCGTCGCAGGTGAGCAGGCCCGCGCCGTGCGCCATCTCGTCGCTGAGCCGCTGCACGTACACCGGCTGCGTGGTCAGCGTCGTCAGCTTGACGAAGCCCAGCGCATCCGGCGCACCGCCCACGCGCCGCTCCTCCGGCTCCATCGCCCAGACGGTGCGCATGAACTCCTCGGTCGTGACCGGCGATAGGTGGAGCGAGCCGTCGGTCGCGGCAAGGCGCGGTTGGTCGGGACTGTAGAAACCGAACACGGCGATCTTGAGCATGGGTGGCGTCCGCTCGCTCCGATGTGGGGCGGTCTGGGTGGTGCTGCGGCGGATTATACCGCGCCGGGTGCAAAAGGGTGGGGCGGGGGTGCAAATATCCCGCCACTTGTGGAGGGCAGGTTTTGGGAGAACGGTGGTACGGTGCAGTGGGGCGTGAGAGACTGCTCGCCCCGTCCGGCGCTGTACTGGCTATGTGGTGAAGTCAAGGCCCTGCTTGTCGAGATCGTAGTTCCCGGAATTGGCAAGTGGAGTTGTGTTAGCCAGCCGCTCCTGGGCAAGCGTAACGAACTCCTCCATGATGTCAATTCCGATATAGTGCCGGTCAAGTTGTTTGGCTGCCACGCACGTGGTACCCGACCCATTGAATGGGTCCAGCACAACATCACCTGGCAAGGTGAACAGCCTGATGAACCACTCCGGAAGCGCCACTGGAAAAGTCGCAGCATGGCCCCGGTTGTAGCATTCGGTCGCCATGTGTAGCACATTGTTGGGATAAACCCACTCGCGCCCAACCCAGTTGGATACGTTCTTGCCAAAGCCGCTGCCCACCCTTGAGTTGTCACGGCGCTTGTCAGTATCACTGAGGTTCTTCAGACGCTCTTTGGACCATTCTCCTACAGGGACCATGACCGTATTCTGGTACATGTTGAACTTCTTCTTCGTGAAGTGCAGCAGCCGCTCCCAGTTATCGCGGAACCGGTTGGGCCATTTACCCGGATGAGAGTTCTTCTTGTGCCACATGTACTCCTCAGTCCAGAGCCAACCGCGTCTCCTCATTTCCAGGATTAGCTCCAGGACATAGGTGTGGCGTTCCCCATCAACGACGCGCTCTTTGATATTGAGGATAAATGACCCTGTTGGCTTCAGAACGCGATAGAACTGCTCTGCTCTGGGCATGAACCACTCTACATAGCGATCCGGGTGGACGCCGCCGTACACAGTCTCACGCTGGTCGGCATAGGGAGGTGAGGTGAGGATCAGGTCTACCGACTGGGAAGGAATTGCCCGCAATACATCGAGACAGTCGCCGAGAAGAATTCGGTCTAGATAGTCCATTCTGCTCTGTCTCCCAAGCTACAGGTCGAACACGTATTCTAATTCTAGCGCGTTCTGTCGCTGCTCTCAAAATCACATTCACGGCTCATGACGTGAACCCATTGACATTGCGGAGAGAGCGTAGATACTCTCATGCCCGATCGCCCCCTCCCCGTTTGCGTAACCCTTACCGCACAATTACAATTCCAGGGCATGACCGCAAACGCGCGCCCACCGCTGATCGTGCCCGAATTCGCGCCGGCGCTGCCCGGCTTTCGCGCCGACGAATTCCTCGCCCTCACCGAGACGCTGCTGGACATTCCCGTCGAGCAGGGCCAGGAACGGCTCGATACGGCTCCCTTCCGCCTGGACAGGCCGGAACCGCGCCCCGAAGCGCCGCTGCCGCCGCTGCCGCCGCGCTGGTACCCGCGCCCGATCCCGGCGGTGATCGAGGCGGCGCGCGCCTGGCTCAAGCCGCCGTCGCGCCCGCGCGTCTTCGAAGGGCGCGCCAACGAGGTCGCGCGCGTGCTGCGCCCGCTGCTCTCCGGCAGTCCGGTTCAGGTGCGCGGCGAGGCGGGCGCGGGCAAGACCGCGCTGCTGGCAACCATTGCCGTCCACGAGCGCACCCGCCAGCGTTTCCGCCGCATCTGGTGGTTCGATGACCCGGATCGCCTCGACCAAACGCTCGCCCTGGCTCTCAACCTGCCCCATGTGCTCACCGAGCCAGACCCGGTTCGTCGCTGGGCGTGGCTGGCCAGCCACCTGGACGAGCATACCCTGCTCATCGTGGACAACCTGGCCGACGGCGATCCCCGCCTCGACGCGCTGCTGGCCTTCACCGAGCATGTGCTGGCCGCCGTCGAGATCGTGCCGGAAGTGCCCGACCCGGACGCGCCTGCCCCTGGCGAGCCTCTGCCAGACCCGGAGGGCGTGATCACGCTGCGCGCCCTGGACGACCTGGCCGCCATTGACGCCCTGGCCCGCCACGCTGCCCTCGATGACGCGCGGCGGCTGCGCGTCCAACTGCTGCGCCTGGCCCGCGCGCTGGGCAACCACCCCTACGCGCTGATGCTGGCCGGGACGCTGATTCACCGCGACGGACTGAGCCTGGACGAATTGGAGCGCCTGCTGTCGGTGCACAGCGACGGGTTGGCCGCCGGTGCGGACGCGGACGAACCGGACGATCAGGCGTCCGCCGAGGACGAGGAAGAATCGCCGGACGCGCCAGAGCCGGTCGCCGCCGCAGTCGCTGAAGACGAAGAAACGCCCGCCGTTAGCCTCAACCGCGCGCTGGATGTCTCGGTCGCTGCCCTGCCGCGCGACTACCGGCGGCTGTTCGAGGCGTTCGCCGCGTTTCCGCCCGCCGGCGCGCCGCTGGACGGGCTGCGCGCGGTCGCGGGAATTGGCAGCGCGCTCAGCGCGCGGCGCGGCATGTCCATGCTGGCCGAGTACGGCTTCGCCGTGCGCGATCACCGCGATCCCGACCTCTACGTGATGCACCCCGTTGCCTACGCGCACGCCGCTGCCGCTGATGATGAGCACCCCGCCCAGAGCAAGATCGGCAAGAAGATGCGCGCCTGGGCCTTGCGCTACGCTCGCGCGCGCAGCGACGACCCGCTCGCTCTCTACCGGGCACAGGCGGGCCTGCTCCACGCCTATCACGCGGCCAGCGCGTACGGACCGGTCTACATCAGCGAGCCGCTGGCCGAGGCGCTGCGCCCCTACCTGCGCGAATACGTGCCCGGCCTGCCGCCCGGCGACGAGGAGCCGCCGGAGCTGAGCGGCGCGCGGGCCGAGGCCGCCAACCTGCTGCGCTATGGGATTGAGCTGACCGACCAGGGCGCGTATTACGCGGCGGAGGAGGCGCTCAACCGGGCGCTGGCCCTGCGCCAGGAGCAGGACAGCGCGCACGCCATCGCCGAGACGCTGGTCGCCCAGGCGCGGCTGCTGGACATGACCGGGCGCACCCAGGATGCCGCCGAGAAGCTGCTCGAAGCTGCCGAGATGGTCTTCCAGCTTGGCGCGGAAGAGTCGCTGAGCGTCATCCGGCGTGGGCTGGCCCGTGTCTACCGTCACCTGGGCCGGCTGAGCGACGCGCTGGAAGTGCTCGACGAAGCGCCCGAAGCACACGCCGAGCGCGCGGCAGTCCTGCGCGCGCGCGGCGAGTACGCCGCCGCCGTCGCCGAGATCGCCCAGGCCGCCGAGAGCGTGCCCTACGACCGCGCCGAGATCTACCTGCTGGCCGGGCAGTACGACCAGGCGATGGAGGCCCTGGCCGGGCAGGAGGATCACGACTCGGCGCACCTGCGCGCCCAGATTCACCACCTGCGCGGCGATGTCGCCGCCGCCATCGCTGGCTATCGCGCCGCCCTTGAGGAGTCCGGCGAGATTCCGCCGCGCGCTCGCGCCAAGACGCTGCGCGGGCTGGGCGCGGCGCTGGCCAGCGCCGGGGAGTACGACGCGGCGCGCGACGCCCTGGGCGACGCGCTGGCTCTTTACCGCGCTGAGACGGAGCCGGACGCGCTGCAGATCGGGCGCACGCTGCGCCTGCTGGCCGCCGTGCACCTGGCGGCGGGTGATTGTGACGCGGCCATTGCCACCGCCCGCGACGCGCTGATCCAGCTTCAGCGCGCCGACGCGCCCGCCGATAGCGCCGACGCCTACCGTACGCTGGGCCGCGCCCTGTGGCGCGAGGGCGACTACGCGGCGGCGCTGGCCGCCTTTCAGGGCGAGGTCGAGAACGCGCAAAGCGCCCCGGAGCGCGACGAGCGACGCATCGGGCGGGCGCTGCACCGCCTGGCCGACGCCTGCCGCGCCGTCGGCCAGACCGAGCGCGCCATCGCCAATTACCGGCTGGCGCTGACCCACAAGCGCCCCTCCGAGCAGCCGGACGACACGCTGATCACCCAGCTTGCCCTGCACCGCGTCCTGGTCGAGACGGAGCGACTGCCCGCCGCGCTCGAAGTGTCGCAGGAGATGCTCGACCATTTGACGCGCCAGCAGCGCCCGGACCTCGGCCAGCTTGGTTATGTGCAGGCCCTGCGCGCGCGCACCCAACAGGCGATGGAACGTCCGATCCGTGCCCGGCAGTCGCTCAGCGAATGGGCGCGCGCCCTGGCCTCGCGCGCCGCTGAAGCGGTCGCTGACGAGCGTCCGGCGCTGCGCGCGCTGGCGCTGGGGCTGGCGGTGCGCTCGCTGCTGGCCGAGGGACGTCCGGCGCTGGCTCTCGAACTCGCCGAGCGGGCGCAGGCCGACGCCAGCGCCCACCTGCCGGAGACGCCTGCTGCCTGGGCAGCCACCCGCGACCTGGGCGAAGCGTACATGGCGCTCGACCGGCCTGAGGAAGCGATCCTCGTCCTGGAGCCGCTGCTGAGCGAGGCCGTTCGCGACGCGCCCGGCGGGGCGGCGACCTACGCCTGCGCCCACGCCCTCAGCGGGCGCGCCTACTGGCAGATCGGCGAGGCGGACAACGCCCTGGATCATCTGCGGACGGCGCTGGAGTACGAGCCAAACGACCACGAGCGGGCGCTGCTCTGCGAGACCATTGCCGCCATCCAGCTTGACCTGGGCAGGCCGGGCGAAGCGGTCGAGAGTCTGCGCGCGGCCCTGCCCCTGCTGGATCGCGAGGAGCGGGCCGCCGACGCCGCCCGCCTGCTGACGACGCTGGCCCACACGCTCGGCGGGTTGAACCGCTACGCCGAGGCGATCACCGTCTATGAGGACGCGCTCAACGCCCTGCGCGCTGTGCCGGACGCCAGTCCCACACACACCGCCGACGTGCTGCGCTCGCTCGGCCAGACGCACGAAGCCCAGGGTCAATTGCCCAAAGCGGCCCAGGCGTACCGCCGCGCGCTCAACGTGTTGGAGCGGGCCGACGCCCCGCGCCAGTCGCGGGACATTCTGCACCTGCTGGCCCGCGTCACGGCGGCGCTGGGCGATCAGAGCGCCGTGACGCTGTACGAGCAGGTGCGCGACGCCACGCGCGAGCTGGGCACTGGCCAGGAATTGGGCCAGGTATTGTGTGAGCTGGCCGGCGTTCACCGCGACGCGCGGCGCTTCCCGCTGGCCATCCAGTATTACCAGGCCGCGCTCGCCCAGCAGCCGGCCCCGCCTTTCGCCCAGGATCGGATCAATTCGCTGCGCAACCTGGGTCGCGCTCTGGCGATGATGGGGCGCTATGACGAGGCGCGCATTGCCTGGACGGAGGCGCTGGAACTGACCGACTCGCTGCCCGGCCAGTCGCCGGTGGAGATCGGGCTGACCCATCACGCCATCGCCGAGGCGCACCGCAGCCAGCACCAGTACGCTGAGGCGGCGGAAGGCTTTGGGGAGGCGCTGCGCCACCTGCCGCCGCGCTCGGTGCACGCCGCTGCCGCGCTGCGCGCCCTGGGGCAGACCTTGCTGGCCGCCGAGCGCCCCGCCGACGCCATCGAGCCGCTGCGCGAGGCGCTGGAAGTGGAGCGGGCGCAGCCGCAACAGGCCAACGCGCGCATCGTCCAGACGCTGCAACTGCTCGCTGACGCGCATGAGCATTCCGGCGACCTGCGCGGGGCCATCGCCCGCTACCACGAGGCGCTGGTCTACATGGATCGCGACTTGCAGCCGGTGGCCTACGCCGACGCGCTGCGCATCCTCGGCGCGCTCTATGGCGCGCAGGGCGACACCGCCGAGGCGATCAAGGCGTACAGCGAGGCGCTGGCTATTGAGGGCGACTACGTGCCGCGCAGCGACCAGCGCATCAGCGCCACGCTGCAGGCCATCGCCGATACTTACCGCGCCGCCGGAGACCTGGAGAAAGCCGCCGAGTTCTACCAGAAGGTGACCATGATCTCGAACATGGCCCGGCGCGCCTCCGACGACCTGCGCGAGACGCTCGATGAGTTGGAGCGGCGGCGCGGGACGCTGCAAGCGGCGCAGCAGTCCCTGGCGCTGCTCAAGCGTCGCGAGAACCCCGCCCTGAAAGACCTGGCTTTCATCTACGCGCTGATCGCCCATGCCCACGACCAGCTTAACCAGCCTCAGGACAGCGACGCGACCATCCAAACTCTGTTCGAGGAATTAGAGCGCCGCGAAACGGAGCTTAGCACCAACGCCGCCGACGACGATGCGCAGGCGCTGGCCTGGCTGCTGGCCGCCACGCGCGCCGCCGACGATCCCTCGACGGCGCAGTTCGCCTGCGGATCGGCGCTGGAAGCGGTGCGCAACCGCAATCTGCGCTGGGTCATCGAGCAGGTCGCCCGGTCGCTGGAGGAGCCACCCGACTCCTAGCCAGGCGTCCGCCCGGCTTGAAGTTGGCGCAGCCGCAGCCCATCACGAGAGAAAACAGCCATGTTGAGCGAATCGCAGGTCATTGACATCTTCAAGGCGCTGGCAGACCCTAACCGGTTGGCCCTGTTCCGGCTGCTGCTGGCCAGCGACCTCACCAATTCTGAGCTGATGGACAAGACCGGGCTGCGCCAGAACTTGCTCTCGCATCATCTCAACATCCTGGTGGAGAGCGGGCTGGTGCGGGTGCAGCGCAGCATTGGCGACGCGCGGCGGCACTACTTCAGCGTGGACCTGGCGCAGACACAGCAGTTCACGGCATGGTGGGAGCGGCACGGCTCATGCGCGCCCGACCGTGACCAGGCGCTGCCCGTCCTGCGCCGTCCCCGGCGCGTGCTGTTCCTGTGCCGGCGCAACAGCGCCCGCTCGCTGATGGCCGAGGCGCTGGCCCGCCATCTCGCGCCAGACGCGCTGATTCCGTTCAGCGCCGGGATCGAGGAGCCGGAGGAGACGCTCCCTGAAGTAGCGGTGCGCACCCTGGCCGAGCACGGGATCTCCACCGCTGGCCTGGCGGCCAAGACGCTCGGCGAGCTTGCCGGGCAGCCCTTCGACCAGGTGATCACCGTCTGCGACATCGTGCACGAGGGCGAGGGGGCGGGTACCCCGCCGCTGTACGGTGTGCGACAGGCGCACTGGTCGCTGAACGATCCACTGGAAGCCACTACCCCCGCCGAACAAGACCGGGTGGCGCGCGAACTGCTCGCCGAGCTGCGGCTGCGGCTGACCTGCCTGGTGCGCCGCCTCGCCGCCGAAGAAGCTGCCGAAGCGTAGGCGTCGCGCGCCCTGAGCGTATGCCATGAGCACCGCCAATTTGCTAGAATAGCAAAAAAGAGGGCTTGTGCTGGCTGGCCGGGGCCAGGGTACGGCTTGCGGCCTGCCGCCCTGTAACGCTCAGGAGGGTGCATCGTGCTTCATCGCCGCCTGCTGATAGTTGCTGTTGTGGGCCTGGTGACCCTCGGTGCCGCGCTGCCCAGCGGCGCGGCACGCGCCGCCAACCCGGATCGCGCGGCCTGCCTGAGCAATCCCTTCGGGCCGGGCTGTGCCGCCGGGCTGCCCGCCGTCGAATATCAGATGCTGCTCGACGAAATGCTGCTGCACCCGCGGCCCGACGTGCGCCCGCTGGCCCCCAATAAGGAGGAGATCGCCCGCTTCGCCTTCCGGCGTATCGTCGGCGGCGCCGCGACGCTCTACGACGCGCCGGGCGGCAACCCCATCGGCGAGATCGCCGAGGGGTTCAACTACGTCACGGTGACCGGCACGCAGGGTGACTGGATTCAGATCAACGCCGGGCAGTGGATGTCCGCCAGCCAGCTTGCCATCGCCCGCCCCAGCGAGTTCACCGGCGTCTATCTGGATGGCGATCTGGCCTACCCGATGGCCTGGGTGCTCGTCCCGTCATATCCCAGTCCGTACCCCGGCGCGGCAGGCGATCAGTCGCGTCCGAAGATCGAGCGGTACACGCGGGTCAACATCTTCGCCACCGCCGAGGCGAACGGCTGGGAGTGGTACCTGATCGGCCCGGAGGCGTGGATTGCGCAGACGAGCGTGGCGCGCATCGTCTTTGTCGAGCCGCCGGCGCAGGTCAAGGGGCGCTGGTTCGCCATTGACCTGTACGAGCAAGTGCTCATCGCCTATGAGGAGCATACGCCCGTCTTCGCCACGCTGATCTCGTCCGGCTTGAAGGACTGGGAGACCAACGAGGGCCTCTTCACCGTCTGGTCGCGCCAGGTCAACGGCCACATGAGCGGGGCCGAGGGCCAGCCGGATTTCTATTCACTGGAGAACGTGCCCTGGGTGATGTACTACGACAACGCCATCTCGCTGCACGGCACGTACTGGCACGACGGCTTCGGCTACCGGCACAGTCACGGCTGTGTCAACATGACGATCACCGACGCGCATTGGGCGTTCACCTGGAGCCTCGACGGCGGTTACGAGAAGCCCTACGTCTACGTGTACAGCACGGGCCAGTACCGCTGACGATAGAGGGAGCGGCATTGGGTGGGGCGCGTCGCAGCAGGGCGGCGCGCTCTTTTTTGAACCGCTGAGCGCAAAGACAAGACTTCCGAAGTCTCGCGTAGACTTCGGAAGTCTGTGCTCGTAGCCCGCTCGTCGGGGTGCCGCTCTGCTGCGCCCGGTTCGCGGGCGTATGCTATGCGCCCCTAAGACTCTTCGCGGCGGTAACCTGTAAAAAGCCCGTAAAGGTGTGCGCGACGCGCAACCCTGGCCGTGCTGCCGCGTAATGATCAGTGACAACGCACACTGACAACCGCGCGACCGCCATTCGCTGAGGTCGCGCAGCAAGGAGAAACCGCGATGAACGACATGCTCAAGAACCTGCCTTCGCTTGGCCAGATGCTCAAGCTGGTCGTCTTCCTGATCCTCGCCCTGATCGTGATCGCTCTGCTGCTGGCCATCGTCAAGGCGCTGATCCCGCTGCTGATCGTGGCCGCGCTCGTCGCCGGCGGCGTCTACCTGTACCGTCGGCTTCAGGCGCAAGGCTCAGCTTCATAGGCGTTGGGCGCGCGCAGCCGCGCAGCAACCGGGAGAGACTCCACCCATGTACGAGCGATTTCGCGCGATGTCGCTGCTGGGCCAGCTTGTCACCATTGTGGTCGTGTTGCTGGCCGTCTCGATCCTCCTTCAGATGGTGGTTGGGATCGTCAAGGCGCTGGTCCCGCTGGCTTTCACGGCGCTGGTCATCCTGGGGTTGCTATGGCTCTTTGACCATCTGCGCGACTGATACCCGCCCGCGCTGGCACCTGCCCCCAACTGAACGGGCCGCCCACAGGTACTTGTGAGCGGCCCGTCGTGCTGCCTGCCGGATGCTCGCCCGCTCAGCCGTCTGTCCCATTGGAGTCGCCGCCATACCCATTTGTGCCGCGCACCGATTGCAGCGGCGTGAATACGGGCGTGTCCGTGTGCGGGTCGTGGGCGACGACGCCCTCCACCTGGAAGACTTCGCGCAGAACGGCGTCCGTCATCACCTCGGCAGGCGTCCCTGCCGCGTAGACGACTCCATCGCGCAGGGCCACCAGGCGGTGGCTGAAGCGGGCGGCCTGGTTGAGATCGTGCAGCACCATGACGATGCTCAGGCCGGTCTCGGTGTTGAGCGATTGCAGCAGCACCATCACGTCAAGCTGGTGGCTGATGTCGAGGAAGGTCGTCGGCTCGTCGAGCAGCAGGATGCGCGGCTCCTGGGCTAGCGCCAGCGCGATCCACGCCCGCTGACGCTCGCCGCCGCTCAGCGTGGTCAGCCGCCGCTCGGCCAGGCTGCTCATGCCGGTCGCGGCCAGCGCCCATTCGACCACCTCGCGGTCGTGACGACTGGAGGCGCGCCACCACGCCTGGCGGGCGAAGCGCCCGCGCGCGACGAGATCGCGCACAGTGAGGTCTTCCGGTGCGGTGGGGTTCTGCGGCAGAATAGCCAGCGTCTGGGCAACCTTGCGCGTGGGCATCCGGTGAATCGCCTTGCCATCCAGGTACACCGCGCCGCCCTGCGGACGCATCAACCGGGCCAGCGTGCGCAGCACCGTGCTCTTGCCGGACCCATTGGGGCCGACCAGGGTGACGATCTCGCCCTGGGCGACGGTCAGCACCAGGTCGCGCACGACGGTGACGCCGCGTCGGTAGGCGAGCGTCAGATGATCGGCGGTGAGTGTGGGCATGGACGGTTCTCTTGCTCTAGAGTGATCAGTGTTCGGTTTTCAGTTCTCAGTGACTAGACACAGTGGGAGATGCCCGGCGACAGCCGAAAACCGCGCTCTGACAACTGACAACCGACCACTGATCACCGATCACTACTTCACCACTGCGCCCGGCGAGCGCGCACCAGCCACAGAAAGAGCGGCCCGCCGATCAGTGCGGTGATGATCCCGACCGGAAACTCGATGTTCTTCAGGTCGAACAGCGCCGGGAAAGTCACCCGCGCTGCCGTATCTGCGCCCACCAGCAGCGCCGCGCCCAGCAGCGCGCACGTTGGCAGCAGGAAACGGAAGTCCGACCCGACCAGCCGCCGCGCCACGAATGGCACCAGCAGCCCGACGAAGGCGATCAGCCCGGCGACGGCGACGGCGCTGCCCGCCAGCACAGCGGCGACAGCGCTCATCAGGAAGCGCGTCCACTCGACGTGCAGGCCCAGCCCCTGAGCCATTTCGTCGCCCAGAGCCAGGATGTTGGCGCGCCTGGCGAGCAGCATAGCCAGCACGAACCCGGCGATACTGTACGGGACGATCAAATGGTACTCGCGCCAGCCCGCCGTGTACAATCCGCCAACCAGCCATTGGAAGATGATCTGCCCGCCGCCCTGGACTGACATGACCACGACCGTCGTCGTCAGCGCGCTCATCATCGCCGTCAGCGCGACGCCGGCCAGGGCCAGGCGCGTCGTGGTGACACCGGAGCCGTCCCAGGCGATGGCATAGACGATCAACGCGCCGATCAACGCGCCGATGAAGGCCATGACCGGCACAGCGTCCGGCGGGAAGCCCTCGACGCGCAGCGACGTGGCCGCCGCCGCGAACCCGCCTCCGGCTGACACGCCCAGGATGTACGGGTCGCCCAGCGGCGAGCGCACCACGCCCTGCAACAGCGCGCCCGCTACGGCCAGGTTCAGGCCCACCAGCGCCCCGGCCAGCGCGCGCGGCAGCCGCACTTCGTGGATGATCAGGGCAACCGATTTCTTGACGCTCTCGCGGTCTTGCAGCGCCTGGATGACTTCATCGGGGGCGATGGACTGCGAGCCGCTGCCCAACGCGACGATCATCGCCCCGAGCAGCAGCAAGCCGCTCAGGGCGATGAGTGTCAGGCGCGTGATCGGACGCCGGCGCGAGAGGTGCAGCACATGAGAAGACGAGGCCGGGGTCACAGCCTCCGCGCGCACTTACTCCATCCCTTCGCCGTAGAAGATGTCAATCAACTGGGCCATCGCCTCGATGAAACGCGGGCCGGGCGACTCGACGAACAGGCGGTTGTCCAGCTCGATCACGCGCCCGTTCTGGAAGGCCGACAGCGACGACCAGATCGGGTCGCTGGCCATCGTCTCTGGCATGGGCGTCGGCGCGCCGCGTGTCACGGTGAAGACGAAGTCCGGGTCGGCGTCCACAACAGCCTCGACGCTGAGCTGAGCGTAGCCGGGGAACGGCCCGGCGTCGGCTTCGCTGTCGGCGATATTGGTCGCGCCCAGGCGCTTGGCCATGTCGCCGAAGTAGGTGGTTGACTTGCCATAGTTGGGCACGTCGAGTGTGCCGACGATGAAGACGATGCTCGGCCCTTCCTGCGCGGCGCCGATTTTGTCGGCCAGGGCCAGGTAGCCGTCATAGGCGCGGGCCAGATACTCGGCTTCGGTGTCGTGCCAGGTTGCCTGACCGATCAGGCGCACGTTGTGCGGAACATCGCTCGCCGTCATGGTCATGACCATGATCGTCGGCGCGATGGCTTCCAGCTTGTCCAGGATACTCATGTTAAGCTGGGCATTGCCGATGATCAAGTCCGGCTCCAGGGCGGCCAGCGCCTCGAGATTGGGCTGGTAGCCGGTGCCGAAGTCGGGCAGGCTGGCCGCTTCGGGCGGGTAGTCCATGCCCGACGTGACGCCCGCCGGATTCACGCCGATGGCGAAGAGCATCTCGCTGATCGAGGCGCTCATGCCCACGACGCGCTGCGGCGGCGCTTCGAGCGTCACCTGGCGGCCCACAAAGTCCACAATCGTGCGCGGCTCGTCTCCCTCTTGGGCGGAGGCGAGCGGCGCGCCCAACACGACGAGCAGCGTCAGCGCCAGCAGCGCGGCCATAACACGGCGCACGGAGGTTGCAGATGGCATCTTCGTTGTTCTCCTTATGCTTAATCCTATGCGGTGAGGACAATTCCGGCCAATTCTGGCAGATACGGTCAGATTGTAGCGGGGCATGGTACGCCTGACAACGCGAAAATCTCAGTAATCCTCAGTCATTTTTATAGATTCAGACAGTTTTCAGGCGATGCATCTCGCTTCTGGGGCAGAGCACCACCGCAGAGGCGCAGAGAACACAGAGAAAAGATAAGCAAGATTATTCTTCGCTCTTCTTCGCTCTTCTCCGCGTCCTCTGCGTCTCAGCGGTTCAATGAATCTTGTCCCCAACGTGGGATACATCCT
>DYGW01000337.1 GCA_020724485.1 Thermoflexus sp. | reverse complement strand
GGGAAGGGCCGGGGATGGGGGGGACAAACACGTTCACGACTTGTTCGTGGACCCCGCTGCGCATTGAGGCTTCCCAAGCTTCCGCGCCGATGGTATAATGGGCCGCGTTGTAGACTCGTATCTGACCGGCGGGCCAACGTCCGGTTCGCCCGGTGACAGCAGTCCACGAGGACGCCAGCCATGTCAATCACTAAGCAAGCCAAAGAAGAACTCATCCAGAGCTATGGCCGGCACGAAAGCGACACCGGCTCGCCCGAAGTGCAGATCGCCATTCTGACGACGCGCATCGAGCAGCTCACCGAGCACCTGAAGGTGCACAAGCACGACGAGCACAGCCGCCGGGGGCTGCTCAAGCTGGTGGGCCTGCGTCGCCGCCACTTGAAGTACCTCAGCCGCAAGAACCCCGATTCCTACCGCGAGCTTATCCAGCGGTTGGGTCTGCGCCGCTAGGCAGCGAGAGTGTTCAGAGCACGGGTCGGCTGATCCGCGCTTTGACTGCACAGGAAAGCATGAATAGCATCAGTGTTCCGCCGGCCAGGGGTTCTGCGCAAGCAGGGCCGATCCTGGTCGTTAGCCAACAACCTGTCTGATCGTGGAGTCAGCCCGGAGCGGCAGGAATTGGAACATGCGGTCAAGCCAGCGCCTTTGCTGTGTGCGGCGCGCTTGACACCAGGTTCCAGTCCCTGACCTCCGGGCGCATTAGTTTCGGAGGATTTCCCCAATGTCTAACTCACAAGGTATGCCAGCCAACCAGCGCTTCTCAGTTCTGGTCGGCGACAAGGAGTTCGTCCTAGAGACGGGCAAGCTGGCCGAGCAGGCCGGCGGTGCAGTCACCGTCCGCCTGGGCGACACCGTCGTCTTCGCCACAGCGACCATGAGTGCCGCTGCCCGCGAAGGCATTGACTTCTTCCCGCTCAGCGTAGACTACGAAGAGAAGCTCTACGCGGCGGGCCGCATCCCCGGCAGCTTCATGCGCCGCGAAGGGCGTCCGTCGGAGGCGAGTATTCTCATCGCCCGCGTCACCGACCGCCCGCTGCGCCCGCTTTTCCCCAAGGACCTGCGCAACGAGGTGCAGGTCATCGTCACGCCGCTCAGTCACGACCAGGAGAACCACGCGGATATGCTCTCGATCGTCGCCGCCAGCGCCGCGCTGCACATCTCCGATGTGCCCTGGGACGGCCCGATTGGTGCGGTGCGCGTCGGCCTGATTGACGGTGAGTTCGTGCTCAACCCGACCATCCCCGAGATGGAGAACAGCCAGCTTGACCTGCGCATGGCTGGCACCAGCGAAGCGATCATCATGGTCGAGGCCGGGGCCAACGAGGTGGACGAAGAGACGA
The DNA here is from genome assembly GCA_020724485.1 of Thermoflexus sp. Taxonomy (GTDB): domain Bacteria; phylum Chloroflexota; class Anaerolineae; order Aggregatilineales; family Aggregatilineaceae; genus UBA2029. The sequence goes on along the minus strand of DYGW01000337.1, from coordinate 555 downwards.
TGATCCGCGCGCTGAGCTTCGGCCACGAAGCCATGCAGGGCCTGATTGCTGCGCAAAACCAGATGCGCGAGCAGATGGGCAAGCCCAAGCGCGACTACACCCCGGCAGTTGTGGACGAGGCGCTGGCCGCCGAGGTCGAGGGCAAGATTGCCGCTGACATCGCGCGCATCCTGGCCGATACGACGGACCGCCCTGAGCGCAATGCCGCGATAGACGAGCTGCGCGAGCGCCTGTTGGCCGGGTACGAGACCGGCGACGAAGAGCCGATCCCGGTGAAGGGCGTCAGCGAGGCGCTCGACGCCACGCTGAAGAAAGAAGTGCGCCGGCGCATCCTCGAAGATGGGATCCGCCCCGATGGGCGCGACTACACGACGATCCGCCCGCTGGCCGCCGAAGTGGACTTGATCCCGCGCGTGCACGGCTCTGGCCTGTTCAAGCGCGGCCAGACGCAGGTGCTCAGCATCTGTACGCTGGGCACCCCGCGCGACAGCCAGCCGCTCGACGGGCTGTACCCGGAAGACACCAAGCGTTACATGCACCACTACAACTTCCCGC
>DYGW01000336.1 GCA_020724485.1 Thermoflexus sp. | reverse complement strand
GGCGTGGGAGCAACCGTCACGCCGGGGCTCTCCGCCGCCGTGCCATCCGCGTCCCCTAGGGACTCGGCGGCGGAAAATGTGTCTGCTCCTACACGCGGGCTAGCCGGACTCGCGATGTCCGCCCGCTCCTCGCGGAAACTCGGTGTCCCGCTCTGCGCGGCACCTGTCGCCATCGCTCTCCTGCCCCCCCTCGGAGCAGACACGCTCTTGCCTGCGGTCGCAGCATCGTCGTCCTCGTCGGCCGAGATGCCAAGTGCGGCACACAGGCTGTATCGACGTGCGTAGGTGATCGCGCTGCCGACCGCACGGGCGTCCTCACCGGCCGGTAGCACGAGCGGGCCGAATTCCTCGACGTGGCCGCCGGTGTGGTAGACGCGTGTTTTGACCGCCACGCCACCGTTGGCAACCTCGACGCTTTGCGCTACACCTAGCCCATGCTTGGCGAGTACTGGTGAGACGGCGGCCAGGATCGCGGGTAGGTCGGCGTAGGAGTACGCATACTGGCCACCATCACGCGTCCGGATCGTGGCCCGGCGTGCCTTGGGAATCTCCGGCATCTCGGCTTGCGCCGCAACGAATGCTGCGGCCCAGGCGGTGACGGCATCGCTCATCCTGCCACCTCGTCATCCGTCTCAGTAGATCGTCAGCCGGCCGTATCGGCAGGTGGCGTGACTCAGGACGCGCCTCACCTTCGCGCCGGCGCGCTTGATCGCATCCTCGGCGCTGTGCGCCTCAACCTCGATGCCGTCGAGCTCGAACTCGGCGCGGTAGGTGAAGTATTCGTTGGTGCGGCGGCCCGTCACGGGCTCATCGGCTATGGAGACTTGCTTTGCAAGCCGCCGTAGCCTGTTACGCACGAACGGCTTATAGGCGTGGATCATCCATTTGTCGGTGTCTGATCTCACGAGCCGCCCGCGCAACGTCACGATGTAGGTGTCCATCACGTCTCCCAGTACGGATTGCTCCGACATCCCGAGTTGTGATCGCCCACACCCGGGCATCCGCAGTCTCGGCGTGGTACCCGCGCGAGCGGATCGGCGATGGATCGACGGTGCATCGATGGGCACCCTGGCCGGTGACCAACGCCCTGATCCAGCGCGGCGATACTGCGTTGGCACCATGGGCAGCAACGCCAATCGGGCCAGGGCCGCGGGTGGATCAGCGACTCGATATCCAGATGGCTCACCCTGCACGCTCCGGCATCGCCCAACCGAGTTCGTCGTCGGCAACGGGCAGCGCGATCGCCAGGCCCGAGGCGTAGGCACGTCGCAGTCCCGTCGTGAGCATGTAGGGATCGGCGTCGATCCAGCCTGCCAGGGCGGCGCACTCGTGTGTGAGCGCACCCCACGCATCCCGCGCTTCCCGCGCACCCCACGCATCCCGCGCACCCCACGCAGCCCGCGCAGCCCGCGCATCCCACGCAGCCCGCGCAGCCCACGCAGCCCACGCATCCCACGCAGCCCGCGCATCTCGCGCATCCCACGCATCCCACGCATCCCACGCATCCCGCGCATCCCACGCATCCCACGCTTCCCGCGCATTCCCAAAACGCCGAAGGGTCCAGTCGAGGCCGCGAGCATGCAGTGCCGCCGTGAGCCCCCGGACTACGGCGGCCTCATCGTGGCGCGGGCGTGCGAGTGCGCAGCGCCACGCCATCTGATCGCGGACCATCTGCTCCGCGTGGGCTCCGAAGGACTCGGAGAGGCGACGAACGGCAGCACGGACCGTGCGCTCGGAGCAGACGGCCAGCAGCCGCAGGGACTCCGCGCGACACTTGTCCCCACGCTCCACCCACTTGCCGACGGGCTCGACACGGACCAGCACCGAGGGATACCCGTCTGGCCACAGGCCCGCGATGCGCAGCGCGGTCTCGGGACGGCGCGTGAAGTGCCAGCC
>DYGW01000084.1 GCA_020724485.1 Thermoflexus sp. | reverse complement strand
CCGCAGCGGAGAGGGGGAGGCAAGGCGCGCCAGCGCCGAGCGGGGGTGAGGTAAACAGGGTGCGGCCAAACGACCTGACAGATTTTGCACGCGCCCGCGCAAAGGCTGATCGCGGCTGCCTCCCCGTAGGGGCGTATCGCGATACGCCCCCACGCAATACACCCTACGAGGGGTGCAGCAAAGCCATGCCCCTCCGAACCCGGCGTTCTGGGAATTGGCCAACAGCATCAACCTGACAAGCGCCCATTTCCAGCGAACGGCCTCCCGGGCGTATAATACGCCTACATCGAGGATGTGGGCAGGCTACCCTCTTCGCCTGGGCGCGGCCTGCCGCACAATGCACTCTAATCGGGGGGCAACACACACCATTGAAGGCTTTCGATCTCCTGTATGCGGGCCTGAAACGGCGGTGGAAGGAAGCAGCGCGCCACTCGCAGCGCACGCAGCCGCCCAAGCAGCAACTTGCCCTGCCTGAGCCGCAGACAAAACCTGCGCCCGTGCGCGTGCGCGACCTGATCGAGAAAGACCTGCCGACGGTGTTCACGCCGCGCTCGCCAGTCCGCGAGATTCGCTTCTTGCAGGGGCGCGATGAGTTAATCGAGGACATGCGCGGCGCGCTGTACCATCTCGGCGCGGCCATCGTCATTTACGGCGAGCGCGGCGTCGGCAAAACATCGCTGGCCAGGCTTGCTTCGGCCAAGCTGTGCGCGGAGATGATCTCGCTGCAGGGCATCGAGCCGATCTACTACTCGGTCAGCGAGGGCGACACGTTCATGCACATCCTAGGGTCTATCCTGCCCCGGCTGGGCGTGAAGGACATTGTCGTGAAGGTGCTGACTTCGGAGATCACCGGGGCCAGGTCGGTCGTCAACGCGCAGTTGGTCGAGATGGAGGACAAGTCGCGCACCGAAAAGACCACCACTGCCCGGCCATTGGTAGACCCGGAACCGCGCCCGCAGGTTGTCGTGGATCAGCTTAAAGGCAAGCGCGCCCTGATCATCCTGGACGACTACGAGCGCATCACCGACGAGAGCACGCGCAAGTTCTTCCCGGAACTGATCAAGAAAATCTCCGACAACCAGTTGCAGGTCTCGCTGATCATCGTGGGCATTGGCGACAGCGCCAAAGCCCTGGTTGAGGTGCACGAGTCGGTGGCCCGCAACCTGACCGCCATCCACGTCCCGCGTCTGACCGATGAGCAGATTCGCCAGGTCGCCGTCGAAGGCTTCGCGGCCCTGCGCCTCAAGCACGAGCCAGAAGTGATCGCCCAGATCGTGCGCTACTCGGCCAATTTCCCCTACTACACGCACCGCCTGTGCGAGGGCATCGTGCGCGCCTACATCGCCCAGGCGCGTAGCGGCAACCGCAGCGACTGGACGATCCGCGCCAGCGACGTGCCGGCGGCCATCCGCGAGGCGATCAAGAACTCACCGCCGACGCTCGTTTCCGCCTACGACGAGATCAAGGCGTCGGAGCGCGCGCTCCAGGTCGCTTACATCATCGCCGACGCGCCCGAAGAGCCTGTCTCCCGCGCGCGTATCAAGGAGTACCTGACCGCCTGGACAGGCGAAGACCCGGACATTGACGCGGCGCTCAAGCGGCTGGTGGATCAGGGAGTGGTGCAGCGCCCGGAGACCGGGCAGTACTGCTACCGCAACCCGTTGCAGCGCGCCTACACCATCCTGCGCTTCCGCGCCGACACGCCGGACGAGCAATTGGTCAAGATAGATGCGGCGCTCGCCCGCGTCAAAAAGGCCGCCACCTCTTAAGGGGAGACGGCGGCGCGGCGTGCGTTGTGGCGCAGCGGAAGGGAAGCAATTCGCGGGGGCGTATTGCAATACGCCCCTACAACGGGCGCGGCAGAGCTGCGCCTCGCGTGGATGGGCGCTCTGCCCCAGGCTTTCGAAGTCCGCGAAAGACTTCGGAAGTCTCATCGAATCTCTGCAACGTCCCGCATGCTACTGGTCTAGCTCCTGCTTCACCGCGACGTACAGCGCCTCGGCGTGCAGTTCGGCCAGCGTGTAACACGGCCCGCCCAGGTGATTGGCCAGTTCCTGGGCCAGGCCCTGGTCGAAGGCCGAGTGCTCCATATTGATCGTCACGTTGCGAATGTCCGACCCCTTGATCTGGTCGGCGATGCGGTGCGCCTCTTCTTGCGGGGGCAGCGCGGTCATCGAGACGTTGCCCGCGCCGTCGGTCAGCAGGATCATCAGCGGCATCACATCCGGGTGGGCGATCTTCTGCTGCTGGAAGACTTGCAGCGCCAGGTACAGCCCGGCGGAGAGCGGCGTCTTGCCGCCGACGGGAATATCGGCCAGGGCTTTCTTGGCCAGCGTGACCGAGTTGGTGGGCGGCAGCACAAGCTGAGCGCGGTCTTTCTGGAAGACAACCAGCCCCACGCGGTCGCGGCGCTGGTAGGCGTCGGTGAGCAGGGACATGATCGCCCCTTTGGTGGCGTTCATGCGCTCGGCGACGGCCATGCTCCAGCTTGCGTCCACGACGAAGAGGATCAGGTTGGCCGCCTTGCGCACGCGCACCTTGCGCTGCAAATCCTGGCGATGGATCGAATAGGCCAGCCGGTTGGCGCGGCGTTCTGGAGCACGATCGCGCTGGAATGGGGCGGCGGCGCGCAGGGTGGCGTCGAAGGCGATGTCGTCCTTGCGGTCACCGGCGGGGCGCGCCTGGATGTAACGACCATCTTTGCGCTCGGTGCGCGTGCGGCTGCGCCGACCGCGCATCCGGCGCGTCAGGCGGTCGAGCGGCGTATCGAGACGGCGCGTGCGAAACTCCTTGCCCGGCTCGACTTGCTTCCCGCCGTCCCACCAGTGCGCTTCCAGCGACTGCTGGAATACATCCTGCGGCCCTGGCTCGGCGGGTGTCTGGGTGATGTCCGACTCAGGCTGACCGGCAGGCTCGGTCAGCCCCTCGCTTTTTTTTCCGCGTCCGGCTGTTGGGGCGTGTCGGTGCGGGCCTCGGCAGGCTCGTCGGTGAAGTCCTCGGCGATCTGTTCCAGCCGGCCCTCAAGCTCGCCCTCGTAGAGCGTCGCCTCGCTGAAGGGGCCGCGCTTGAGGCGGTGAGGCAGCGCCAGCTCTGCCGCCAGCAGGATGTCGCGCTCGGTGATCTGCAGGCGGCCCTCGAACGCGGCATGGGCGCGCGCGGCCTTGAGAATGACCAGGTCGGCGCGGTGCCCGTCCACGCCCAGGCTGGCGGTCAGGTTGGCGATCATGAACAGGTCGCGGCGCGTGTAGCGCGCCTGATCCACAATATGGCGGCCCGCCTCGATCTGCGCCGATAGTTCCTCTTCGCGCGGCAGCCACTCGCGCCGGAAGGCGACCGGGTCGGCGTCGAAGGCAATGTGCCGCTCCAGGATGGCCATGCGGTCTTCGGCTTGCGGCAGGCCGGCCACGTCCACCGACAGGGCGAAGCGATCCAAAAGCTGCGGGCGTAACTCGCCTTCTTCGGGATTCATGGTGCCCACCAGGATGAAACGAGCCGGATGCTGAAAGCTGATCCCCTCGCGCTCGACGACGTTGACGCCCATCGCCGCCGAGTCGAGCAGCAGATCCACCACATGATCGTCGAGCAGGTTGACCTCGTCCACGTAGAGGATGCCGCGATTGGCGGCGGCCAGCACGCCCGGATCGAAGCGGCGCTCGCCCTTCTGAATGGCCTGCTCGATGTCGAGCGTGCCGACGACGCGATCTTCGGTCGCGCTGACGGGTAGGTCAATCAGGCGCGTGCGCCGCGTCTTGACGGGCAACTCTTCGCCGCGCGCCACGCGCTCGCGGCACTCGTCGCACAGCCGTTCCGGGTAGTGCGGATCGCACCCGAAGCGGCAGTCGGCCACCACTTCAATTTCCGGCAGCAGGGCGGCCAGCGCGCGGGCCGCGGTGGACTTGGCGGTGCCGCGCTCGCCGCGAATCAGCACACCGCCGATGCTGGGGTTGACGGCGTTGAGGATCAGGGCGCGCTTCATGCGCTCCTGGCCTACGATAGCAGTAAACGGGTAGACGGGTTGTCGGACAGACACTTTGAGAGCCTCGTTTGTGTCTTGCTTGCCGGTTTCCAAAGAGCAATTATAGCGCACTCCTCACGCGAATGGCATGGTCACTTGCGCGCGGGGGACAGCCAGACTTCGGAAGTCTATGCCTGTGCGCAACAAGCCCCGCCCCCACACTTCCAACGGGTTTCTGATAGCTTTGCCCTTCCATTCAGTGTAGACTCGATCATAGGGGACGCAGATCACGTGGCGACCCCCGCCCGTCTGTCCGACATCCGGCTGGCGGGACCATTCGAGGAACGAGGAACACACCGCTATGATGCGTTTTGACCGATTCACCGAGCGCGCGCAGGATGCCGCCGTCCGCGCCTACGACATCCTGCAGCGTTACGGGCACAACCAAGTTGACACCGAGCACATGCTGCTGGCCCTGCTGGAACAGCCCGACGGCGTGATCCCGCAGATGCTGGCTAAGATGAACGTGGACCAGAACAGCATCCGCGACGAGCTAGACCGCGTGCTGCGGGCCAGCCCCAAGGCGGCCATCTACGGCGGCGGCACCGGCCAGGTGTTCATCACGCCGCGCGTCAAGCGCGTGGTGGACATCGCCAACGAGGAGGCCAACCGCCTCAAAGACGAGTACATCAGCACCGAGCACCTCTTCCTGGCCATTCTCAGCGAGCGGCGCACGGCGGTGGCGCGCATCCTGGCCGATGCTGGCGTCACCAAAGAGCGCGTCTACGACGTGATCAAGGACATTCGCGGCGGGCAGCGCGTGACCGACCCCCAGGCCGAGACGCGCTACCGCACGCTGGAAAAGTACAGCCGCGACCTGACACGCTTGGCCGTCGAGGGCAAGCTCGACCCCGTGATCGGGCGCGACAACGAAATTCTGCGCGTCATCCAGATTCTCAGCCGCCGCACCAAGAACAACCCCGTGCTGATCGGCGAGGCGGGCGTCGGCAAGACGGCCATCGTCGAGGGCCTGGCCCAGCAGATCGCCAGCGGCGACGTGCCGGAGATTCTGATGGGCCGCCGCGTGATCAGCCTCGACCTGGGCGCGATGATCGCCGGCAGCCGCTTTCGTGGCGAGTTCGAGGAGCGGCTGAAGGCCGCCATCGAGGAGATTCAGCGCTCAGAGGGCGAGATCATCCTCTTCATTGACGAGCTACATCAGGTCGTCGGCGCGGGGGCCGCTTCGGGCGCGCTGGACGCCAGCAACATGATGAAGCCAGCCCTGGCGCGCGGCGAACTCAACTGCATCGGCGCGACGACGCTTGACGAGTACCGCCAGTACATCGAGCGCGACTCGGCGCTGGATCGCCGCTTCGCGCCGGTGTTCGTCGAAGAGCCGTCGGTCGAGGAGACCATTGAGATGCTGCGCGGCCTGCGCGACCGCTACGAGGCCCACCACAAGGTCACCTACTCCGACGAGGCGCTGGTCGCGGCGGCGCGGCTCAGTCACCGCTACGTCACCGAGCGCAAGCTGCCCGACAAAGCCATTGACCTGATGGACGAGGCCGCCTCCAAGCTGCGCGTCGCGCTCTACTCGATGCCTGACGATCTGAAAGAACTCAAGAAGCGGCTCGACCGACTGGCCGCCGAGGAAGAAGAAGCCAGCCTGAACACCGAGTACGAGCGCGCGATGAAGATCAAGGCGCAGCGGCTCCAGCTTGAGCAGGAATATGAGCAGGAAGTCGAGCGTTGGCAGCACGAGCACACACTCGATGAGGTCGTGGACGCCGACGACATCGCCGAAGTCGTCGCCCAGTGGACGGGCATCCCGGTCAACCAGATGCTGGAGACCGAGGCCGACAAGCTGCTGCGCATGGAAGAAGAGTTGCACAAGCGCATCATCGGCCAGGCGGCGGCGGTCGCCGCCCTCGCCGACGCCATCCGCCGCGCGCGCAGCGGCCTGAAGGACCCGCGCCGTCCCATCGGCTCGTTCATCTTCCTGGGCAGCAGCGGCGTGGGCAAGACCGAGCTAGCCAAGGCGCTGGCCCAGTTCATGTTCGATGACGAAGACGCCCTGCTGCGCCTCGACATGAGCGAGTACCGCGAGCAGCACACGGTCAGCCGGCTGTTCGGCGCGCCGCCCGGCTACGTCGGCTATGAGCAGGGCGGCCAACTGACCGAGGCCGTCCGCCGCCGCCCGTACCGCGTCATCCTCTTCGACGAGATCGAAAAGGCGCACCCGGAAGTATGGAACGCGCTGATGCAGATTCTCGAAGACGGGCGCATGACCGACGGCCAGGGACGCACGGTGGACTTCCGCAACGCGGTGATCATCATGACCAGCAACCTGGGCACCGAGTACGCGCGGGCGGGCGGCGCGCTTGGCTTCGTGCCCAGCGGCGACCCGGCGCTGGTGGCCGATCACAAGAAGATCGAAGAGGCGATGCGTAAGGCATTCCGGCCTGAGTTCCTCAATCGCATTGATGAGATCATCATCTTCGAGCCGCTCTCGCGCGCCGACGTGGAGCGCATTGTTGATCTGCAAATGCGCGACATCGCCACGCGGCTGGAGGAGCAGGGGCTGTACGTGGCCCTGACCGAGGACGCCCGTCGCAAGCTGGCCGAGACCGGCTTCGACCCGCAGTTCGGGGCGCGCCCGCTGCGCCGCGCGCTGCAACGTTATGTCGAAAGCCCGCTCAGCATCCGCCTGCTCAAGGGTGAGTTTGTGCAGGGCGACCTGGTCGAAGTCTTCGTCAACGAGGATGGCGAGATTGACTTCCGCCGGCTGGAGAGCGGCCACGTCCCGCCCGCCCGCGCGAAGATCGAGCACCCTCAGCGCGCGGACGCCGAGTGAGTGCACGCTGCGCACCGCCGCATAGCGTCGGTGAGGAGGGGGGCCAGATGGTGTGTGCCGAGGCGATTGTGTCGCGGCTGCGCGAGCAGGGCGAGCGCCTGACTATTCAGCGGCGGGCGGTGATCGAGGTGCTGTGCGCCAGCAGTGATCATCTGACCGTGCAGGACATCCAGACCCGGTTGGCGGCGCAGGGCATCGCCCTGACCGAAACCACCGTGTACCGCATCGTGCAGTGGCTCAAGGATCGCAGCGCGGTCGCCCAGACCGACCTGGGGCAGTCCGGCGTCGTCTACCAGGTCATTGACCGCGAGTTGCACCATCACCTGGTGTGCCTGCGCTGCGGGCGTGTCATTGACATCGAGGATCAGGTGATGGACGCGCTGCGCGAGCAGTTGCGCCGCGAGTACGCCTTCGAGCCGCGCATTGACCACATGGCTATCTTCGGCCTCTGCCGCGACTGCCGCTCCAAGCAGGAGTGAGGCTGACCCGTCGCAGGCGCGGCAGCGGTTGACAGTCAAAGGTCGCAGGTTACAATAGCCGCTGCTGGTGCAGTCCCCCGGCATCCTCGCTTCATTCGACAGCAGAGCGCGCCCGCCGAGCGGGGTGAGCGGCGGGGCGTTTTGTGTGTGCCGGGCGCGAAGGGGCGTCCGGCGGCGCGAAGTGGAAGGCTATGTCTGTGCGTGAGCATACGTCCGCTCCGGGTTCGGAGATCGCCCCCGGCGAGCAGATCACGCTGATCAAGCCGCTGCGCGGGTGGGTGTCGCTGGGGCTGGACGAAGTCTGGCGTTACCGCGAGCTGCTGTTCTTCTTCATCTGGCGCGACATCAAAGTGCGCTACAAGCAGACGCTGCTCGGCGCGGCCTGGGCCATCTTGCAGCCGCTCTTCACGATGGTCGTCTTCAGCATTTTCTTTGGGCGGCTGGCCAAAATCCCCTCAGACGGCATCCCCTACCCCATTTTCAGCTACGCCGGGCTGCTGCCCTGGACGTTCTTCGCCACCGGCCTGACCAACGGTGCCAACAGCGTCGTGCGCGACGCCAACCTGGTCAAGCGCGTCTACTTCCCTCGGCTAATCACGCCCATCTCGGCGGTTGTGGGCGGGCTGCCCGATTTCTTCCTGGCCTTTCTGGTGCTGATCGGGATGATGATCTACTATGGGCTGTTCCCGACGGCGGCCTCGCTGCTGTTGCTGCCGCTGTGCCTGTTGCTGGCGCTGACGACCTCGATGGGTGTTGGGCTGTGGCTGTCGGCGCTCAACGCGGAATACCGCGACGTGCGCTATGTGGTGCCCTTCCTCACCCAGTTTTGGATGTACGCCACGCCGGTGGTCTACCCGTCGAGCCTACTCGACGAGCCATGGCGCACGCTGTACGGGCTGAACCCGATGGTCAGCGTGGTCGAGGGCTTCCGCTGGTCGTTACTGGGCCAGGGCGAGACGGTTCCCCTGATGTTTGCGCTGTCGGCGGTCGCTTCGCTCGCCCTGCTGGTCAGCGGAGCGTTCTTCTTCCGCCGCATGGAACGCCGTTTCGCGGATGTGGTCTAGGAGCGATGAGCATGGCCCTTCCCGCACTGAAGCCCAACACCGCGATTCAGGTCGTCGGCCTGGGCAAGAAATACCGCATTGGCGGCATCATTGACCGCAACAAAACGCTGCGCGACAGCCTCGGCTCCATCACCCGCAGCAGGGTGCGGGCGCTGCGCGCTCGCCAGCGCGGGGGGACGCGCTCGCGCCGCGAAGACAACACGTTCTGGGCGCTGCGCGATGTGTCTTTTGAGGTCGAGCGCGGCGAGGTGCTGGGCGTCATTGGGCGCAACGGCGCTGGCAAGAGCACACTGCTCAAGGTGCTGACGCGCATCATGCCTCCCGACGAAGGCTACGCGCGCATTCGCGGGCGCGTCGGGTCGCTGCTGGAAGTCGGCACGGGTTTTCACGGCGAGCTAACCGGGCGCGAGAATATCTACCTCAACGGCGCCATTCTCGGTATGCACCGCTACGAGATTGACCGCAAGTTCGATGAGATCGTGGAGTTCGCCGGCGTCGCTCGCTTCATTGATACGCCCGTCAAACGTTATTCCAGCGGCATGTACCTGCGCCTGGCCTTCTCGGTCGCCGCGCACCTGGAGCCGGAGATTCTGCTGGTGGACGAGGTGCTGGCCGTCGGCGACGCTGAGTTCCAGAAGAAGTGCCTGGGCAAGATGGGCGATGTGGCCGGTGAAGGGCGCACGGTGCTGTTCGTCAGCCACAACATGGACGCGGTGCGCCAGCTTTGCCAGTCGGCACTGTGGCTGGAGCGCGGCGGCATCCAGGCGCTCGACCCGGTCGGCGACGTGATCAAAGCGTACCTGGCCGATACCGCGCTCAACCGCACCGCCGACATCTTCCCGGTCATGGACCGGCGCTACGGCATCGGCATCGAAGACCTGCGCCTGACGCTGGCTGCCGATCCGGTCAGCGGCGCGCTCGATTTGCGCGTGGAGCTAGACGTGCACGCCGACGCGGCGCTGCCGCGCATCGGCATCGGCTTCGGGCTGATGACCGACACCGGCGCGCGGGTCGTGCATCTCGACGAGCGCCTGACTGACTTTGTGTTCGACATGCAGCCGGGCAGCAATCACTTTCTGCTGGAATGCAGCGCGGTGGATCGCCTGCTGGCGGCGGGCGATTATATCGTCAGCGTGTGGCTGGCCATGCCCAATGTCGGCAATCTGGTCGAGATTGACCGCGCCGCGACCATTCACATCCCCGGTGTAGACTTTTACGGCTCCGGCCACTATGTGGACGTGCACAAGCACGGCCCGCTGCTGTTCCCCCTGCAAATACGCCGGGCAGAGCCGGCCCGGCCCGCTGAATAGGCGATCAGGCGAGTGATAGGTGCTCTGTAGCCGGTTATCAACAGCCGGAGTTCCCCATCCCTAAACGTTTGTTTCCCCTGTCTCCGGTCTAGGCTAAGTCTTTGTCATTGCCAGGGCAAGCATGTATTATCTGCGAGCTTCTCGAACCAGTATCCGCTTACTGCGAGTCAGTCGCGTACCGTTCCCCGCAGAATGTGATCGGTTGGCGGGAAAGGCATGACGGACTCGTCGCCATATGCGCCGCAGCGCCCAACAAGCGTTGCGATTTGCGCGCAACCTTCGCAGCGCCGCGACGTATTTGATCTCGGTCGCTGGCAAGTTCTGGCTTCCACATGCACACTCAAAGCTGCCCTGGTGGGCTGCCAGGCAGGGATAAAGGAGAACCGCTCGATGGCCGAAGCATTCATCCAGATCAACAATCTGGTCAAGACCTTCGACACGCCGGCAGGGCCGCTGAACGTCCTGCGCGGCATTGACGTGGAGATTCACAAGGGTGACTTCGTGGCCCTGCTCGGCCCGTCGGGCAGCGGCAAGACCACCTTCTTGAACATGCTCACGGCAGTGGATACGCCGACCTCTGGCGATATTCTGGTGGGCGGCGTGCCCATCACCCAGGTGCCGCAGCGCAAGCTGACCAAGTGGCGCGCGCGCAACGTGGGCATTGTCTTCCAGTTCTTCCAGCTTCTGCCCACGCTCAGCGTCCTGGAAAATGTGGTGGCTCCGATGGACTTCGCCAACGTGTGGAAGCCGCGCGAGCGTAAAGAGATCGCCCTCAAGCTGCTCGACCGCTTTGGAATCAAAGACCAGGCGTTCAAGACGCCGGATATGCTCTCTGGTGGGCAGCAGCAGCGCGTGGCGCTGGCGCGCGCCCTGGCCAACAATCCGCCGCTTGTGGTCGGCGACGAGCCAACTGGCAACCTCGACCGCATGAGCGCCACCAACGTGTTCGACCTTTTCCAGCAGCTTGCCGATCGCGGCACAACGGTGATCATCGTGACGCACGACCGCGAGCTGATCCGCAACGTGCCCAAAGTCTTTGAGCTGGTAGACGGCACCATCGGCCAGACGACGCTGGAAGCGGCAGCGCGCCGTCGCACGGCGGAGCTGCGCGCCACACGCACGCGGCTGGCGACGCGCGGTTAGCAGGCCATCAAGGAGCGGGGGATCATGATTAAGACTCGTGGTAAGAAGATCATCCGCGACATCCTGTCGCGTAAAGGGCGCACCGCGCTGGTCGCCATCAGCATTCTGATCGGCGTGTTCGGTGCGGTGACACTCATCTCGGCCAATGACCTGCTCGTCCGGCAGATCCGCCAGGATGTCAATCCTGACGAAATCGCCATGACCCGGCTGTATGTGACCGTGCCCGCAGCGGGCACCGATGTCACGACCGAGTCTGGCGAAGACCAGGTGCTCGACCTGATCCGCAACCGCCGGGCGATCCCCGGCGTGACGCGCATCGAGGGGCAGGTGACAGTGCCGGTCTTCTGGCAGCGCAGCGCGGAGGAGCGCTTCCGCGAAGCCGACCTGATGGCCTTTTCCGAACCGTTCGCCGATATCCAGCTCGAACCGATGCGCCTGGTCGAGGGCGAGTGGCCCCAGCCCGGCCAGAACCAGATCGCGCTGGAACGGCGCATGGCGGACGAATACGGCCTGGGGGTGGGCGACACCATCACCTTCCGCACCCCTGGTTCCGAGCAGGCCAGCGAACCCTGGACGGTCTCGGCCATTGTCTTCCACCCCTATTGGGTCACGGTAGGCGACAACCAGAACCAGCCCGAACGCCGTCTCTACGCCACCCTGGACGATGCGCGGCGGATCGTGCCGTTCTCCGGCTTCAACTCCTTCTACCTGCGTTATATTGACACCGAAGTCAGCGAGAACCAGGCCGACCGCCTGATGGAAGTGGTTGCCGAGCGGACCAACTACATCCCGCAGCTCTATTGGCTGGACAACCCGGACGATTACTTCCTGATCGGCGAAGTGGCAGAGGTCACCAACGTCCTCAACATGCTGGCCGTGGTAGCCCTGGTCGTGTCCGGCTTCCTGGTCATGAACGTGGTCAACACCATCGTCGTCGAGCAGAAGCGGCAGATCGGCGTGATGAAATCGCTGGGCGCGACACGCCTGGACAGCTTCATCATCTACGCTGGCATCGCCCTGGTCTACGGCGTCCTGGGGACGATCCCCGGCGTGATCCTGGGCGTCATCGTCGGCGCGGTCATGGCACAGAGCGTGGCCCCGTTCGCTTTCACGCTGATCGAGGGCTTCAAGGTCTCGTCAATGGGCGTGATCGTCGGCGCGGCGATGGGCCTCTTCGTGCCGGTCGCTGCCGCGTTCGTGCCCGTTTTCAACGGGACGCGCGTGACGATCATGGACGCCATGACCGATCTCGGCATCGCTGGCACGTGGGGGCGGGGTCTCTCCGCGCGCGTGATCAAGGCGCTGCCGGTGCCGATCACCATGCGCCAGGCGCTGAGCAACGTGGTGCAGAAGAAAGGCCGCCTGGCCCTCACGGTGATCACGCTGACGCTGGCCGCAGCCGCCTTCATGGGCGTCTTCGCCATGTTCACCGTCATAAACCAGGAAATCGCCAACCTGTTCGATACGTTCAAGTACGAGATCATGGTCATCCCCAACGAAGCGCAGGACTACAACCAGATGTCACAGCGCATCAGCAATGTGGACGGCGTGGCGACGGTCTACCCTGGTGCGGGGTTCCTGGTGCGCCTGTTTGACTTGAGCGGGACGATGATCAGCGTCGGTGCCGGTTTCGAGGGCAGCGACGAGCTGCAGGCGATTGGCTTCGACCCCCAGACGCCAGCAGTTGACCTGACGTATGACGAGGGCACTGGCTGGGAGGACGATCCGACTCGCTCCGGCGTTGTGCTGACTACACCAGCGGCCAAGTCCATTGGCAAGACAGCAGGAGACCGGATCGTCGTGTCGGCGGGCGGGCGCACGAGTGAATACGAGATCATCGGCGTCGCGTCGTACCCGTTCCCCTTTGTGCTCATGAACTGGCAAGACCTGTCCCGCCAGGTCGGGTTCGTGCTGGGCGACGCGGGCACCCCTGACGATTACTCTGACGACCCGGCGCTGCCCACCTCGTACCTGGTGACGGTGGCCGCCGAAGACCCCAGCGCAGCAGAGGTGGACGACACAGTCGCCGACATCTCCGAGGCGCTGCTCTCCAGCGGGGTGACGGCCAGCTTCGCCAACATGGTCGAGCAGCAAGAGCAAATTGCCGAGGGCATCCTGGTCTTCAACATGATCTTCCAGATCACCTCGGCGGTGATGGCCGCCGTAGGGGCCATCGGCCTGCTGACGACGCTGTCGATGGCCGTCTACGAGCGCCAGAAGGAGATCGGCGTGATGCGCTCGATCGGCGCGGGGTCGGGGACTATCGTCACGCAGTTCCTGGTGGAGGGTATTCTGATCGGCGTGCTGGCCTGGGTGCTCGCCGTCCCGCTGAGCTACCTGTTGGCCGTCAGCCTGCTGGACGGGCTGGGCTTCGCCGACTTCATTGATTTCAGCTATCCGATCTGGGTGCTGGGCCTGGGGTTGGTTGGTATGATCATCGTGGCGACGGTAGCCAGCCTGTGGCCGTCCATCGCCGCTGCCCGGCGCACCGTGTCGGACATTCTACGCTACCAATAAGCGCGCGAACAATCAGCGTGTGGGAGAAAACAGATCATGGGCAACGCGCATAACGGATCCGTCATCTCGCTGCAAAGCGTCGAGAAGGTCTACAAGACCAAGGCCGGCCCGCTCAAGGTGCTCAAGGGTGTTAACCTGGAGATCAAAGAGGGCGAGTTCGTCGCCATTGTCGGGCCGTCGGGCAGCGGCAAAAGCACGCTGATCAACATGATCACCGGCATTGACCGCCCTACCTCCGGCGAGGTCTTCGTCGCCGGCCAGCGCCTGACGAACCTGAGCGAAAACCAGGTCGCCAAGTGGCGCGGGCGCAATGTCGGCGTCGTCTTCCAGTTCTTCCAGCTTCTGCCCACGCTCACCGTGCTGGAGAACGTGATGATGCCCATGCACTACACCAGCACTTTTCGCGGCAAGCGCAAAGAGCGCGCGCTGGAGTTGCTGGAGATGGTGGACTTGCCCGACGTGGCCCACAAATACCCAAGCCAGATTTCGGGCGGGCAACAGCAGCGCGCCGCCATCGCCCGCGCCCTGGCTAACAACCCGAAGGTGCTGGTCGGCGACGAGCCGACGGGCAACCTCGACGCTGTCTCGGCAGGCCTGGTCTTCGCCATGTTCGAAGACCTGGTCGCCCAGGGCACGACCATCGTCATGGTCACTCACGACCGCGACCTGGCCGGGCAGATTCCGCGCGTCGAAGAAGTGCGCGACGGACAGTTGGTGGCGCAGGAGGAGATCGACCAGCGCTTGGTGGCAGGCCGCGACTGATCTCCGCCGGTGGACTGCGCGACCGGGTAACGAGCGAGCAGACTGACGAGGGTTAGGGAGGAGGGCTGATGCGGATCACGGAACGCGATCACAACGGCATTACGGTCTTCGTCCTCGAAGGGCGCGTGGACAGCGTGGGAGCCGGCGAGATGGACGCCGCGCTCCAGGCTGCCGTCAGCGAGGGCAAGCACAAGATCGTGCTCGATATGGCGGGCGTCACCTATATCAACAGCGCGGGGCTGCGCACGCTGGCCGACATCCTCACGCGCAACCGCGCTAACGACGGCGACCTGCGCCTGGTGTCGCTCACGCCAAAGGTCGAGCGCGTCTTCAAGATCATCGGCTTCGATCGCTTCTTCGATCACTATGAGTCGCTTGAGGCCGCGCTGACTGGCATGTGAGCGCCTCTTGGAGAGGTCGCTATCTCTACACTCCGCGATGACAGACTGCGGAAGTCTCCCAGGACTTCCGCAGTCTTAGCTCGACTTTGCACATCTCAACAATCGCATCTATGGGCATTTTTCGGTGAGTTC
>DYGW01000083.1 GCA_020724485.1 Thermoflexus sp. | reverse complement strand
GGAAGGGCCGGGGATGGGGGGGACAAACACGTTCACGACTTGTTCGTGGACCCCCCGCTGACTGTCTGGTTTGACAAATCATGCTACACTAAACGGCGCTGCACTCACGACCTGCGGCAGACGTTGGAGCAAGGGGGCTTTTGATGCGACGAGTCAATAGAGTACGTGCTTATCGTGTGGTTGGCGCGCTCCTGGCTGGCGTGTGGGCGATCATTGGGCTGGCCGGGCCGGGGCGCGATCCGGCGCTGGCCTACCAGGGCCGCAACCTGCTGCAGAATCCAGGCTTTGAGGAACCATACGTCACCATTGATGCGAACCCGGCACTACGTGTGGCCTCAAGTTGGCAGCCCTGGCACGAGCCGACCCCGCCCGGAGAGTCGAGCGCGATCAACGCCCGCCCAGAGTACAAGCCCGCTCCGCCCACGCGCGTCCGGTCTGGCGGCGCGGCCCAGGAGTACAATACGTTCTTCGCCACGCACACCGCTGGCGTCTACCAGCGCGTACCTGTGACGCCCGACACCGATCTGCGCTTCAGCGTCTATGTCTACGTCTGGTCATCGGCCACCTTCACCAACCCCGACCGCAGCGAGCAGCCGAACCAGGTGATCATCAACGTCGGCCTCGACCCGACCGGCGGCACAGACCCGGCCAGCGCCAACGTCGTCTGGTCGGTGGACGCTGAGTATTATGACCAATACCGCGAGCTATCGGTGACGGCCCGCTCGAAAGGGACGGCAGTCACCGCCTTCGTGCGCACGGCTCCGCAGGGCTTCGTGGGGGTGAACAACATCTATCTCGATGACGCCGCCCTGGTGCCGCTGAGCGAAGTCCCGCCGCAGACCGGCACAGTTCAGGTGCCCACTGCCACGCCAAGCCCGGTGGTCATCGTGCCCACGCAGGAAGGGACGATCACGCTGGTGCCCACGACGCCGGTCGCGCCGCCCACGTTCACGCCGAATGTGCCGACGGCTGTCCGCCCGACGGTCACGCCGGTCATCCCGCCCGAATTCACCGGCACTGTCCTCTATACGGTCAAAGCCGGGGACACGGTGTGGGGCATCGCCCGCCAGTTCAACAGCACGGTCGCGGCGATCATCCAGGTGAACAACCTGCCGGCCAGCGGGCTGATCAACATCGGCCAGGTGCTCGTCGTGCCTGTGCGCGACCAGTTCCCCGTGCCGCCTACGCTCACGCCGGTGCCGCAGCTTCCAACGGCTGCGCCCACGCAGGTTCCAGATGGCTCCGGCGGGACGGGTGGCGTGCCCACCTACGGGACGTACACGGTCGTGCGGGGTGACACGCTCTCGACCATCGCCGCCCGCTTCAACACGACGGTGGCTGCGCTGGCCCAGTTGAATAACATCCTGAACCCGAACCTGATCTACGCGGGGCAGGTGTTGCGCGTGCCCGGCGCAGCGGTGCCTGTTCCCACCCAGCCAGCGCCGCTCCCGACTCAGCCGCCGGCATTGCCGCAGCCCACTCGCCCTGCCACGCACGTGGTGCAGCCCGGCGAGAACCTGTTTCGCATCGCGCTGCGCTACGGTCTGACGGTAGACCAGTTGGCGCGCTACAACGGCATCTACAACCCGAACCTGATCTTTGCGGGGCAGGTGTTGCGCCTGCCGCAATGAGATGAGTCAGGTGCGCGTCATCCGGCGGGCCAGCACTGGCGAGGTGGTGCTGGCCCGCGCGCGATGGTGCCAGAGCTTCTGGTGCCATTTTCGCGGCCTGATGCTCCGGTGGCCTCTGCCGGACGGTGAAGGGCTGCTCTTCGTGTATCGCCGCGCTTCCGTCCGCGACGCGGCGATACACATGTTTTTCGTC
The DNA here is from genome assembly GCA_020724485.1 of Thermoflexus sp. Classification (GTDB taxonomy): domain Bacteria; phylum Chloroflexota; class Anaerolineae; order Aggregatilineales; family Aggregatilineaceae; genus UBA2029. The sequence goes on along the minus strand of DYGW01000083.1, from coordinate 12,836 downwards.
TTCTTCCCCATTGCGGCGGTGTGGCTGGACGACGAAGGCTGTGTGGTCAGCGCGACGCTGGCGCGCCCCTGGCGGCCCTATTACGCGCCGGCCCAGCCCGCGCGCTACCTGATTGAGGCGCGCCCTGCGTTGCTTGACCGGGTGGCAATCGGCGATCAGTTGGTCTTCAGCGAACAGGGGTAAACAGGCGAGTCCGGGCGAGGGAGATCACAGCGGCTCGCGGGGAGGCTGCTTCGACGCCAGCGGCAGCGACACCGTGACGGTGGTGCCCTGACCCTCCTCGCTCTCCAGCGTCAGCACGCCGCGATAGCGATCCACCAGCGTCTTGACGGTCGAAAGGCCAATGCCCGTGCCGGTGACCTGGGTTTCTTTGACGTTGCGCGCGCGGAAGAACTCGTTGAAGATGTTGGGCATGTCGGCGGCGGGGATGCCGATGCCGCTGTCGGCGATGGTGACTTCGACCGTGTGCGTCGGGCGGCTGACCCTGTAAGTGATCCACACGTCGCCGCCTTCGGGCGTGTACTTGATGGCGTTGTTGAGCAGGTTGCCCAGGATGATCTGCAGCCCGATCGGCCCGGCCATGACCACGCCCGGATCGTCGCTCAGGTCGTTGTGCAGCGTGATCCGCTTGTGATCGGCGTTGGGCGTCTCGCGCTCGATGATCTTGACGAGCATGGCCCGCACGCTGTCCGGCTCCAGAGGGGCATGGGCGATGGTCGCTTCACGGCTGCGCGCCAGGGTGAGTAGGTCGTCAATGAGCGTGCGCAGCCCTTCCAACCGGTGGATGACGCGCGTGATGAGCGCCATTTGCTGCTCGGTTAGCTCGCCGGCGTAGCCCTGCTCGATGTTCTTCATCAGCGACAGCCCGGCGGCCAGGGGCGCGCGCAGCTCGTGTGTGGCGACGCGCACGAATGTCGAGCGCGCTTCCAGCAGTTGGCGGATGTGCTCTTCGCGCTGGCGCAGCCGCTGGACGATGCGCGTGACCAGTTCCGACAGCACGAAGACCGTCGAGCCGAAGAAGAACATGACGGCGGCGATATAGGTCGTGTTCTTGTGCAGGCTGTTGTGCAGGTCTAGCTCGTCAATGGTCACGTGTGGCAGCCAGCCAGCGCGTTCCAGCCAGGCCAGCCCGCCGACGATGAGAATTGCCAGGACGGTCAGGCTGCGCACCTGCCAGGGCAGCAGGATCATGCCCGACAGCGCGGCGTGCAGCACGAAGTAAATCAAGGCCGGGCTGGTGATGCCACCCGTGAAGTGCACCAGCGCGATCATCGCCAGCCAGTCGAGCAGAATCTGGCCCCAGGCGATGCGCTCGAACCCCTCGCGCGGCATGTCGTTGTGACTGAGGAAGAAGAGCGCCGTGTTGTAGGCCAGCACGCTCAGGCCAATGACCAGCAGCGGCGTAACCCGCAAGTCAAGGCCCAGCACGGCGCTGGTGAAGATCGTCCCGATCAGAATGCCAAACCCGGCCACCCATCGCAGACGGATGAGCAGCCGGGCATTCTGGCCGAGTTCATCCAGGGTGGGCTGCAAAGCCCAGCGCGGCTCTTTGCTCTCTGGTTGGGGTTCCGTCGTGATCTTCATCAGACGCCTCGCGTGGCCTTCCCCCAGCAGCAGGTGCAGAGGCCGGCGCACGTGCTCGATGCCCCTGTGACTCTGCGCCCTAACCAGGCGCGGGCCAGGTCACGGGCCGGGCGGCGCGCCGCTCGCGCCAGAGTGCGCCGCGTCTACCTGTGGAGCAGCCTCTTGATCTCGGCGATCAATTTCTTTGGGTCAACGGGCTTCTCGATGAAGCCATCTACCGGCAAGTAGTCTTCGTCGGGCGAGAAGCGCAGCGGCGTCGTCTGGTGCACGGCGGTCAGCATGAGGATGGGGATCGCCTTGTGCTCCACTTTGGCGGCGGGGCCGTGCAGCTTCTGCGCAAGCTGAAAGCCCGCCGTGTGTGTGTCCATCATCACGTCGAGAATGATCAGATCGGGCTTGATCTGGTCAACAGCTTTCAGCCCACTTTCCTGCGAGTGCGCGTCAGAAACGACATATCCCGCGCTCTCCAGCGGCATACGCAGCGCCAGCACTACATCGGGATCATCGTCAATGATCAGAATCTTGTTGGCCATAGTCGTCCTAGCTCCTGACCTCGGTTAAGAGGGCATCTACTAAACCCGGTAAGGCGCGCGCGACGGCCTCGCTGGGGAGCCGCTCCCAGTCCGCATGCTGGGGCTGCACGCCGAATACAATCACCTCCGGCGGCAGGCAACCGAGCGCCTCGGCCAGCGCCAGCGCATCCGCCAGGTCGCTCTGGTGCAGCGACAGGGGCCGCTCATGCCCGGCAACGTTCGCCTCGTGCCACCTGAAGCGGCGCACCGTGCCGGGAGGCTCGCCCATCAGCACGGCATCCACCAGCACGACGCGGCGGTAGCCCTCGATGAGCGGGATCAACCCCAGCCCGGCAGTGCCGCCGTCCACCACAGCTACGCCCGGCGGCAGATCAGGCCGCGCCAGCAGGCGCTGGATAGCCAGCACGCCAACGCCGTCATCGCCCATCAAGGGGTTGCCGACGCCCAAGATCAGCGTGTCGCCCTGCGCATCTGTGGCCATTGCCCGCGACTGTCCTCGTGTTGGGCGTCGCGCGGTGCAGGGAGACGCCCCGCCAGGCGCGTCTCCCTTGCTCCCGCGCAAGGCCGCGTCACTTGCCGACAAACTCGACGTTCAGGAAATGCGTCGAGCACGAAATGCATGGGTCGTAGGCGCGCACCAGCATCTCCATCTTCAGCCGGATGCTGTCTTCCGGCTCGGTCAGCAGCGTGGGCACCAGCGCGCGCATGTCGCGGTCAATGTTGCCCAGGTTCTGGCCGGTGGGGATGATGCAGTTCGCCTCTTCGATCAACCCGTTCTCGCCGATCTGGTACTCGTGGAACAGGATACCACGCGGCACGTCGCACGCGCCAACGCCGCGCGCTCCCGGTGCCAGCGTGACCGGCGCTGGCTTTTCCCACGCCAGGCCGCGCTTGAGCACCTCATCCAGCAGCAGGATCACGTCGTCCATGCAGTGCACGATCTCGACGACCTGCGCGGCGCTGTTGAGGAACGGGTTGTAGCACGGCGCGCTCAGCCCCAGGTGCTCGGCGGCGGCTTTGGCGCGCGGGTGCAGGTGCTTGTGCTTGAGGTTGTAGCGGGCCAGCGCGCCGACCATGTAGCTGTCGCGGTTGAAGGCGGTGTGCTTGGCCGTTGAGTGTGGGGCCAGGCGCTCGTTGGTGACCGCGCGATACTGGTCAATGGGCAGCGTGTAGCCGTCCGTGCTGCCGATCTCGCCGTCAATGAAGCCGTAGTAGTCGGGGTGGACGAGCGCCACGTATTCTGTCTCGCGCTCGAACGACGGCCAGGGCAGCGTGCCGAACAGCTCCACCGTCGCGTCCACATCGGCCAGCAGCGCCTCGGCGCGCTCGCGCAGTCCCTCGACTTTGCTCAGCGCCGGGAACTGGGTGAACCCGCCGACCGTCATAGCGATGGGGTGGGTGTGCCGCCCGGCGAAGGCCGCGCACAGGTCGCCCGCGAACTGCTTCATGCGCAGCGCGCGCTTGACGACTTCGGGATGGCTCGCCGCCAGCGGGATGACGCTGCCCACGCCCAGGAAGTCTGGGGCGATCAGCATGTAACCGTGCAGGATGTGGCTGTCCAGCAGTTCGCCGTGAAAGGCGAGTTTGCGCAGGCGGACCGTCTGCTCGCTCAGCTTGACCTGCAGGGCGCGCTCGGTGGCGCGCAGGCTGGCGGTGGCGTGCCCGCAGGCGCAGATGCCGCAGATGCGGCTGGTGATGTGCGACGCCTGGTAGTAGGGCCGCCCGCGCAGCATGGCCTCGAAGAAGCGCGGCGTCTCCACGATCTGTAGCTCACACTTCTCGATGGTGCCGGCGCGCACGTCAACGACAATGTTGCCGTGACCCTCCACGCGGGTCACGTGGTGCACGTTGACTTTGATGTTTTCGGTCATTGGCGTCAGTCCTCCTTCGGCGCGGCGAATGCTGACGTGGGGAGGGGAGCGGTCTTGTCGGGGCCGAGAGAGGTCGTGACCGGCGCTGGCTCGCCCATGTGCTGAAATTGGAAGTGGTTGAACATAGTGAAGCGGGCGTCAATGTCGGCGTCGGACAGGCCGTGCCCGCGCAGGATTTCGCGCATGTAGGCGAAATTCGCCTCCGGCGCCCAGCCCCGGCAGCCCTCGCAGCCGTCACCGTAGGTTGGGCAGATGGCGTCGCAGCCGGCGCGGGTGATCGGCCCCAGGCAGGGTTTGCCCAGCGTATTGAGGCAGGCGTTTTCTTTGAGCTTGCACTCGACGCACAGCGGGTAGTCGGGCAGGCGCAGCCTGCGACCCTGTAGTAGAAGCTGGACGATGCGCAGGAACTCGTAGCGGTCAATCGGGCAGCCGGGGATCACGGCGTCCACTTTGATCACCGCCGAGATGGGGCGCGCCGGGTAGCTCTCATAGGCATCCTTGCCGTTCTTGCCGTAGACGTAGGTCTGGACATTCTCGATGGGCCAGTAGTTCTTCAGGGCATTGACGCCGCCCAGGTGGGCGCAAGCGCCCAGCGCGACAACGACCGCAGCCTGCTCGCGGATTCTCCGCAGGCGCGCTTCGTCGCTCTTGCGCGTGCACGAGCCTTCGATGAAGGCGATCTGGTAGTCTTCGCCGCGCTCGCTCATCGCTTCGCGGAACTGGACGATCTCCACCAGGTCGAGCAGGCCGAGATGCGTCTGCAGCAGGTCAATGACGGTGAGCTGGCAGCCTTCGCAGCTTGTGAAGTCAAAGAAGGCGATTTTCGGTTTCGTCGCCATTAGAGCGCCTCCTCAAAAGCCAGAGCTTCCGCGTAAGTCCACGATGGCCCTTCCTGGCAGCTATAGCGATGGTTGACCTGGCAGTGACCGCACTTGCCGATGCCGCACTTCATGCGGCGCTCGAAGCTCATCCAGATTTGTTCGGGGGTGAGGCCCTTGCCCAGCAGTTCCATGGTGACGAAACGGTACATGACCGGCGGCCCCACCGTGACGGCAATCGTCTTGTAGGGGTTGACTTCGACGTGAGGGAACAGGGTCGTGATCACCCCGACATGGCCGAACCACATATCGTCGGGGCGGTCTACAGTGACCATGAACTCAACATCGTCGCGTTCCTCCCACTCGGCCAGTTCGTCGCGGAACAGGATTTCGCCTGGATTCTTCGCCCCGTAGAGAACGATCAACCGGCCAAAGCTCGTGCGGTTGTCGAGCACTTCGTCAATCAGCGAGCGCGCCGGGGCCAGCCCCAGGCCGCCCGCCGCGACGAGGATGTCCTTGCCGCGAAACTGCGCGACAGGGAAACCGCGCCCAAACGGCCCGCGAATGCCGATCTCGTCGCCCGGCTGGAGCTTGTGGATGAGGCCGGTCAGGTCGCCGGCGTTGCGGATGCACAGCTTGAACGTCTCCCCGGTGCGGCTGGGGGACGACATGACGCTGATCGGTGCCTCGCCTACGCCGGGGATGGACACCATCACGAACTGGCCCGGCACATGGCCGAGGTTCTGGCTGCCCGGCAGGCGCACGGTGTAGATTTTCTCCAGCGCCGTTTCCGTCCTGACATCCTCGATGGTGGCGACGGTGGGCAGGAAAACCGACGTGTGCCCGTTGTAGCGCAGGGGTGTGGTGGTCGTTGTCAGATTCTGGTAGGTGTGCAGCATCGCGCGCTTCTCCTATATGCCCGGTTCGAGCTGCATCTCTTCGTGCAGCGCGTTCAGCGTGCCGGGGATGGTGATGTTCACCAGGCAGGCCCGCTCGCAGCGCCCGCAGCCCGTACAGCCGCTCAGTCCGTGCACCTGTTTGATGTATTTGCCCTTGCGCATCAAACGGTGACGGACGCGGGACGCCTTGCTCTCGCGGAAGTTGTGCTCCCCAGCCACCAGCGCGAACTCGTAAAGCTGGCACGAGTCCCACACGCGCACGCGCTCGCCGCCCTGCATGGTGATGTCGTTCTCGTCGCGCACGTCGAAGCAGAAGCAAGTGGGGCAGACGTTCGTGCACGAGGCGCAGGCCAGGCAACGCTCGCCGAGTTGTTGCCACAGCTTGGCCTGGTAGCCCAGCGTCAGCAGCGACGGCGTCTGGTCGCGGCTCATCTTCAGGCGCATACGGAAGCGCGGCCACTTAGATGAGAGTACCTGCCCTAGCCGCTGGATGTCTTCCTTCTCGGCCATCTTGACGTAGGCGTTATCGAGCAGCAGGCGCTCGCCCTTCTCGGTGCCCGTGTCCACGAAATAGTGATCGCCGGCATCGGTCATGTGCAGGTCGTAGATGGGCGGGGCGGTGAGGGTGCCCATGTCCTTGCAGAACGACGCTTCGTCGCACGGGTGCAGGCATTCGATGCCGATGATGTAGATTTGCTCACGCCGCTCCATGTAGTGCTCGTCGCGGAAACCCTCGGAGAAGACCTTGTCGTAGAGCATGATGCCGCTCATGTCGCAGGTATGCACGCCGAAGATCACCGTCGGCTGGACATCCTGGTACACCGGGCGCATCTCAAGGCGCTGAGGGCCGCCGTTCTCCTTCTCGTTGTGATAGGAGAACAGCACTTCGCGTTGAGGCAGGAAGTACTTCTTGGGGGGCAGAATGGTTGTCGTGTAGTCCATCTGGAGCTGCGCGGGGTCGGTGATGTCGTCGAACGCATAGCCGGTCTCCGTCTCGACCGGCCCGACGACGCGGAATTTCCCTTGCAGCGCCTTGACGAACTGCGGCAGCCGTTCCTTTGACAGTATGTAAAGGCTCATGTGTGACTCCGCCAAGGCTCCGATGCGGGTAAACGATCAAATGCCGCTGCGCGTGATCCTCGCACCGATCGGGCGCATCGGCTGCTTCTATCCGCTTCTTGACCACTAGGGTAACAAGCCGTGCGCCCGCCCCACAGTGGCGCTTGACCATGTTTGGCGTGACGTAAATCACTTCTGTGAAGGGCGATACAAGCGGGGAGCAGGGCTGGCGAGAGTTGCCAACGCGCACGGCACGCCGCTAAGATCACGTGTATCTGGCAGAACACGCGGAGATAGTAACGATGGGCGATTTACTGGTGAGACGGGCGGCGATGGCCGCCATTGTCATGGCGCTGGCAGTGACAGCGACCGGGGCGCTGATCGTCTGGCAGTCTGACGCCGGGCGCGCGCGGGGCGCTGGCGAGACGCAGGAGGTACCCTACCAACTGGTGCCGGTGGCCGGGGGCTTCTCGCGCCCGCTATATGTGACCCACGCCGGCGACGGGTCGGGTCGCCTGTTCGTGGTCGAGCAGAGCGGCGCGATTCGCGTGATCAAAGACGGTGCCGTGCTCAGCCAGCCCTTCCTGGATGTATCCGGGCTGATCAGCCGCCAAGCCCTGGAAGGTAACTATACGGAGCGCGGGCTGCTGGGCCTGGCATTCCACCCCAGCTATGCCGAGAACGGGTGGTTCTACATCAACTACACGGACGTAAACGGCCATTCGGTCGTTGCGCGCTACACCGTCTCGGTGGACGATCCCGATCGCGCTGACCCGGCCAGCGCCGCGCCGCTGCTCTACGTGCAGCAGCCGTATGCCAACCACAACGGCGGGCACCTGGCCTTCGGCCCGGACGGGTATCTCTACGTCTCACTCGGAGATGGCGGGTCGGGCGGCGACCCGGACGGCAACGGGCAGAATCTCGCCACGCTGCTGGGGTCTATCCTGCGCCTCGACGTGGACGTGGCTGACGGCTACGCGATCCCGGCGGACAACCCCTTCGTGGACCGCGAGGGCGCGCGCCCGGAGATTTGGGCGTGGGGGCTGCGCAACGTCTGGCGCTTCAGCTTCGACCGCGCAACCGGCGACCTCTACTTGGCGGACGTGGGGCAGAACCAATGGGAGGAGATCAACTTCCAACCGGCGGGCAGCGCGGGCGGCGAGAACTACGGCTGGAATGCCTTCGAAGGCACGCATGTCTATTCGGGGCAGCCGGCGGCGTCCGCTGTCGTAGCGCCGGTGCTGGAATATGGTCACAGCAATGGCCGGTGCTCAGTGACCGGCGGCTACGTCTATCGCGGCGAGCGCATCCCCGCGCTGCAGGGGGTCTACCTGTACGGCGATTGGTGTACTGGCACGATCTGGTCCGCCACGCCAGGCGCGGATGGCTCCTGGCAGGCGGTTGTGTCGCTGGAGTCCGGGCGTAGCATCAGCTCGTTCGGCGAAGACGAGGCGGGCGAGCTGTACCTGGTGGACTATGGCGGCGCGGTGCTGCGCTTCGAGCCGGTCGCGGGCGGATGAGCGCCCTTCTGTAAGCAAGCATAGGCCCCTGGCAGTTCTGGTTCGCTGGGGGCTTTTTCATCACATCAGCGGGCGCTGCGCACCGTGTTACGCAGCGTGCCGATTCCCTCAATGGTGACCTCGACGGTGTCGCCGCCAGCCAGCGGACTGACGCCGGACGGCGTGCCGGTCAGCAGGACATCGCCGGGCAGCAGCGTCATCACTCCGCTGACGAAAGAGACCAGCGCCGCCACGTCGAAGACCATGTCGGACGTGCGGGCGCTCTGGCGCGGCTCGCCGTTGACGTGGCAGGCAATCGCCAGATCGGATGGATCGAGGCCGGTGACGATCCAGGGGCCGAGCGGGCAGAAAGTGTCGAAGCCTTTGGCACGGCCCCACTGCCCATCTTTCTTCTGGCACTCGCGCGCGCTCACGTCGTTGGCGCAGGTGTAGCCGAACACGTAGTCCAGCGCGTCCTCACGGCGGACGTGTGTCGCGCGCCGCCCAATAATCACGGCCAGCTCCGCTTCGTGATCCACCCGCCCGACGCCAGGCGGCAGAACGATCTCCCCGCCGTGCTCGATCAGCGCGCTGGGCGGCTTGAGGAACAGCATTGGCTCGTCGGGGACGGCAGCGCCGTGCTCGGCGGCGTGAGCGGCGTAGTTGCGCCCGATGCACACGATCTTGCTCGGCGCAACCGGCGGCAGCAACGGAATCGCGTCAACGGGGCCGGCGCGCTCACCAGGCGCGAGATCACCGCCGCCGAAAAGGTCGGTCTGCGCAGGCCCGGCCAGGGTGTAAACGATGCCGTTCACGATCAGCCCGTAGCGCGGGCCTTCGGGTGTGAGGAAGCGCGCGATTTGGGTCATGGTTACTCCGTTTGGGTGGGCGAGGCGCTGCGGGCGATCATGGCGCAAGATCGTGCGCATCGCCAGCGGGACTGCTAGCAAAGTCCACCAACAAGAAAAGGCCCCTCGTCAGGGCGAGGAGCCTTCTCACTGTCGTTCAGGTGCCGTGTGTGCAGCTAGTTGGTGACGAGCGGGTATTCTTTCGCCGTCCAGCCGTTGGTGCCGCCAGCCAGCGAGCGCACGTCCGTGTAGCCCATAAGCTGCATGGCCACCATGGCAATCGCCGAGCGATGGCCGCTGCCGCAGTAGACGACCGTCGGCTGGGCCTTGTCGGTGGGCCACAGGCTCATCTGGCCCACAAAGGTGCGCAGTTCCGCGTGCACCGCGCCCTGGATGACGCCCTTGGCGATTTCTTCGGGGGTGCGCACATCGAGCAGGTACGGCGCGTTCTCGATCAGGGCGATGTTCAGGTCGTCTGCGCTGATGGTGTAGAAGCCAGCAGGGATGGCTTTCACGTAGGCGTCAATGGCCGCGAACAGGTCGGGGTCGAACTCCGGGGCGGTGCCCGCCTCGGCAGCCACCACATCAGTGGTCACAGGTAGCTCTGCCGTCGTCCAGGCCTTCACGCCACCGAGCAGGCTGAGCGCGTTCTCGTAGCCGAGCAGGTTGAGGAGCGCCATCGCCATAGCTGAGCGGTGCCCGCTGCCGCAGTAGATGACCATCTTCTGATCGAGATCGGGCAGCAAGTCCAGGTGATCGGTCAGCTCGATCAGCGGAACGTTGATCGCACCGGCCAGGTGCCCTTCGTCGAACTCGTCTGCCGTGCGCACGTCCACCAGCAGGATTTCGGGGTCTTCCGCCAGCAGGGCGTTGAGGTCAGCGGCGCGAATACCGTTGAAGCTGGCAGGCAGGCTGGTGATGTAGGCATCGAGCGCGCCAGCCAGATCGAATACGCTTTCTTCCGTAGCCGGGGCCGCACCCTCAACGGGCAGGCCCGCCGTGGCCCAGCCATTGAATCCACCGGCCAGGTTGCGGACATTGGTGTAGCCCATCGTGCGCAGCATAGTCGCAGCCATGTTGCCGCGGTGCCCGACGGCGCAGTAGATCACGATGCTGGTGCTCAGGTCGCTGGGCAGCTCGCCGGCGAAGCTCATTAGCTCCTCAAGCGGCATGTGGACGGAACCCGCGATGAAGCCGTTGGCCAGCTCACCGACTTTGCGCACGTCAATCAGCAGCTCAGGCGCATTCTCGATCAGCTCGATGTTCAGGTTCTCAGCCGTGACCGATCCCCAGCCCTCGGGGATGCCGGACAGGGCCGCGTCAACTGCGTCGAACAGCACCGGGTCGATCTCTGGTGCTGCGCTGCGCTCCCCTTCGAACTCGTCCGTCGTGACCGCAAATTCCTCCGCCGTCCACGCCTTGAACCCACCGGCCATGTTGCGGACATTGGTATAGCCGAGGATCTGCAGCGCGGTCATGGCGATTGACGAGCGGAACGCCGTCCCGCAGTAGATGACCATCTCTTCGTTCAGATCGGGCAGCAGGTCGAGGTTCTTGGCCAGGTCGCGCAGTGGGATATTGATCGCGCCGGGGAGGTGCCCTTCGGCGTACTCCTCCGGCTGGCGAACGTCAACGATGCGCAGGTCTGGCTTCTCGATCATTTCGATGGATAGATCAGTGACGGAGACATTCCCGTAGCCTGCCGGCAGGTTGGCGTTGTAGGCTGCCAGCCGAGCCTGGACTACGTCTTCTTGGGCCGCAACTGGCGCAAAGGGAATGGCCAGCGGGAGCAGGAGCGACAGGACGAGGACGATAAGTGAAAGCTTGCGCATTGTGTAGGGTTCCTCCAGAGGCTGTGGATTCAATCAACGATGATGGGAATTATAACACTTTGTGATATTTGGAGCAATGCTTATAAACACTACTTATCTGTTACACATGACACACCGAGAGCGCGGTCTGTTCCCCCAACAACAAACGAGGGTGAGCGCCAGGCACCAGGCTCACCCTCGTAGGCTTGCAGTTCTCCCGCCAGTCTGGGCAGGCCCCTCTTACGAGTCGTCGCCCCAGAAGTCGGCGTCGCTTTCGGGCGTGCTGGTCGCTTCTCCAGTCGCTTCGCCGTCGCCGCCCCAGAAGTCCGCGTCCGAACCGGCGGGAGCCGGTTCGGATGCGCTCGCTTCCTCTGTGGCCGGCGCTGTGGGTTCAGGCGTAGCCATGCCAGGGAAGAGCGGCGGAATTTCTTCGACGATGACGCTCAGGTTCGCCCCGCCGCGCTCGGCCTCTGCGACCTTATCGGCGGTCAAGAAGATCGCCTCGTTGCCATGACACGAGCCACATGTTTCGTTCTGTGGGGTGATGCGCTGGATGTTGTGCGGGGTGGCGTAAGTCCAGGTGGGCCGGGCCAGGAAGTCAGTCAGCAGGTCTCCGCCGTAGGCGCTGAACGAATTGATGTCAATAGGCACGTGACGCACCGGCACGTACTTGTAGGGACGATCCGCGCTCTGGATCGGGTTGCGCCCCAGGTAGAAGCCCAGCGAGTGCGCTTCGACGGTGTAGAAGGGCACGTCATTCTCGGAGCGGTCAACGTGGCAGTTGGTGCAGTTGGTGTAGCTCACGCTGTGGCACGCCTGGCACGAGAGCACGTCCGGGCGATGCACCATATGCTGCGGGATGCCGGACTGCGCGCCGATCTGCTCGGCATGGCAGTCCACGCACGAGGGATTCTCGGCGCCGTCGTAGCGATGGACTGCACCTTCTGCCGCGCCCATGCCGTGCATTTCCTCGGCGGTGTGGCATGATGTGCAGGCCATGCGCGCCTGGCGCAGGTGCACATCGCCCGTGACGCCCTCATTCAGCCCGAAGTACTCGTTCTTGACGCGGCTGCCATGGCAACCGGTGCAGGTACGGCTCATGGGCGGCGTCTTGACGAAGGCGTGCCCTTCCAGCAGGCCGCCGCCGACCGAGTTGGGCTGGCTGATGTGGCAATCGCCGCAGGTGGCGTGGCAGCTATCGCAGTGGTAGGACTGCATGGTCTCCAGAGCTTCATAGTGCTCCGGGCTGCTGCGCTCATAGAGGGCGGTGTCGTAGCCGGCCAGCGTGTTGTGCAGGCTGTTCGTGCCGCTCACGGTGATGTCTTCGTGGCACGATTTGCACGGAGAGAGCGGGGCGACCGACGGATCGAGGACCAGGTCCTCGTGCGCCGTCTCCATGTCGTCCGCGTCGGGGTTGCCACCGTGACAGGCAGTGCACTTGATGTATGCGTGGAAATCGTCGCCGTATGTCGTGAGGTCAATCCAGACCTTCTCCCAGGCCTCCAACGGAGGCACAGAGCCGCCTCAACCGGGGCCTTCGGAGAGCGTCTCGCCAGTTTCCTCCTCGACGGCCAGTTCCTTGACTCGCTCCTGATCGGCGTGGCAGTTCAAGCACCCTTCGCCTGCCGCCTGAAGCAGGGCCAGGTCGGTCTCCGCTTCCCACGCTGTCGCAGCAAACGGGGCCGGCCCGTCGCTGCCGCCAGCGGACGCCGGATCGCACTCGTCCCCGGCGGCTTGCTCCGCGCCGCTGACGAGCGTGGCCCCCACCAGCAGCAATGCGCCGGTGATGAGCAACAACCACAATCTGACTCTCATGCGCATGATCTCCCCTGGTGTATGAGAAGGCTCGCTTTCCTAAGCACCCTGATTGCCAGTTATTTACCTCACCCCCGGTTCGCTTCGCTCAACTTCCCC
>DYGW01000335.1 GCA_020724485.1 Thermoflexus sp. | reverse complement strand
GGCGGGCCGGCTCCCCTTCCCTGCGCGCAGCGTGGGGGAAGGGGTTGGGGAATGGAGGGCAATCCCAGCGCCCAAGTGCCCAGCCCTAACAGCTTGTTCGTGGACCCCCGATCACCCGGCGCTCGGCGTCTGGCTAGGCGCGACCGCCGGAGCCGGCGGCAGACTCTCTGGCTGGACGACGCACAGCCGCGCCCCACCGTTGAAGTGTCCCTTGTTCGTCAGGCGGACCGCTTCGCCGGTCATCACGTCCACCAGGGCGATCTGCACGTCGTCCGGCCCGCCAACTGAGGCCAGCAAGTGCGTATCGTCGCCCCAGGCCCAGGCGATGTCGGCCCCCTCGCTGGCGCGAATCGCCGCCGGTTCCGGCTGCTCGAAGTCCAGCAGCCAGATGTCAGCGGTCTGCGGATCGTTGAGATCGGGCCAAATGGTGTAGGCAATGCGCTCGCCGGTCGGGTCGAAGACCGGCCAAAGTTGGTTGGCTTCGCTGAACTCCGGCGGCAGCACGGGGAACTCCCCCTCCACGTCGTCGCCGATCACGGTCAGGAAGATGTTCCAGGGGCCGAACTGCTCGCTGGAATAGAGCAGTTGGCGCCCATCAGGACTCCACGACGGCGACGTGTCGCGGCCCAGCTCGGTCGTCACCTGGCGCTGGCCGCTCCCATCGGCGTTCATGACCCAGATCGTCGGCACGCCGTTGTCGCGCGTGGAGACGAAGGCGATCTGCGCCCCGTCCGGGCTGAAGACAGGGGCGAAGTTCATCCCGGCGGAAGTCGTGAGCGCGAGCGGCTCGCTGCCGTCGAGCCGCAGCAGGTAAATCTGGTAGCTGCCGCTTGCGTCCGAAGCGAAGACGACCGAGCGGCCATCGGGCGCGCAGGACGGCTCGCGCTCGTTGGTGGGCGAACCGGTCAGACGGCGCTCAGCGCCGCTCAGCGTCATCAGGAACAGGTCATCGTTGCCGTCGCGATCGCTGTAGAAGACGACCTGGTACGGCTCGTCGGGGAGCGGAGCGGGCGTGTCTGTCGGGGTGATGCGCGCCCGTGCCGTCTGCGTTGCGCCAATCACGGCGACTGCCGTCTGGGTGAAGGGCAGCACGCCCGCCGCCGCCGTGTTGGTCAGGGCGAAGCCCGTTGCCCCCAGGGCGGCAGTGCTCAGGACGGTGGGAGTCGCCGTAGCTGTCGGCGGGAGGGTGGGCGTGGCGCTGGGCGTGACCGTCGCTGAGGGCGGAGGCGTCCGGGTGGGACTGGCGAGCGCGACGACGGGCGCGGGCGAGGTGAGCGGCGGCGCAGCGACGGGCGTATCACTCGGCGGCGCAGCGGTCACGGTCGCCCCGGCGCGCGCTGTGGCGAGGTCTTCCAGGCGGGCCAGCGTCGGGATCGGGGCGGAGTCGTCCCCATCGTCGCTATTGCCGCCGCAGGCAGCCAGACTGAGCGCCAGCAATCCCAATGCGAGCACTATCCACCGGATGCGCGTTCTAACTATCGTCACGCTGCCCCTCCTGGTTGGCGGTTGCGGGGATGGGGACTCCATGCCCTGCGCTCATTGTAGTGCACGCGGCGCGATTCGATCAACCGGAGCGAAGGAGCAAGAGATCACCGCGGAGGCGCAGAGGACACAGAAAAGAACGGAGAATGTTTTTGCTTTTACCTGTTTTTCCTCTGCGCTCTCTGCGCCTCTGCGGTTCAAAAAATCCCGTCCCAGACCGGAAAAGCGCCTGCGTGCCCGATCAAAAAACGCCGGGCGAGATCGCTCCCGCCCGGCGCTGAAATCCGCCGTGCCCGTGACCGGCAGCCTACATCATGCCGCCCATGCCACCAGCGCCGCCCGCCGGCATCGGCGATTCGGGCGCGGGGATGTCGGTGATGAGGGCTTCGGTGGTGAGGATCATGGAGGCGATGCTGGCGG
>DYGW01000334.1 GCA_020724485.1 Thermoflexus sp. | reverse complement strand
CCGTTTCGCTTCGCTCAACTTCCCCCTCTCCGCTGGCGGGGAGGGGGTCAGGGGGTGAGGGGGTGAGCGGGGAAGAACGAACTGGCAATCACGGTGGGAGAGATAGGCATGTCATGGCGGTCACTATCATCAAGAGTCTGGTCGCGGAACAGGCGCTGGCAAGAGGATGTGCTGATGGCGCACGCCGACGCGCTGATCAGTCGTGGCTCCGCGCGCGACCCGTTGCGCTGGGCTTACACCGAAGCGCGCGAGGGCGAGCTGGAGGCGCTGCTGCGGCTGTCCGAGCGCATCGAGCGGGCAATGCCCGCTGTTGCTCCCTCAGAGCAGTATGTCGCGCAGCTTCGCCACCGCCTGCTGGAAAGCGATCCACAGGGAGCGTTGTCCCTATGGAGGCGCATCCGCCAGCTTCCACCACGCACCCAGTTGGCCGCCGGTATCGGCGGCGCGACCCTGACCGCTGGCGTGGTCATCCTGGCTACGCGCTCCGTGTACGACGCGCTTGGCAACCGGCGCAATCGCCGGACGGTCACCGCTTAGTCTCGCGCGCAGGGGGAGGATAGACTGCCAATGAGCGAGCGTTACGCCAAGATTACCGGCTGGGGTAAGTACGTCCCGGCGCGCGTGCTGACCAATCACGATCTCGCGCAGATGGTAGACACCAGCGACGAGTGGATCACCACCCGGACGGGCATCAAGGAACGGCACATCCGCACCGAGAATGACACAACCTCCAGCATGGCCGTGGCCGCTTCGCGCGAGGCACTGCAGGTGGCCGGGCTGTCGCCCAAAGACCTCGACCTGATCATCGTGGCGACCTCATCGCCCGACTACCTGCTGCCGTCCGTCGCCAGCCAGGTGCAGGACATGCTGGGCGCGGAGTGCGGCGCTTTCACCCTGGTCGCTGGCTGCTCCGGCTGGGTCTACGCGCTGACATCGGCCAGCCAGTACATCACAGCTGGCGCGTGCAATCGCGTGTTGGTCGTCGGCGTGGAGATCATCTCCTTTGCGATGGACTTCACCGACCGCACCACCTGCGTCCTGTTCGGCGACGCGGCGGCGGCGACAGTCGTTGAGACGAGCGACGAGCCGGGCGGCCTGCTGGCGTTTGAGTTAGGGTCCGACGGCTCCGGGGCGATGGCTCTGTATGTGCCCGACGGTGGCTCAGTCTCGCCCATTTCGCAGCGCACGATTGACGAGCGGCGGCAGTATATGCGCATGAATGGGCAGGAGGTCTTCAAGTTCGCCGTGCGGACGCTCGGCAGCTCGCTCAAACGCACCATCTACCAGGCCGGCCTGACGCCGGACGACATTGACCTGTTCATCCCTCACCAAGCCAACGCGCGCATCATCGAGGCGGCAGCGCGGCAGATGCGCGTCCCGCTCGACAAGTTCTACCTCAACCTCGACCGCTACGGGAACACCTCGGCGGCGTCGGTGCCGCTGGCGCTGGTCGAGGCGATTGAGGAGGGACGCTTGAAAGATGGCGACCTGGTGGCCATGTGCGCGTTTGGCGCCGGGCTAACCTGGGCATCCGCTGTCCTGCAGATCGGCACGGGCGAGATCAGCCCGGCGCACGGCCTGTTCTCGGTTGGGCGGGCGCGTTACCTAGCACGCCGCACGTCCGACGCCGTGCTCGATACGGCGCAGTCGGCGCTGTTGCCGCTCTACACGTTCCTCTACCAGCGCCGCAAGAAACGATAGCACCCCCCCGCTGGCAGAGCGTTGCCCGTGCAGCGCCCCGGCCCTGGAAACAGACCGGGGCGTGTTTTTCATCTTCCCCTCTGCGCCCGCTGCGTCTCTCTACGGCTTGGTGAATCTCGCCCCAACTCTCCCCAACTCTGAAGTACCCCCCAAGGGTCCACGAACAAGCTGTTAGGGCTGGGCACTTGGGCGCTGGGATTGC
>DYGW01000333.1 GCA_020724485.1 Thermoflexus sp. | reverse complement strand
GGGGGGGGGGGGGGGGGGGGGAACAAACACGTTCACGACTTGTTCGTGGACCCTTCGGACTCACGACTCATGACTCAAGACCCCTGCTATACTAAGGTCGGATTGATCTCACCAGCAGCAGCGCAGACATGCACCGCCAACCAGCCATGACTCGCACCCCACACCCCGCCAGGCCAGAGATCGTCCGCCACGTTGCTGATGGGCCACACACGCTCACCGTTGAGGTCGTCCGCGACCGGCGGCTGCGCACGTCGGCCCGCTGGACGCTGAACGGGGAGACGATTCAGGTGCGCGCGCCGGTAACGCTGCCGCGAAAGAAGCTCGATGAGCTGCTCGACAAGATCATCGCTCGCGTGCTCAAGGAACGCGACCGCGCCCGCCGTCACAACGACGCCGACCTGGAGCGCCGCGCCCGCCGGATCAACCGCGCGTACTTCGCCGGGGAGCTGGGCTGGCACTCGATCCGCTGGGTGGACAACATGCAGCACCGCCTGGGAAGCTGCTCCAGCGGCGGCAGCACCGATGGCGACATCCGCATCAGCGACCGCATCAGAGAGTGGCCGGACTACGTCGTGGATTACGTGATCGCCCACGAGCTGGCTCACCGCCGCCATCCCAACCACAGCGCCGACTTCTGGGCCTACCTGGCCCGCTACCCGCACACCGAGCGCGCGCGCGGCTTCATCGAGGGCTTCGCCTACGCCCAGCGCGCCGACCCCGACGACCTGCTCTAGCGCCGCACGATTACATCGCAGGTGGGCAATTCGACGCCGTAACGCTGCAGCACGCGCAGCCGGATCGCGTAGTACCCGGCGGGGCGGCCTGTCAGGTCAACAGGCGTGGAAGTCAGCGGAGCGCCAGTGACGGGCGGCTCGGCGCTGCGCTGGTTGGGCGGCGGGGCGCGCACGACTTCCCAGCGCACCGGGAGCGCCCCCAGGATCAAGACGCGCCCCAGGTAGCCGAGCTCAATCGTATAGGTCCATAGAGTCGGCGGATTGGCTGTACCGAAGACGGTGAAGGTGTCGCCCACCTGGTCGCCGGACGCTGGCTTAGTGATCACCACGGCGGGATCGGGGCAGTCCTGGTTCAGACGGTCGGGCGTGGCTGTGGGCAGCACGAGGGTAGGCGACGGCGTGTGCGTCTGCGCGCGGGCGAACAGGCTGGGAAACTCGGCGCGCCAGCCAGGGGTGAGCAAGGCATAGACGATGAAGGCGACATTGAGCGAGAGCACCCCCGCCAGCATCCCCAGCAGCCAGGCATAGGGACTGCGCCACAGGCCGACCAGCGTCAGCCAGGTGGGTTCCAGCGTGCCCAGATGCAGCCGTCGCAGCCAGACCGAGACGCGCAGCCAGGGAGCCTGCTCCGGTGTAGCGGAGCGGGCGCCGCCCGCCGCCATCCCCGCGCCGGAAACGCCGCTGCGGGCCGTTTGCTCGGCGGCCTGTTGCCACCAGGGACGGTCGGGCGGGGCCGCCGGGCGGCGGTAGGGGCTGCCCTCGCGCTGGCCATGCAGCGATTGGGCAGTGACGCGCGCCCCACGAAGCTGATCGTATTGGCGGCGCAGCGCCGGCTCGCGCAGCACATGGTACGCTTCATTGACCTGTTTGAGCTGCTGTGTCGCCCAGCCAGCGCGCTCCGGATTGAGGTCAGGGTGCACCGCGCGGACGCACCGCCGGTATGCCTGGCGGATGTGCAGATCGCTGGCGTGCGGGGGGATGCCGAGAATGGTGTAGTAATCCCGCTGGGGATCGTAGGTGATCTTGCGACGCATGGGCGTTTCCCCGGCGTGCTCGCCAACCGCGCCAGTCTCCCCCGATTATACCCGGATTCGGCCAGGGGGCGCGCCGCCCCGCACAACTTTGGGCGTATTCGGATTTTGGGGCAAAGCATCACCGCAGAGACACAGAGAGCGCGGA
>DYGW01000082.1 GCA_020724485.1 Thermoflexus sp. | reverse complement strand
CACCTAGATCACGAATTTTCCGTCCCGGTAGAACAGGTCGCCGTCAACGGTGATCGTCCCGCCCTGACGCATGTCGCAGATCATGTCCCAGTGCACGTCGGAATTGTTGACGCTGCCCGTCTCGCCGTAGCCCTGGCCAACGGCCATGTGCACCGTCCCGCCGATCTTCTCATCGAAGAGGATCGAGCCGGTGAACTGCTGGATGTCCCAGTTGGTGCCGATGGCGAACTCACCCAGGCGGCGCGCGCCGGGGTCGGTGTCCAGCGTGGCGATCAGGAAGTCCCGGTTGGTCTCGGCGCGGGCATTGACCACCAGCCCGTCGCGGAACTCCAGCTCGACACCCTTGACCTCGTTGCCGCGGAAGTAGGCCGGATACGTGAAGCGCACCCAACCATTGACGCTGTCCTCAACCGGCCCGGTGAAGATTTCGCCGTCGGGGAAGTTCTCTCTGCCGCCGGCGTTCTTGAACAGCCGCCCGGCGATGGACATGGTCAGGTCAATGTGGTCGCCGCGCACGTGAAGGTGCTTGCGGCCCTTCAGCCAGGCGATCAGGCGATCTTGCGCGTCGTAGAAGGCTTTCCAGGCAGCGACCGGGTCGTCCAGGTCGAGCTTGCACGCGCCGAAGACGAAATTCTCGTACTGGCGCAGCGACATGCCCGCGTTCTGCGCGTAGCCGAAGGTGGGGAACTGCGTCGAGCAGCGGCGCAATTCGCCGGCTGCTTCGCGCCGCATCTGGATGTTGATCAGCGCCGAGCGCGCTTTGGCCCGCGCGACCTGCATCTCGACCGGGTAGGCGCTGCGATCGCGCGTGTTCTCCTCGGCGTCAATGCGGATGACGACCGGCGCTTCCTCGTACATCATCTTGAGCATCGGGTTGACATCGGCCAGCAGGTCGGGGTCGGTGGTCGCTTCCAGGCCGAGCACCTCTTCTTCGCTCATATGGATGTAGACAGCGGGGCGCGCGCCCATGCGCAGCGCCTCCTCGTAGAGCGCCTGGCAGAGCGGCTGGCCGGCGGGGCTGGTGCTGCGGATCAGCACGCGCTCGCCCGGCTGCGTCCTCGTCGAGTAGTGGAGCAGCACATGGGCCATCTTGTGAATGCGGGAGTCCATGAGCAGATACTCACCTTTCTAGGGAATGTGGGTAAGAAATCAAGCGGGCGCAAAGTCGGCGAAACAAGCGCCGTGCAGGTAGTCTGGAAACGTGTAAATGCCTGTCACCTGTAGAAAACACCAGGCCCTGTCTTCGTCGGCAGGTTGCCAGGGACGGGTCAGGCCCAGGCGCAGCCAGGTTTCGGCGTTTTGGAACCACCGCTGCAGATGTGCTGCGATTTTCGGCAGGGCGATCCCTTTTTGAGTGTGTTGGTGATCTACATAGTAGCGCAAAGACAAGTCCGTGATGGACAGTCTCCAGAATGCCTGGCCCGATGAATCGTGAAAGCTCAGGCGATAACCGCGCTCATCACCTTTGTACTGGTCAGCCCCCAAGAAAACGCGGTCAATCGCAGCGGGCCTGATCGTCCCCAGCGAGCGTATTCCCGTTCCTGGCGCAACGCGCTTGTGGTCGTGCAGCGGCGCGCCAAATATCGCCGCCACCGTGTCATAGGCCGTCCGGCTGAGCGCCAGACGCCAGGCTTTGTCATCAGCGAGACGCAGGAGCGTTGTCTGTTCGGGTGCGATCCATAAGCAGTCTTCGGTATGCGGCAGCACGGGATCGCTCACTGGGACCAGGTCTATGCTGACCACAGCGCGCGGGCGGATGACAACCCCTTGTTCATTGTAAAGGTGCTGCTCTCGGACTCCGCCAGGCCCCAGGTCTGGGCGGACGGTCTTGGCCTGGCGATCAACTCCGGCAATGCATACGCGATTGCCCCTCATTCTGGTCACGTCGGTGATCAAAATCTCTTGCCCCATCATAACTCTTCATATCAGGTGTCGAATCCGCACAGCGGCCCAGTGCTGGGCCATATACTCAGCGACCAGCCGGCGATGGCAATGGTCTGGCTCATGCTCGCTACACAGGAGGCAGGCGCGGTGAGCGGCCCACCAGTTTTGATCCAGGTGCGCCATGAGGTCGCGCTCCGCGAGCAGGCGCGTGAAAGCGCGCTCGTAGCTTTCCCACGAATGATCCGTCCGGTAACGATCCAGGATTTCCGCCGTCGGCGCCATTAGCGGCATATGCTGGTAATCGCAGTGTAGCAGCCGTCCCAGGAAGAAGGGCAGGTCGCGCCCTTTGGCAAAACCGCTCAACTGCGAGTCTGGCTTGAGCCTGATGTCTACCAGAACGGTGACGTGATGCTGCGCCAACAGACCGAAGAACTGCTCGGCGCTCTTTTGGGTGAAGCCAATCGTGAATAGCTCGATGGCGGGGTAATCGCGTCGGGAAGGATTCATAATAATGGTAGCTGTTCGAACTTCTCAAAGTCTGCGGCGGCTACTTCTTGCGTGCCGCCCTCGCGCAGGATGTGAAAGACCTGGACAGGGGTCTCGCCCACGCGGACGCGCGGGTCCACCAACGAGCGCGCGATCAGGTGGTGGCGGTGGCACTCCTGAGGATCGCTCTCGCTGCACATGATAGCCACGCGCCCGCCCTGCGATGTCGTGTGGCGCACGATTGCCAGGAGATGGTCAATGGCGCGCTGGTACCAGTCCTGCCTCATGACCGCTTCGTAGTCAACTTTCTCCAGAAACTCGGCGCGGGCTGTGTTGTCATCGGGGACGACGCCATCTCTATAGACGCTGGGGTCTTGGGGCCGTCCGCCCAGCCACTCTCCCGCGAAGCGGTAATCCATGTGATGCTGGCGGAATAGCCCCTGCAAATTGGCCTTATTGAACTGCGGCACATAGCGGCTGTATGGCGTGCTGCGCACATCCACGAGCACGGTGATCCGGTGCTGGTCGAGCAGCGCGAGAAATTCCTCAACCGGCATATTGCTGTGGCCGATAGTGTACAACCGTACCTCACCGTCGGGCGGCCCAGCGGTCGTCTCAGTGGGATTGGGATTCTGGGGCGGTTTCATGATGAGACATGTCCAGTCTACCCAAAAGAGCCTTCAGCACTATTGTAACTCAGTTTGGCTGGCACTCTACAATAGCCCCACCCGCGTTCGCGTCTCCACCAGCGCCAGCAGCCCCTGCCAGTAGGGGAAGGCCCGCGCCAGGAAGCGCTCGCGCTGCTCGGCGCGCAGCGTGGACAGGCTGCGCCCCACCCGCGCCAGCAGGCGCAGCGCGCTGAATACCTCCCAGAAGACCAGGTCGGGCACTGGCCCCGCTGCCGCCTGGTATGCCTCCAAGAATTGGTTGCTGAGCGCCACGCCGTAAGCGCCGAGCATGGCGCTGGCGAAGCCAATGTCAAAGCGCGGATCGGCCAGGACGGCGTGCTCCCACCCTTCGATGGCTGCGATGCGCGGCGGCTGGGCGACGGCGCGCTCCAGCGTGTACTCGCCGTGCGTGATGGCGCGCGGTAGTTCCCCGACCGCGTCCACGCGCCGGATCAGCCAGTCGAGAATCTCTTGCAGCTCCCAGGTCTCCAGGCGGCGCACCAGCCGGGCCAGCTCGCCAAAGGCGTAGCGCAGCGGCGTGACGGGCAGGTCCGGCAGCGAGTCCCAGGGCAGGGCGTGCAGCCGGGCCAGCGTGCGGGCGAAGTCAGCGCCGACACGGGCGAAGAAGGCGTGCGGCTGCCCGGCGACGCGCCAGCCCGCGACCCTCTCGGCCAGCAGCAGGGTGTGATCGTCGTGCTGGCTCCAGCCCAGGTAATACACCGCCGGCACGGGGAAGCGCAGCGCGCCCAACGCGCGCATCACGCGGAAGGCGCGCAGGGCTTGCATCTGCTGGGCGGGCGGGTAGCGGCGCAGCAGCACAAAGGGCGGGACGCCCGGCGCATCCAGGGCGAAAGCCAGCCCATGCTCGCTCTCACCGGGCGCGACCGGCGCGGGCATCGCCGCGACGCTCTGCCCGAAGGCCAGGCGCAGCACGTGGACGGCGGGGTTGTCCGGCGGGAGTGTGCTCACAGGGCGGAGTCCTGGGAAGCGCGAGCCAGCGCCTCGTCAATGCGTGCGATCAGCGCGTCCAGCCCGGGAATCGGCGTCGGCGACTCGCTGAGGAAGGCCAGCCCGCTGCGCACCGTCTCCAACATGCCCGGCTCGGCTCCCTGGTCGAGCACGCGCGCGAAGTGCTGGAAGGCCGCGTCCGGCTGGCCGAGTACCAGGTACGCCTGGGCCAGATCGCAGCGCGTCCAGTTGTCGCGCGGGTCGTCGTCGAGTTGCCACAGCGCGCGCTGCACCACGTCGCGGAAGGTGCGCTCGGCGTCGGTGTCGTTGCTCAGCCGCTTGTGCAGCGAGGCCAGGTTGATCAGCGGGTACGATGAATGGGGCGTGACGCTGTGCGCCCGCTCGTAAGCGTCCAGCGCAGCGTAGAGTCGCCCCTGCCGCCGGTACAGACCGCC
Source organism: Thermoflexus sp. (assembly GCA_020724485.1). Classification (GTDB taxonomy): domain Bacteria; phylum Chloroflexota; class Anaerolineae; order Aggregatilineales; family Aggregatilineaceae; genus UBA2029. Next base: position 10,372 of record DYGW01000082.1, on the reverse strand, counting down.
CAACGTGCCGTAGTAGGATTCGCCCTCGGCGTCGGTCAGGCGCGGGTCGCGGGCCAGCGCCTCCTTCAGCCGGGCTTCGGCCTGCTCCCAGGCGCGCTGGCGCTCGGCTTCCTGGCCGGGCGCGTCCAACCCGTCGCCCTGGCGGCGCAGGGCCAGCCCCAACGCGGCAATCGCCGGGGTGAAGTCCGGCTCTTTTTCCAGCGCGCGTTCCAGGTGGGCGATGGCCTGCGCGATCTCCTTGCGCTGGGTGTAGAGATAGCCGAGCAGGTAGTTGGTGGCGTGATCGGTCTCGTCAATGGTCAGGGCGCGTTGCAGTGTGGCGATGGCCGTGTCGTAGTTGTGGGCGCGGACTTGCTGCTCGGCCAGCAGTTGCAGCGAGAGCACAGCCACCTCGCGCTCGACCGTCGCCTGCAGCGCGGCGAAACGCTCTTCATACGCGCCGAGCGTCGCCTCGATGCGGGCGCTCAGCGCGCGCGACTCCTCTACCTGGTCGAGAATCATGCTGCGCAGCATCCACGCGCCGAGCACGAGCGCGATGCTGATCGCCGCCATCGAGACTTCGAGGAAGCTAAGCAGGCTGCCGGTGAAGGCGGTCGCGTCGTCCGCCCGCTCCAGGATAGCCAGGGCCTCGGCCTCGCTGATCCCGTCGCTGAGGTCAACGCTGGGGGCCAGGCCGGAATCGTCGCGATGCGCGGCGTAGAGCGCATAGAGCGCAACGACCAGCGCGGCCAGGGCCAGCAGCGCAGTCAGGCTGCCGGAGAGACGGCGAATTCTGCGGCTTGCGGTCTGTAGGGACACGGCCCTTCCCTTTCCCACGCAGCGAACGCTCTGCTATTACCATACGCCAAATAGCGCGTTCTGCAAAGTCCGGTTAGGAAATGGTTTGGAGACCGCCCTGTGCCCTGCCGGTAGGGGCGTATGCCTGAATCAGACTTCCGAAGTTTCCGAAAACTTCGGAAGTCTGCCGGCGGGCCGGGCGCAGCAGAGCAGCGCCCCTACCTACCGGGCACGGCGGCGAAGCGCACCCAGTCGTAGGCCAGCGCCAGCGGGCGCGCGTCGGCGGAAAGCCCCACCTCCGCCGCCGAGGTCATGCCGTCAGCGGCCAGCGAGATGACCAGGTTGCCGTCCAGCGCCGCCACAAGGTCAGCGGGGATGGTCAGCGTATGCTCCAACCAATCGTCGGGCGCGACGGTGAAGGTGCCCAGTTGCGCGATGACCGGCTCTCCATTCATCAGATTCCCCACCACCACCTTGACCGCGCGCGACTCGTGGAAAGCCACCGCGCGCAGAGTCAACGTGTAGGCACTGTCAGCCGGCAGGCTGGCGTAGAGCAGCGCCTCGTTGCCGTCCCCGGCCCAACGCGCCCTCTCACCGCCGATGTCCTCCGGCGGGTACCAGCCGTGCCCGATGAACGGCGCGTCGGGCATGAGCGCAGCGGGACTTGGCTCGCCCAGGTAAAGGGTGTACTCGCCGGGCGCGGTCTGCGGCGGGGTGCGCGGCGGGCAGCCTTTGGGATGACTGGCCGTGCGGTAGAGCACGGCGTCGCGCTCGACCGTCACCGGGCACAGGCTGTCCTGCGCGTTGAAGAAAGCCAGCACCTCCTGCGCGCGCGCCGGTTCCAGCCAGGCCAGGTGGACGACGACATAGCCCAGCGGCCACTCGCTGACGAACTGCTTGAGGCTGCTCGCGGCGGCGCTGGCATCGAGCGGGCGCGACTCCGTCAGCCAGCCGAGCAGCGGGTTCTGCTCGTAGAACAGGTGCTGCTCGATGGGAATGCGCGAGAGCAGCCCGCTCACCTGGCGCTTCTCGTGGGTGATGCCATAGACCATCGCCTCTGGGTGCGACCCGACATCGCGCCAGCCGGTGAACGGGCCCGACGGTACGTCGAGCACCACGTAGTCGTAATCGTCGTAGTGCTCCTGGCGCATCATGCGGTGAAAGCCATATGGCTCCAGCGCAGGCAACGTGGGGAAAGGACCGAAAGCGCCGTAGTCCACCAGCAGGAAGAACGCCCCGCCGACGGCAATGGCCCGCCCCGGCAGGCGCGGATGGGCGCGCAGCCAGGCGTCGTAGGTGTGCGCGACGAAGACGATCAGCCCCACCGTTGCCGGAGGCAGGAAGCGGATCGGCGTGCGCATCTGCCCGCCGAATAGCTCGTGGATCAGGCGGAAGGGCAGCGGCACGCGCAGGCCGAGCACCTCCACGTCCGGCCCTAGCGCCAGGATCAGCGCGGGCAGCGCCGCCAGCAGCCAGCCCCAACGCTCCCGGTTGCGAACGCGGACGAACAGGGCGACGACGGCCAACACAACCAGAGTCAGGCCGAGGGTTTCATCGTGTTCCGTGCCGACCTTCTGGGCGCGGCCCAGGCCAGGCAGCAGCAGCGATTCGGGCGCGAGCGAGTAGTAGCGCAGTGTGAACAGGCGTGCGGGAGGTAACTCGCCCGTCTCGAAGTCGAGCGTCGGCTGGAGCGGCCCCAGCAGCCAGGCCAGGGCGACCGTGACCAGCAGGGCCAGTGTCCCCAGCGCCACCAGCCGTAGCCGGGCGCGCCAGTCTGGGCCACGCCACAGCGCGACCAGCGCCAGGGGGCCGAGCAGCAGCCCGCCCCAGAAAACGATCAGCGTGTCGGTGAACCACATCCCCCATAGCACCAGGCCGGTCAGGGCGGCCCAACGCACCCGCTGCGCCCGTGCGGTCTGCTCCCAGGCGAAAAGCACCAGCGGCAGCCACCAGACGGTCAGCAGGTTGAGGTGCCCGCTGCCGGCGTGATCGAGCATGTAGGGCGACAGGGCCAGCGCGATTCCTCCCGCCAGCGCCAGCGGCCAGCCGATCCCGCGCCAGCGCAGGAACGCGGCCATCAGCGCCCCGGTCAGGGCCAGGCTGATCCAGATGATCGCGTTGGCGGCGCGCAGGTGGCCCAAGAGCGGCTCCAGCACGACGTAGAAGGGCAGCATAGACGCCGTGAGCGAGTGGTAGGTCAGGTTGTGGGTGAAGGGGGCTAGGGCCATGTCCGTGTACCAGATGTTCTGCCCGGTCTGCACGGCGTGGCGCAACCACCACAGGTTCCAGTGGAAGTGGTAGTAATCGAGCACGCGCCCCGATTCGGGCGGCACGCCCGGCACGCGCGAATTGAGATGCGCGCTCAGCGGGGCCATAGCGACCCCCACCAGCAGCGCGAAGAACAGCGCGACTGCCAGCGCGCGGCCCAGTCTCTTGCCGCCGGCCATACGCCCTCCTCAGCGTCTGTCCCTCTTCGGCCTGGTGGAGCAATTATAGCGAACAGCCCCTGCGTGAAAAGTGGCGGGTACGGGATGACGTGTGGTTACCATGACGCAGGATCAGGCGGCGACCGTTGTAGCGCGTTGGGCGCGAGTCCGGTAAAGTCAACGCCGGTCCGGGGCCAGCGCGCCCCGCAGAAACCCGCCAGGACTCAGCATGAGCGCCACCCTCAGCGACACCGCTCCTCTTGATACGCCCGCGCAGGCCGCCGCCGACGGCGCGCCGCCGGAGAGCATGGCGCGCGCCACCGGTGTGATCGCACTGGGTAACGTCGCCAGCCGTGTGCTGGGGCTGGCCCGCGAGACCATGCTCTCCACGCTGTTCGGCGCGGGCGCGGCGGTGGATGCCTTCAACCTGGCGATCATCGTCCCGCGCAGCCTGTACGACCTGCTGATCGGCGGGCACGTCAACTCGGCGCTGGTGCCCGTGCTCAGCGAGTACGCCGCCGGGGACGACGACCGGCGCGACCTGTGGGCGCTGGTTAGCGCGCTGCTGGGCATCGTTGTCGTCACCCTGAGCGTGCTCGTCCTGGCGCTGGAACTGCTCGCACCGCAGGTGATCGGCGTCGTCGCCAGCAGCAATGCCACGCCGGAAGTGATCGCCCAGGCGACCGATCTGCTGCGCGTCACCGCCCCGGCGCTGATGTTCCTCAGCCTGTTCGCTGTGCTGTCGGGGCTGCTCTATGCGCTGCGCCGCTTCACCTGGCCTGCTTTCGCCTCGACCGTCTTCAACGGCACGATCCTGCTGGTCACGGTGCTGCTCTACCGCCAACTGGGGATCACCGCGGCGGCGGTCGGCTGGCTGGTCGGCGCGGTGGTGCAGCTTGCGCTGCAAGCGCCCGGCCTGCGCGACGCCCATCTGCGCGTGCGTGTGCGCGGGGCGTTGGGACACCCTGGCGTGCGGCGCATCGGCCTGCTCTACCTGCCGGTGATGGCTTCGCTGGCGCTGGATGTGCTGGTCAACCGCCCCTTTTCGTATAACCTGGCGTCGGGCACGGGCGAGGGCAGCATCTCCTACATGGCCTGGGCGACAACGCTGATCCAGTTCCCGCAGGGGTTGGTCGCCCTGGCGATCTCGGTCGCCATCCTGCCCACGCTCTCGCGCCAGGCCGTTGACCGCGCCGACGTGGGGCTGCGCCAGTTCAAGGCGACGCTGGGCCAGGGGCTGCGCCTGGCGATTGTGCTGATCATCCCGGCGACGGTGGGGCTGTTTGTGCTGGCCGAGCCGGTTGTCGCCTTGATCTTCCAGCACGGCAAGTTCGACGCGGTGGACACGGCGCACACGGCGCTGGCCCTGCGCCTGTACCTGCTGGGGCTGCCTTTCGCCGCCGTAGACCTGCTGCTGGTCTTCGCCTTCTACGCGCGGCAGAACACGCTCACCCCGGCCCTCGTCGGACTGATCAGTCTGGTGGCGTACATGGTCGTCGCGCTCGGCCTGCTGCCCTGGTACTCGTTCTTCGCGCTGATGATCGCCGACTCGGTCAAGCACCTGATCCACACGGGCGTGTCGGCTTACCTGCTGGGGCGGGGCATGGGCGGTTACGGCGGGCAGCGCTTGCCGGCGACCATCGGGCGGGCGGCGCTGGCTGCGACAGGCATGGGCGCGCTGACCTGGGCGGCGCTGGCCCTGCTGAGCGCCGAGCTGCCGGACAACGTGCTGGGGCGGGCGATCCTCGTGGTGGTCGCGGGCGGGATCGGCGTGGCGGCCTTCGGCGCGTTCGCTTCGCGGCTGCGCCTGGACGAGTGGCGCTGGCTGGGCGACGTTCTGCGGCGGCGGCTGCGCGGGTAGCTGCGCCGTCCCCACTTTACCGCTGCGTTGGCTTATGCTATGCTGCGAGCATACCGCAGCCCGCGGCACTGCCATTTCCACTGTGAGCAGAGCAATGTCAGGAGACGCCCCATGATCACACCACAATTGCTCGCCCAAAGCCCCCTCTTCGCCGGTCTGCCGGACGACTATATTGCACGGTTCGCTGCCCTGGCCCATGAAATCACCTGTGCGGCGGGAGATGCGCTCTTCCGCGAGGGTGAAGAAGCCAGCCGCCTGTATATCCTGCTCAGCGGCAAGGTGAACGTGCAGGTGCAGCCGACGGCGCTCACCCACCCGCTGACCATCGTCTCGCTGAGCACGTTCGGGCAGTTGGTCGGCTGGTCGGGCTTCATGCCACCTAACTATTACACTGCCTCCGCCATTTGCCAGGAAGACAGCCATCTGCTGGCCTTCGACGGCGCTGCTTTCAACCGCCTTCTGGAGGAGAATCACGAGTGGGGCTTCACGATCATGCGCCGCATCGCCGGGGTGATCAGCCAACGGCTGCGCACGATCCAGAGTGTGGTGCTCAAGACGCTCTATCACCACGACGAGCAGTAGAGGACCGCTGGTCTGCTCCGCTGGCAGTGACCGGCGACGGCGTGCGCCGCCGCAAGACTTCGGAAGTCTGCCAGACTTCCGAAGTCTGAGGTGGGCCGTTCGCATCCAATGGCACGCCCTCCCCGCGCTTTGTATAATCGCGGCGGAGCAGCCCACCGACCGAGGATCATGCCTTGACCGACCAGCGGCCCGCCCCCATCGCGCCGGAGCGTTACACCGAGGAATACTTCCTGACCGCCTGCGAGGGCTATGAGGACTTCCTGGCCAGCGACGGCGAGAATCTCTCGCGTCGGCTGGAGGCAGCCTTCGCGCTAGCGGCGGTCGCGCCGGGCATGACCGTGCTCGATGTGGCCTGCGGGCGCGGCGAGATCGTGCGCCACTGCGCGCGGCTGGGCGCGGACGCCTACGGCTTCGACTACGCCCGCGCCGCGATCAAGCTGGCGCGCGGTGTCATCGCCCGTGACGCCGGTGATGCACCGGGCAAGATGGGGTTGGCCCAGGCCGACGCCAAGCACTTTCCCTATCCGGCGCGCGCCTTCGACCGCGTGCTGATGTTCGACATCGTCGAGCACCTGCACCCCTGGGAACTGCATACGGCCTTGCTCGAAGCGCATCGCGTTCTCAAAGACGACGGGATGCTGATCATCCACACCGCGCCCAACGCCTGGTACGACCGCTACGCCTACCCGGTCGTGCGCTTGTTCCGGCGGCTGATCGGGCAGGGGGCAGCCTACCCCGCCGACCCACGCCAGTTCCTCGTCGAGCACAACCGGGATGTGCACGTCAACGAGCAGTCACTGCTCAGTTTACGCCGGACGCTGCGCCGGGCCGGATTCGCCGGGCGCGTGTGGCTGGATTCCCCGCCGCAGCGCCGCCAGGAATTCGTCCTGCTGGCCGGATTGCGCTATGCCCTGTTCCGCTGGCCGCCATTCCGCTGGTTCTTCGAGCGCGAGGTGTTTGCCGTCGCCAGCAAGCGGCGTTAGCCGCGCCGAGTCGTGCTATACTCTTAGGCGTAGGTTCGACATTACCAGCCAGGGGACTCAGGATTAGCGGTATGCGCGACAAGCGAGCCGTTGACGAGCTATCCATCGAAGAACTGGAGCGCATCCTCGCTATCCGCAAGCGCGAGGCGCGCCAGGAACGCTTGCAGCGCCTGCAGGCCCAGGGCCGTCGCGTGCCGTTCGCTGCCTCGCTTGACATCGCGCCGGAACCGCCCGCGCCGCCCCCTCAGCAGCACGAAGCGGCGGAAGACATCCCGCCGCTGGAGCCGCCCGTCACCTATGACATCACCGACGAGGTGCCGCGCTTCGAGGACGAGCTAGAAGAGGAGCGCGCGGCCCAGCGCGGCCCGCCGCCCGCGCCAGAACCGGCAGCGGCTCCCGGGGCGACGGACGCGCCCGCGCGTCATGTCTCGCGCCGGCGCGCCGCCTGGGACAAGCTGCTGCTGGCGATTGAGGTCGTGGCGGTGATCGGCGTGATCACCGTGCTGGCGTTCGGCGCCTACCAGTTGATCATCGAGCAAGACCGGATTGAGGCGCTGGAGCAGAAATCGGCGGACATTCAGCGCGACGCCGACGCCATGCGCGCCACGCCGACGCCCCTGCCGGAATTGAGCATCCAGCTGGCCGACTACGTGCTGCCCGGCGGTCACTACTCGCCGGACGTGACCGGCGGCGAAGGTGCCTTCAACCTGGACGAGCTGCCAGCCAGCATCCGCCCGGTGGCGATGGCCCAACTGGTTGCGCCACAGGCCGAGCGTTTCACACCACAGGCCAGCAGCCCGGTGCGCATCGTGATTGACACGCCGCAGGTGCAAGTGGACGCCTCGATCTACGGCGGCGACGACTGGTACAACCTGGTCAAGGGCGTCGGGCACTACCTGGGCAGCGCCAGCCCCGGCGAGAGCGCCAACATGGTCCTCACGGCGCACAACGACATTTACGGCGAAATCTTCCGCGACATCCAGTACCTGGAGCCGGGCGACGAGATCCGCGTACAGGCCAACAACGGACGCTGGTATACCTACGTCGTCTTCGACAAACAGATCGTCGGGCCGAACGATGTCTGGGTGCTGGAACCGGGCAACAGCCCGATCGTCACGCTGATCACCTGCCACCCCTACCGCGTGGACACCCAGCGCATGATCGTCTTCGGCAAGCTGGTTAGCAGCGGACGTTAGCGCCAGGATGTGGTACACTTGGGCGTGGCAAGATGAGACTTTCGTGCGAGGAGACCTACGACACCGATGGCCAAGAAAATCCGCAGACCCAACCTGCCGAGCGAAACCCTGGAACGCGCCCGCCGCGAGTTGCAACGCAGCGGCGAACTGCCGGAGCAGCCCGCGCCGCACGCCGAGGCGGAGGCCGCACCCCAGCCGGTCGCCCCTGCGGTTCCGGCGAGCAAAGCGCGCGGCCCGGTTGACCTGCGCCGTGAGTACGCCTACGTGGCATCTGACCTGAAAAATATGGCGATGCTGGCCGCCGCGTTCATGGCCGTGCTGGTTGTGCTGTCCTTCTTCATCTAGACGCCTGCGCTCACTTCAACACTGCCAACCGCCAGGGGCCGTGCGAACGGCCCTTTATTTGTGTCCGGTATCCGGCTCGTCGGAGGATGGCGGGGGAGTGACGCGCGGGCCGGGCGGGGGCGCACCCTTCGCCCGCGAGCGCGCGGGCAGCGGCCTGAGCGGGCCGGTACCGGTACGCTGCGGGGGCAGCGGCTTGAGCGGGCCAGTCGGCGCTTTGGCCGGGACCGGCGGCGCGGACTCAGCGGGCGCGGCCTGCGTTGAGGAGGGCGGGCGCGAGGTGGCGCGCTGGCTTTGCAGGTGCAGGGGCGGCGCGACTTCCCCTTCTTCTGCTGCCGGGCCAGCCGCCGGACGCAGCGGGATCAGCACACGGATGCGCGCGCCCTGGCCGGGCGCGCTGTCAATGTGCAGCGTGCCTTCAATGAGTTCCGCCCGCTCGCGCATGTTGATCATGCCCAGGCTGCCGCGCTGCTCGTAGCCCGCGCCCACTGCCTGCACGTCGAAGCCAACGCCATTATCCTCGATCTCCACGATCACCAGGCCGTTCTGCGTGAAAAGCCGCACCCAGATCGCGCTGGACTTGGCGTGCTTGCGCGCGTTGTTGACCGCTTCCTCGACGATGTAGAACAACACGCCCTGCGCGTTCGGGTCGAGCAGCCGCTCGACATCGGGCGCGCCCTCGACCAGCACGGTGGTGTCGTAGGTGTCGCGCATCTTCTCGGCCAGTTGTTCCAGCGCGGCCAGCAGGCCCCGGCTTTCGAGCACGAGCGGGCGCAGCGTGAACAGCATGTGGCGGATCTCTTTGGTCGTGCGCCGCGCCAGGTCTTCGACGCGCCATAGTTCTTCCAGGGCTTGCTGCGGCTGCTGCTGCACCAGGCGGCGGATGTAGTTGACGCGCATGGCGATGGCCGCGACCGACTGTGTGGGGCCGTCGTGCAGGTCGCGCGAGAGCTTCTTGCGGGCGTCTTCTTCCACCTCCACAATGCGCTCTTTCTCGCCGAGCAGGTTCTGGTACAGCACGGCGTTTTGCAGCGCCAACGTGGACTGCGTGCCGATGGCCGTCATCAATTCGACGTGTTCATCGGAGAAGGCGTTGGCCTGATCCGCGCCGAAGACCATCACCCCGTACACGTCGAATCCCGCGCGCAGCGGAATCGCCAGGACAGATTTGGCGTCCTGGAAGGCGACGAAGTAGCGCAGTTCCGGGTCGCGGTTTCCCTCACCGGCGAAAACCGGCCCGCTGCTCTTGAGCGTCAGGCCGAGCACGCCCTGTCGGCCCGGCACGGCGACCGCTTCGTCGGCGCGCGTCAGGCCGCGCGCGGTGATCACTCGCAGCAGGTTATCTTCGCCCTGGAAGAGCAGCACGGCGCTGATCAAGCGCACGTCCGGCCCTAGCTCGTCGTGGAGGGCCAGCGTGCCGATGCCCTGGGCCGCTTCGAGCACGCGACGGTGATCGAGCGTGGCGCTGAGGGCGTTAGCCATCTCGTAGATGGCGCGCGCCCGTTCGCGGGCGGCGCGCAGACGCTGGGCTTCGTCCAGCCGCTCGCCCCAACTTGACGCTCCGCCGCGCTCGTGCAGGGCAGCGCCCAGCACACCCAGCCCGGCCAGCAGGGCCAGGCTGAGCGCCCAGTTGACCAGCAGGGCGGTCGGGGGCGAATCGAGCAGGGCGAGGGCGGGCAGGCCAGTCAGCGCCAGCAGCATCACGCCGAGCGCCGTCCCCCGCCAGCCGAGGCGCACGGACGCCGCCAGCACGGTCAGCGCCCCCAGGACGAGCAGCGGCGGTGTCGCGCCGCCGTAGGCCCACAGGAAAATCGCCGCCAGCGCACTATCCAGCAGCGCGCTCAGCACTCCCAGCGGGCGATCTCCCACGCGCCGGCTGAGCACCAGCAGCCCCAGCAGCACATTCGCTGCGGCTCCGGCAAGCAGCCCGGCCAGCACGCCGTCGGCGCGGTAGGCGGGCGCAGCGGGCAGGGCGTCACCGGCCAGCGGGCCGAGCAGCGCCACACCGGTCAGCAACGGCCAGCGTAGCCAGAACAGGATTTTGTCCAGGCGGCGGGCTGGCGGGGTGGGACGAGAAAAGGCGATCACCTGACCGTGTCACCGAGAAACTAAAATGCCGCCGGGCTAACTTGGCGGCATCTGTATGCGAGTGGGCGCGAAGGGACTCGAACCCCTGACCTCACGGATGTGAACCGTGCGCTCTAA
>DYGW01000332.1 GCA_020724485.1 Thermoflexus sp. | reverse complement strand
CGGCCTGCAGGGCGACCTGGCCTGCGGCTTCCTGTGGGATAACCCGGCGCGCGGCGTCGCTGACCTGGGCGCGGACGACGCCGGGACGATGTCCTTCAGCGCCGAGGAGGGCGAGCTATGCCTGTACGCGCTGGCCGGGCCGACGCTGCCGGACGTGCTGCGCCAGTTCACGGCGCTGGTCGGGCGAGCGCCGCTGCCGCCGCTGTGGGCGCTTGGCTTCCATCAATCGCGCTGGGGTTACAGGACGGTCGCCGATTTCCGGCGGCTGGCCCACGAGTTCCGGGCGCGGCGGCTGCCCTGCGACGTGCTCTACTTCGACATTGACTACATGGACGGCTACCGCGTCTTCACCTGGAACCGCACGGAGTTCCCCGACCTGCCGGGCCTGGTGGACGAGCTGGCCGGGCAGGGGTTCAAGAGCGTCGGGATTGTAGACCCTGGCATCAAGGTTGATCCCGGCTACGAGGTCTACGAGAGCGGGCTGCGCGAGGACGTCTTCCTCAGGATGCCGGACGGGAGCCTGGTCAGCGGGCCGGTCTGGCCAGGCCTGTGCCACTTCCCTGACTTCACCCGCCCGGCGGTGCGGGCCTGGTGGGCGGAGCGCGTCGCCGGGCTGCTACGATCGGTCGGCTTCGCCGGGCTGTGGAATGACATGAACGAGCCGGTGATCATTGCCTTGCGCATGGGTGCCACGCTGCCCGACGCCGCCCAGCATGGCTGGGAGGGAATCGGGCGCTCGCACGCAGGCGGCGGCCACAACATCTATGGGATGCTTATGGCTCGCGCCACGCGCGAAGGCTTCGCCAAAGCCCGTCCGGACGCGCGCCCGTTCATCATGACCCGCGCCGCCTACGCCGGGGCACAGCGTTACACCGCTTCGTGGACAGGCGACAACGACGCCACCTGGGATCACCTGCGCCTGAGCATCAGCATGGTGCTCAACTGCGGGCTGTCGGGCATGGCCTTCACCGGGCCGGACGTGGGCGGCTTCGCTGGCAACCCGGACGGCGAGCTATTCGCGCGCTGGATGCAACTTGCCAGCCTGCTGCCCTACTTCCGCGTGCATTCGATGGCCGGAACTGCCCCCCAGGAACCCTGGAGCTACGGCGAGCGCGTCGAAGCGGTGGCGCGCGAGGCGCTGGAATGGCGCTATCGGCTGCTGCCCACGTTGTACTCGGTGGCGGCGGAGTGCGCTCACACCGGCCTGCCGCTCGTCCGCCCGCTGCTGCTGGCCGATCCCGCTGATCCCCGACTGCACGGCGTAGATGACGCCTACCTGGTCGGCGACGCGCTGCTCGTCGCTCCCGCCCTGGAACCGGGCGCGGTCGAGCGCCCGGTCGTGCTGCCGCGCGGCACCTGGTACGCGCTGGACAGCGGCCAGCCGGTCGAGGGCGGGGGGACGGTGACAGTCCCCGCGCCGCTGGAGCGGCTGCCCGTTTACGTCTGCGCGGGCAAGGTGCTCGCCTTGTGGCCGCTGATGCAGTACGTGGGCGAGCAGCCGGTCGCTGAATTGCTGCTGCGCGTCTACGCCGGGGACGGCGAGACGGCGATCTACGAGGACGCGGGCGAGGGCCTGGCCTACCAGGAAGGCGATTACCGCTGGTCGTACTTCACGGTCAGGCGCGCATCGTCTGGCTCGTTGACCATCGAGTGGCGGCGCGCCGGGCGCTACGAGCCGCCCTACCAGCAGGTGCGCGTCGAGGTGATCGGCGTGGCCGAGGAGCCGGAAGCGGTGCAGCTTGACGGGCAGAGCGCGCCGGTGTGGTATTACGAAGACGGCGTCGTGGAATTCACCACCTCGCCGTTCAACGAGGCGCGCCTCATTCGCCGTGATGTAGCAGCGGCGGGCCAGGAACCGACCCGACCGCGCCGCCCGGATCGCTAGAGCGTGTTATGCACTTTTCGACCCCTATCCCCCGGCCCCTTTCCCCGCT
>DYGW01000081.1 GCA_020724485.1 Thermoflexus sp. | reverse complement strand
GCCGCCCGTCCCGACCGTGTCCGGCGCGGTGTAGCGGTAGACGGGGATGGTGCCGTCCGGCCCGGTAGCCAGCATCGGCTTGGCCGCGTCCTGGTAGTCGCGCTCGCCGATGGCGATGAAGGTCAGGTCTACGTAGCGCACATCCTGAACTGTCACCCACCATTCGACGCGCGCCCGCGCCCCAGCCTCGACGCTGACCGTCTGCGTCGCATCGCTTTCGAAGCTCACGCCGCTCGCTTGCAGCGTCGCCTGGACGGTCTGGGCGGCGTCGGTATTGTTGTTGATCACCGCCGCCAGCGCCACGCGGTCGCCGACGACGAAGAAGCGCGGCGTCACCGGGCGCACCAGCAGCGGCAGCGTGCTCATCACCTCGGAGATCGCTTCGCCGACGCGCGTATCTACTGTCAAACCGCGCGCGTCCACGCGCCAGGTGGTCAGGTTATCCGGCAGGGTGAGAGTCAAGCTCGCCCGGCCTGTCGCGTCGGTGACGACACGCGGCGCCCACAGCGGCGTCTGCTGGAAGTCCTGGCGGACGGTCACCGGTTCCGGCGCGCCGCCCAGGGCGGCCTCACCAGGCACGGCCCCGGCAGCCATGCCATCCATCATCTCCGCTGTGGCGGTGGGCATGGCCGCCATCGGAGTCATGACCGCCTCGCGCTTGGCCTGGTCTTCCATCATCTCGTCGGTCAGCACGTCGAGCAGGGCGCGCAGCGCGACTTCCGTATACACATAATCGCCCTGGTAGCCATAGAACCGCTCCTCCAGCGAGGGGCTGTTGGGCGGCATCAGCGAGAGAATGGCCAGGTCGGTGACAGTCACGCCTACCTCAGCGCTGACTGGCTCGCCGCGCGCATCCACCGCTTTGATGTCCAGGGTCACGGTGTCGCCGGGCTGCGCCCGCGTCGCGGACGGCGTGATGGTGACTTCCAGGCGGCGGCTGACCGGCTCAACGGTCAGGGCGATGCTGCCTGTGCGGTACGACGGGTTGGGCGTCTCGGCGTCGGTGCCCTTCATCAGCGCCACCGAGACGTGGATCGTCGGCAGGTGATCCTCGGTGATCGGCAGGCTGTAGACGAAGGTAGACCCCTCGATCTTCACCACTTCATACGCCTGAATGCCCGCCCGCTCGACCGCGATCAGAGCATAGGACGTGCCCGTGAACGGCGTCGGGATCAGGATTTCAGCAGCGTCGCCGGGCTGGTAGCGCTCTTTGTCGGCGATCAGGTCAATCGTGTCGCTGGGGCGGCCCCACCACACGGGCGTCGTGCCCGTCACCCAGACCTGCAGCGTGGCGCTGTTGAGGCGCTCGTAGGCGTCGCGGGCCAGGGCCTGCACGCGGTAGATGCCAGCCCCCGGCGGCGTGAAAGTGTACCGCGCCGTGCCGTCGCTAGCCGCGATCACCTGCCCGCTCTCGACCTCGATCTCCTGGCGCTGCCAGGTGTACTGCCCGAACTGGCCCTCAATTGGCACGCGCTCCCAGCGAATCTCTACCACCTTCACGTCAATCTTCTGGCCGGGGAGAGGCTGGCTGTCCGGCGTGACGGCGATCAGGTCTACGTTCAGCGGCTGGCCCTCGCGCCCGAAGTAGCGGTCGGTGCGTAGCCCCACGTAGACATCGGCGGGGTGAGCCAGCACGGACGCCCGCCCGCTGATCACCTGGCCGCTCTCATCCCACACCTGGCCCTCGATGCTGATCGTCATCGGGCGGCGCGAGGGTGCGCGCGTGTCTGGCAGGGAGACGATCACCTGGCCGTTGGCGTCGGTCGTCGCTTCGCCGCCCCCCAGGCTCACCCAGTCGAAGTAGTCCTGCGTCTCGTCGCTGAACGAGTAGCGGCCCGGCCCGCTGTAGGTGAACCAGGCCGTCTGGCCGATGGCGTTCCAGGATATCTGTGCGCCGCTCACTGGCCCGCCGAAGTAGTACGACGCAGCGGTGACGGCCTTGAGCGGATCGCCCTGGGCGATCTGGTCGTAGTCCGGCGTCACCGCCACTTTGTACTCCGGCACGCGGAACTCGGCGATGGTGAAGGAGACCTGGGCGGCGTAGCGACCGTTCAGGGTGGCGTTGATGTTCGCCTGGCCAAGCTGCACGTCGTCGGGCAGGGCGATCTCGCCGTTGAAGGTGCCGAACTCGCTGAGCGGCAAGTCGCCCTCGAAGAGCAGTTGCCCGCCCCAGTTCACGTCAATGGAGACGTGGACGCGCTCGGCGGACGGCACGCTGTAGCTCATGTCGTGGCGGTCGCGCACCGCGCCCCGGAAGTACACCGTCTCGCCGGGGCGATAGATCGGGCGGTCAGTATAGAGGTGCCCGGCGGTGTCGGGTAGCTCGCTCTCATTCCACGACATCCACACGCCGTAAGTGTCTATGCCCTCGGCGACCGCGTAGACGAACGTATCGCGGGCCGGGTAGAGGTCTACGGCTAGGCGCACGACGCCATCGGCCCCCGTCTCGCCGCCAGCGATCTGCGCGCCGCTCCCGTCGTACAGACGCACGGCGATTCCAGCGACCGGCTCGGCGCTCTGGATGTCGGTCACCCAGATCAGCATCTCGTCGGGGCTGCGCTTGACGGTCAGGCTGGCGGTGACCACGCCCAGCGCCATTGTCTCAGGCTGGCGGGAGCGCGGGCCTTGCGCGCGCAGCAGGTAGACGCCTGGGGCCAGCTTGCCCCCTTTGTCGGAGGCGAGCAGCACCTCGTCCACGCCGTACAGCGTTGGCCCGGCGTCGAGCGTCTGCTTCCAGTCGCGCAGCAGCGGGCTGCGGCGGGCCAGGCGGTCAATATCCTCATAGTAGGCGCGCATGGCCGTGCCGATCTGCGCTGTGTCAATAGTGTGCAGCCAGAAGCGCACGGTCGGCCTGGCCGCGACGCGCATGGCGATGCGCGTATCGTCGCGGTAGGCGCTGGTGAGCATGAAGCGCTCATAGGTAGGCAGCGACGCCCAGGGATCAATGACGCCGGTGACGAAGCTGAACGTGTAATCCGTTTCGATGGTGTTGCCGTACACGTCCTGCGCGCCGCGCTTGAAGCGGATGGTGTAGGTCGTCTCTTGCTGCGTGGCGAAATCCAGATAGAGCGACTGGTTGCCGCCGACGACCGGCTTCCAGGCCACGCCCTCCGGGCTGACGATCTCGACCTTGTCGGCGAAGGTCTCCGTGTCCATCGGTGACTTGAAGACGATGTTCACCCCGCCGCCGGGGTAGACATCCCGCGCGCCGTTGGGCGGGTCGGTGTAGGCGATGCCGGGCGCGGGCACGGTGCTGAAGGCATAGGACAGCCCTTCCTTGAGCGTGGCCTCGCCCGTTATGCCCCGCGCGGTCGGCGCGAGCGCGATCAGGTAGTTGGATTCCAGGCGCAGCAGCGTGTCGGGCTGGAAGGTCAGGCGGCGGCTGTCGTCAGACCAGGTGAACTTGCCCGCCACGCGCTCGCCGCTGAAGAGCAGGGCGAACGCTGCCTCTGTGCTGGCGCGATCCATCGGCTGGCTGAACTCGATGATCACCGGCGCTTCCAGCCAGACGTTGCTCTGGCTGGAGTACGGCGAGACGTTGAGAACCTCCGGGGCCAGCGTCTTGAACTGCCAGGCGAAGGTCTCGTCTAACGTCGCGCCGAGCACGTCGGACAAGCCCGCAGGGATGCTGACCGTATAGGTCGTGCCGCCGGTCAGCGGCTTAGCCGGGGTGAACTGGTAGATCGAGGTATTGATCCACTCGCCGGACCCCTCGACCGCCGGGGAGAATTCCAGGGGCTGGGGTAGACCGGCCAGCTCGCCGGTCGAGACCAGCGGCACGACCGGGCGGTTGAACGAGACAGTGATCGTCGCGTCGGCGGCGACGCCCTCCGCGCCTTCCGCCGGGATCACCGCGGCGACTTCCAGTCGCCCGACGGTCTGCACGAAGAACTTGTACGGCTCTTCGAGCGCCACTCCGTCCGCCGACTGCGCGCCCATCCCCAGCGTGACAGCGTAGCGCGTCGCGCGTTGCCATCCCTCGGCGGGGATGGCGCGCAGGGTGCGCGCGTCCGCCCACGTGAACTGTAGCAGCGCGGCGGGTTCCATCTGCCATGCCGCCTCGACGCTGGCCGCGTCCATCGCCTGGTCAAAGATCAGCGTAACCGGTTGGTCGGCCAACACTTCTTCGCCCGGATAGGGCTGCACGGCGATCACCTGCGGCGGCAGCAGTTCCGCGCCCTCCTGAGCCAGCGACTGAGTCGTCGCGGCGAGCAGCGTCGCGGCCAGGGCCACAGCACCGATTCGTATTCCCCACGCAAGAATCTCGTTCACGGTCACACTCCCTCACTCAAGTCCATACAGTTCTAGGACGCTTAACCGCCGCGCAGAGTTCCACCGGGCGAAGACTGCCGCAATGCTCATCTGCCATTATAAGGTGATTTGCCGAAGAGGATAGGGGGCTGGTATCGGTGAGACGCTGTTTTACCGCGTCCAGGAATGGGACAGCACATCGCCCAACTGGTGCCTATCGTCACTCGCAGGCTCTAGTATTTGACACTGCTGAGCGCCCCACGAACCGGGTATAGTTACAGCATAAGCGGTATGGAGAATGCCAAGGAGCAAAGATGGCCGACCTAGCGACTACCTACATGGGCGTGACTCTGAAAAATCCTCTCATTGTGGCTGCCAGCTCGATCTCGAATTATGTGGACAAAGTGAAGAAAGCAGAAGAGGTCGGCGCCGGTGCCCTGGTCATTCGTTCGCTGTTCGAAGAGCAAATCCAGCACGACGCGATGACCATGTCCGACTTCATGGAGCGCGCCGCCTACATCTCGCCGGAGATTCAGTCGGCGTTCTACCCGCCCATTGAGTCGGGCGGGCCGCGCGAGCACCTGATGTGGGTCGAAAAGACGCGCCGCGCCGTTAAGATGCCGATCTTCGCCAGCCTGAACGCCGTCTCGCCCGGCTCGTGGACCAGCTATGCCAAACAGCTTGAGGAGACCGGCGTGGCTGGCCTGGAGATCAACTACTACGTCGTGGCTACCGATCCCGACGTGCCCGGCAGCGAGCTTGAGCAGAAGCTGTTCGACATCGTGGAGAGCGTCGCCCAGGCTGTCTCGATCCCTGTCGCTGTCAAGCTCAGCCCCTACTACACCTCGACGCCCCACGTCGTGCGCGAGCTAGAGAAGCGCGGCGCAAAGGCGGTCGTGCTGTTCAACCGTTTCCTCCAGCCGGACATTGATGTTGATAGCGAGTCACTGGTCAACGACATGGTGCTCAGCACGCCGCGCGAGATGAAGGTTCCGCTGCGTTGGGTGGCTCTGCTCTATGGGCGCACGCAGATGGACCTGGCCCTGAACACGGGCGTGCACAGCGGTCGCGATGTCGTCAAGGCGATCCTGGCGGGCGCATCGGCGGTACAGGTGGCTTCCTCCCTGCTGGAAAATGGCCTGCCTTACATCTCGACCATGCTGCTGGAACTGCAGAGCTGGATGGAAGCGAAGGATTACCGCTCGCTGGACGAGTTCCGGGGCAAGGTCAGCCAGCAGAACGTGCCCGATCCGTTCGGCTTTGAGCGCGCGCAGTACATGAAACTGCTGATGGCGCAGCAGTAGCCTCTACGCAGCGCCACACCACACGGGGCCTCGCGGGGCCTCGTGTGTTTTTTTCGGGGCAAATTGTGCAGATCAGGACTTCTCAAATAGCCTCCGAGATACTCCTGCACCCCGATCACCCAACTCAAGACTCAAGACTCATAACCGACCACTGACCACTGACAACTGCCTTCTCATCGCTCATCCGGGAACAGGCTGCGAATCACCTCAGGGCTGGTCGGCGGGTGTGCGGCCAGCGCCAGATTTGCCTCGACGTGCGCGGGGGTGGCCATGCCGACCAGCGCCGTCGTGACGCCAGGCGTCGAGCGGGCGAATTGCAGGGCGCGCTGGGCATCGCTGGCCAGTCCAGGGAAGTACGGCGACAGGTCGGCCATGAACGGCCTGGCCAGCAACCCCTGCTTGAGCGCGGCGCTGGTCACGACCGTCAAGCCCAGTTCCAGCGCCGCGTCAATGGCGCTGAAGAAGGCGTCGCTCACCTGCTGGTTGACCAGCGCGAACGCCTCGGTCATGACCAGGTTGTGGGGCATCTGCACGGTGGTGAAATGGTGCGCTTCGCCCGCGACCTCGAAGGCCAACCCGTACAGTTCGGTGATCGAGAGGTAGTCGGGCGTGCCGGGCAGGCTGCGCAGCGCCGTCCACGTGGCGATGCCGTAGGAGGCCACCGCGCCCCGGCTGACAGCGTCTTCCAGCGTCTCGAAGGCGTCCAACATGCGTCGCCGGAACGTCTCGCGCGTGTTGCTGATGCGCTGCGTTTCCGGGTTGTGCAGGTAGTAAAGGTCTATCGTCTCCACGCCCAGGTTGCGCCGGCTGGTCTCGATCATCGCGTCGAGGAAGTTGGGGGCCAGGCAGTGCTGGTAGTTCGCGGCGAACTCGTTGGGGTGGGCCAGGCCGGACTCGATGTAGTGCTCGTACACCCAGCGGTGCGGGTCAGCGGGCAGCGCCCTGTCGAAAGGGACGAAGCCGCCCTTCGTGGCTATGACGATCTCTTCGCGGCGCACCTCGCCACGCCGGACGGCGGCAGCGAGCGCCCGCCCTACTGCGCGCTCGCTGCGCTGGAAGCGGTAGTTCACCGCCGTGTCAATCAGGTTGCAGCCGAGCGCCAACGCCCGCTCAACAGCAGCCTGGTACGCCGCGTCAATCGCGTCGTCGGGCGCGCCCAGGTACGTCCCCAGGCCCAGCGAGGGCAGGGTCAGCCCCGTGCACGCCTGCCGGAAGTGCCTGGCGACGGCGGGCGGCTGGTGTCGCGCCGCATAGGCCGCCGTGCCTTCGCTGGTTGCGTGCCCTTTGAGCATGTTTGCGCTTTCTACTCGCCCGTCCGCTACGGATAGACGAAGCAGGCCGCCTCGGGCCGGGCCAGCCACCCGGCCAAAAGCTGCGCGTTGGCGTCCTTCTCCGACAGGATGGGGTTGGCTACCGGCCAGGTGATGCCGATGGCTGGATCGTTCCAGCGGATGCCGCTCTCAGCCGCCGGGTTGTAGAGGGCCGTGCATTTGTAGTGGACGACAGCCACCTCCGACAGCGCGCAGAACCCGCGCGCGAAGCCCGCCGGTGCCCAGACCTGGCGCTGATCCTCCGCCGACACCTCGATCCCGAACCACTGGCCGAGCGTCGGCGATCCCTGGCGGATGTCCACTGCCACCAGGAAGGCGCGGCCTGTCGTCACGCGCATCAGCTTGGCCATTGGCGCGTCCCATTGAAAGTGCAGGCCGCGCACCACGCCCCGCACTGAATAGGATTGGTTGTCCTGCACGAACTCGTCGGGGATGCCCAGCGCAGCGAAGGCGTCGCGACGATAGGCCTCCATGAAATAGCCCCGGCGATCTCTGAACACGCCGGGGACAATGACCTTGACTGCACCGAGATGCTCGCTCTCGATCTCAAACGGCACGTTCGACTCCCTCTGAACGCAGGACCGGGGTTAGTGGCGGAAGAAGTTGCTGGCGATGAACCACACGTTGGCCGGGCGCTCGGCCAGCCGGCGCATGAAGTAAGGATACCACTCCGTCCCGTATCCCGCATACACGCGCACGGTGAAGCCGTCGTCGCGGAGTTGGGCCTGCAGGTTGGGCCGGATGCCGTAGAGCATCTGGAACTCGAAACGGTCATAGGGCACGTCGTGGGCGCGGATATACGCTTTGGCTGCGGCGATCATCTTTTCGTCGTGGGTGGCAATCGCCAGGAAAGCACCGGCAGCGCGCGCCTCTGCGCTCAGGAATAGTTCGGTCAGGCGCACGAAGTTCGTGTCCACAGCGGCTTTCTTGGGGAAGGCGCGGTCGGGCGGCTCTTTGTACGCGCCCTTGCACAGCCGGACGAACGCCCCTTCTGCCGCCAGCGCGCGCATGTCGTCCTCGCTGCGGTACAGGTACGCCTGGATGACCGTGCCCACGTTGGTGAACTCCTGGCGCAGCGTCCGGTAGACGCGCAGCGTGCTGTCCGTGTAGTCGGAGCTTTCCATGTCAATGGTGATGTGGTTGCCGGTCGCCCTGGCGCGTTCCAGGATGCGGCGCATGTTGTCCAGGCATAGCTGCTCGCTGGTGTCGAGGCCAAGCTGCGTCAGCTTGAGCGAGGCAGTGGCCCGCACGCCGCTGCTGGCGACGGCGTCCAGCAAGTCGAGATAGGCTTGCGCTGCCTGGACAGCGCCCCGTTCGTCGGTCACGCTCTCGCCGAGATGATCGAGCGCGACCTCCAGCCCGTCATCGTTCAGACGGCGGGCGACTTCGATGGCTTCGGGCAGTGTTTCCCCGGCGACGAAACGCTCGGCGCTGCGCCGCGCCGGGCCGATGTTCATGATCAGGGATTTTGCCCAGTTGGCTTGGGAGAGATAGAGAAAAGTGGAGCGAAACATTGCTTAAGTCCTTTGTTCAAGTATCTACCCGTTAATACCATTATTGTACGCCACCGCTGCGAACGCTCACAAATGGCGGCTGGCAACCGTTTCCCTGCCAGAAAGCAACAGAGCGCCGCAATGACGCTCTGGCACCGGGCGCGCGCGACCTTGCCGTGCCGGGTCACGGGCTGGAACTGGTTGCTTCGGCGGGAGCAGCAACCGCGTCACGCGAATAGCCGGGGACGACAATCGCCACCTGGTACGCTTCTCCAGTGCGCTCGATGATCTGGGTATCGCCCCGGCGCTCGCGCGCGCTCAGCCAAATCTCGCTGGCCAGCCGGTGCTCAAGCCAGCGTTCTTCCTGGCTCGTCGCCAGGTCGCGCAGCGTGAAAGGGGCGTCGGGCGGCCACAGCCAGGCCGGTGCGGACGGGTCGCGCGCGATCTCGTAGGCGCTCACCCAGCCCGCCGCCGGCAGCACGCGCACCGGCGTGCTGCTCAACTGCCCGCAGCGTTCCAGGATGTGGTTGTAGCTGTTCTGCGGCCAGGAGCTATAGCGGCGCACGGTGCGAACTTCGTCGTAGAGCGATACGGTAATGCTCTCGATCACCGGGTTATCTTCGCCGGGCGGGATCAGCTCGTCCTCCCAGTCGTAGAAGCCGCGCGCGATGATGTCTTCCAGAAAGGCGCGGATGACCGCGTCATCGGTCACGCGCGCTTCCAGGATGTCTTCCGCGCCGTGCTCGGTCAGCGTGCTCCACACGACGCGGCCATCGCCCCACAGCGTGCACGGTGGAATACTGTTGAGCAGGAAGGCGGGGCTTTCCTCGGTAGGGCGGTTGTCCAGGCGGACGACGATGGTTTCTGGGGCGCGGTCCCAATCGAACAGGCCAAGCTGAGAGCCGTCGCCGTCCTTTGCATCGTCGCCGCACGCCGCCAATAACAACACCGCCAGCGCCAGCAGCAGCCATAGTCGTCGCATAGCGCGCTCCTCGCATCCCCAGATACGTCTTTGCGCATTGTAGCCCCGCTTCCTTCACACCACAAGCGCGGCAACAAAGCCGGGTCCACGAACAAGTCGTGAACGTGTTTGTCCCCCCCACCCCCTTCCCCCCCTCGTGGGGGAAGGGGGTGGGGAATGGGGGGCAATCCCAGCGCCCAAGTGCCCAGCCCTAACAGGTTGTTCGTGGACCCAACAAAGCCGGCTGCCTGAGTCATCAGGCAGCCGGGAAAATCGAAACGGTTGTGAGGGGGTCGCTCGCTGGTTACTCCGCCACGATCTCGTAGGCCTGCCCTTCCCAGACGAAGAGCACCCGCTCGCCCAGCGCCAGAAACTCACCGATCTGCGGATCGAGATCGAGCAGGGCGAAGTAGGCGTCGCTGAGAAATACGACCTGCTGCGGGGTCATTGCGTCGGCATCATAGAGCGTGTCTACCCACACACCGTCTCGCCAGACGAACGTCCGGTCGCCCACGTAGCGCAGGGGTTGGCCGCCGGCAGCGGCATATTTCTCCGCTTCACCGGGGGCGGCTGCCCCGTCGCGGAAGGTGATTGTCGGCGCGGGCGCTTCAGCCCCGGCCAGATTCGCGGCGGCTTCCGCCGCGTCCACTGCCGCCCCGCCCGAAGGCGCGGCGAACGAAGCATCAGCCTCGGCCTGGAAGAGCATCTGCGCTTCCTCGCGGCCTTGCTGGGTGAAGATGTCGTCTTCGGTGATCAGGAAGGACGTGTACGGCGTGATGATCCCGTAGCGGATGCTCAGCCGGATGATGCTGTCCACCAACTCCGGGTCTTCGCCGTGCAGACGGATGGCGTTGAGCAGCGCGCCGATCTTGCGCGTCGCCCACAGGCGGGGGATGAACGCCTCGCCGCCGGCGCGCTCGCGGAAGCTGACCTCGTAGGTGTAGACCTTGCGCTCGCCGTCCAACTCTCCAATCAGGCGCACCGTCGCTGGGCCGCCGTTGCGGTAGCGCCCGGTGATGATGAGTTGCGTCCCGGCGAACAGATCGGGCAGCGGTGCGGACGGGAACATCTCCTCCACTCGGACGCCGTCCACTTCCAGCGTGACGTTGGTCAGCACCGGTGCGCTGATTTTGTTGTAGAGGCTGCTCACTTCCTCGTCAATGCGCTGGCCGGGGCGCACGTAGGTGCCCGCGCCGCGAAACGTCTGGTAAAGCTGGTCGAGCAGGAAGGTATCCACGTCGTCGCCCACACCGAAGGTGAAGATGCGCACGTTGGGCGGGGCAGCCCTCTCCACGTTGTCGAGAATCTTGGCCGTGTCAATCTCGCCTTCGGTCGCCAGGCCATCGGTCAGGAAGAGCACCACCGTCGGGCGCTCGCGGTCGGCCAGGCGCATCGCTTCGCGCAGCGCGCCGTCAATGTCGGTGCCGCCCAGCGCCTCCAGCCCGGCGATCCAGTCCTTCGCCTCAGCCGCCGCGCTGACTGGCTGCATGTCCTCGGCAAAGACGCGGTAACCCGTGCTGAAGACGACCAGGTTGAAGCGGTCGCGGCGGTTGAGGTTGTCCAGCACGAACTTGACCGCCGCGCGCGCCTGATCCCACTTCTCGCCGTGCATCGAGCCGGATTGGTCGAGCACGATGATGACATCCTTCGGGATGATGCGCTCGGCAGCGACGCGCACCGGCGGCGTGATCAGCAGGGTGAAAAAGCCGTCCTCGTAGGCGCTCTCGCGGTAGCTCAGCAGGTTGGCGCTGATCTCTTCGCGGGCCAGCCCATAATACAGGCTGAAGTCGCTGTCGGGGCGGGTGTAGCTGGCCTCATACCCGGCGCGGAAACCGTACTCGCCGTCGCGCGAGATGGCGACCGGGTGCGTGGGCGAGTAGATGGTGCTGATCGGGTCGTTCGAGCGCACGCTGACGCTGATGCTGATTCGCTCGACGGGGCGGCGGGTCAGGTGATCGGTGCGCAGCGGGTAGTCATAGCGCACCAGCCCGTCTTCGACCGGCAGAAGCTGGCCGTACTCGATCTCGATCTTCACCTCGGAAAAGGGCTGGATGGGGAAGACGCTGGCCTGGATGGCCCCCGCGCCCACGTACTCCAGCAAGGCGGGGTCGCGCATCCGGCGCACGATCTCGTCGTAAATGGCGCGCGCCTCCTCAGCGTCGAGAATCCGCGCCTCAATCGGCCTGCCATCCACCCACATGACCAGGTCCGACACGGCAGCGCCGACCGGCAGCGGGAAGACATACGTCCCCTCGGCGAGGCGCGCGCTATCGTTGTAGAAGACCTGCTCGATGCGCGTAATCGCAACCTGGTTGTCAATTTCCACGCTGACGCGGTGCGACTCGATGATCACCCCCTCGTCGAGCAGGAACGTCAGGCGCGCCGCATTGGGGACATCGGCAGCGGCCAGCGCCGGGCCGATCCCTACCGTCAGCAGCGCAAGCAGCAGTAAGAATGTCGTGGTGCGTCTCATGGTGTTCTCTCCGCGATACTATTCAGCGCCAGGCGGCGCGAACTCTCTGCTGTGCTATGCCATAGACGCTGGCGGGTGCGGAAAAGTTCCCGTGATGGCGCGAGGCTGCGATGTGCCTTTTCCGGCCACTTGCGGCATACTTGGGGGTGTGCCTGACCGCGATTGCGCACAGTCACAGGGAAGCAGACCATGCCTGACCCGAACTTGCCCCATGAGCTTGACGCCGAGCGCCTGTTGGATGCCGTTCGCCACCTGAGCGTGACCATCGGGCCGCGCCGCCCGGCCAGCCAGGGCGAGCGTGAAGCGGCGGCTTACGTCCACGAGACGATTCGCCGCCTGAACCGCCGCTGGGAGCTGACTAACCAGCCCTTTCGCAGCGTGATTGGATTCCGCACGCGCATTGCGCCGCTGGCAGCGCTGACCGGGTTGAGCCTGCTCTTTGGCCTGCGCCGGGGCCGCCAGGCCCAGGTCACCGGCGGCTTGCTCTCGATTGCGCTCAGCATCATGAGCCGCGATGCCTTCCTGGCTCGCCCGTCGGTCTGGGAGACGTGGCTGCCGCGCGGCGAGTCCGGCAACGTGATCGTGCGCATCCCGCCACGGCGCAAGGTCGAGCGGCGCGTCGTCTTTGTGGCTCACCTCGATTCGGGCGTCCACCGTCTGACGACGAGCAGCCGCATCGCCCGCTACCTGCCCTATACGCTGGGCGGCGTCACGCTGATGGCGCTCACCGGCGGCGTGTTGTCGGTGTTGGCGGGGCGTCAGGCGCGCTGGCGCGGGCTGCGCGCGCTGCTGGGGCTTGCTGCGCTGGGCGCGGCGGGACTGGCTGTTGCCGATGAGACCGGGCCGGACACCGACGGGGCGGTCGGCAATGCGTCGGGCGTGGCCGTCCTGCTGGGGCTTGCCCACGCGCTCGCCCGCCAGCCGTTGGAATCCACCGAAGTCGTGCTGGCCTTCACCGGCAACGGCACGGCGACCTGTACCGGCGCTGACGTGCTGGCGACGGCCTATGGCGAAGCGTGGAAAGATGCGCTGTGGGTCGTCGTAGACCATGTCGGCGCGGGCGAGCTATGCTGGGTGACGCGGCACGGCATCAGTCCCTACGCCTACTACTACCCGCACCCCGACGCCGTGCGCGTCATGGAGCGCGCCGCCGACGCGCGCCCCGACTTGGGGCTGATGGGCAAAGCCGTGCTGACGATGGATGAGCTGGCTATTCTGCGCGACCGCGACCTGTGCGCTGTCGCCCTGATGGGTTACGACCGCGCCACCGGCCTGATCCCGCACTGGCGGCAGGTGAGCGACACGATCCATGCGGTTGCGCCAGAGACGCTGGAGCGCGCCGCCCACGCCTGTTGGACGACTGCCCGTGTGATGGACGAGAGCGACACCTGGTCGTTCGAGAAGTGACCCCCGGCGCGTCAAGAGGTCTCGGTAGGGGTGTATCGCATACGCCCCTCTCGCCTGTCTCGCTCAGCCGGAAAGCGGCAGCACGAGTACACGCCGGCCATCGGCGCCGCTTGTCACGCGCACCCCTTCACTCGCCCGGACGGGCCGTTCCTCGCCCGGCGGCAGGATGAACTCGATCTCGCGGTAGGGCAAGTCATACCTGCCGCTGACGGCGCACGCCAGCGCGATCTCGCACGGCGTCGCTGTGACACTGAGCATCACTTCGCTGAATTCGCCGCGCTGGTAGCCCCGGCTGATCCCGTCGTCCTCGATCAGCGTGAAGTGCCCCTCGCCACGCTCTCCGTGCGGGAAGACCAACACCTGGCGCAGATCGTCCGGCACCTCGCCCACGTGACGCATCGCCCGGCCCAGGGGGATCAGGCCCCCGGCGGGGGCAAGCAGCGGGACGCGATCCAGCGGCGCGTCGAGGGTGGCGGTCTGCCCGCCCGCATAGCGCGCCCCGGTGTAGAAATCGTACCACTCCACGCCCGGCGGCAGGTAGAC
Source organism: Thermoflexus sp. (assembly GCA_020724485.1). Taxonomy (GTDB): domain Bacteria; phylum Chloroflexota; class Anaerolineae; order Aggregatilineales; family Aggregatilineaceae; genus UBA2029. Next base: position 1,231 of record DYGW01000081.1, on the reverse strand, counting down.
TTCGCGGCGGCGCATCCCCGGCTCCAGCACCGGTGCGACGAGCAGGTTCGGCCCCAGCATGAAGTCGAAGGACTCCGTGCGGCAGCGCGCGTCAGCGGCGAAGGCGTAGACCAGCGGGCGCACGACCGGCGCTCCCGTCCGCGCCGCCTCAAAGAGCAGTGTATAGAGATACGGGATCAGCCGGTAGCGAAACTGCATGGCCGCGCGCACCAGCGGCAGCACTTCGGGGTGCATCCAGGGTTCGCTGGCCAAGCCGTCGTCGTTCCAGGAATGGATGCACAGGCGCGGGTGGAAGATGCCCACCTGCAGCCAGCGCAGGAATAGCTCCGGGTCGGGGCGCGGCCCGGCGAAGCCGCCCACGTCGTGGCCGGTGTTGGGCGCGCCAGAGAGGCTCAGCCCCAGGCCCATCGGGAGGTTGTAGCGCAGCGTGTGCCAGGACGTGACGTTGTCGCCCGACCACGTCTGCGCGTAGCGTTGGATGCCGGGGCAGCCCGACCGTGAGAGCACAAATGGGCGCTCGTCGGGCCGCGCGGCGCGCTGCGCCTCGTAGGATGCGCGCACCATGAGCAGCGTCTGCACCGGGCGGATCAGCCCCAGGCGCAGCGGCGCGCCGAAGCCATCACAGCGCGCCTCGTCGTCCCACGCCTCGAACTCGTTGTTGTCGTTCCAGGTCGCGTCAATGCCCACGTCGAGCAGCGACTGGCGGGCGCGCTCCTGCCACCAGGCGTAGGCGGCGGGGTTGGTGAAGTCGAGGTACGACCCGGCGCCGCCCCAGAAGGCGCTGATCTCCGGCGTGTCAGATTCCGCTTGGCGGATGAAGCCGCCCAGCCGCGCCACTTCTGCGTAGCGGGGGTGCGTGGTCAGCAGGCACGGCTTGACGTTGGCGATGACGCGCATCCCCGCCCGCTGAAACGCCGCGACCATCTCCGGCGGGTGGGGCACTTTGGCCCGGTTCCACTCGAAGACGTAGCGCTTGCCGTCCGCCCCGGTCGTATAGCCGGACGACAGGTGGAAGCCGTCGCACGGAATCTCGTGCTCGGCACACAACGTGACGAAACGAGCAAGCTGCGCCTGGGCGTCGGGCGCTTCGGTGTACTGCATGGTCGAGCCGAGGTAGCCGAGCGACCAGCGCGGGGGCAGGGCCATGCGCCCGGTCAGCGCGGCGAGCTTGGCCACCACTTCCGCGATGGTCGGGCCGAAGAGGAGGTAGTAGTCGAGATCGCCGTCGTCG
>DYGW01000080.1 GCA_020724485.1 Thermoflexus sp. | reverse complement strand
ATTACGCTATATCAACACTGTCTAATATGTCCGGCCCTCCGCAGCGGAGAGGGGGAAAGGCCGAGCGTAGCGTGGCCAGGGGGGGCAATGCCCCCGCGTCGTGCGATTTGGTGACAACCTTTGCACGCACCCACGCCCATTCCCCGGTTGACAAATATAATTCGATGGCGTATAATTCTGCGCAGAACTATTCAGAGAATGACTCGCCGATGTCCTACTGCCATCACCTTCCTCCCCCCTTTGCTCCTCACGATGCGCCCATCGTGGCCGAAGTCTTCGGCACGCCAGACATCGGGGGCATGGCCGTCTTCTATCGCCTGAAGCTGGTTAGCCACCTGATCGGGCTGCTGGTCGCTGCCCATCACCGCGAGGACGCGCTCTCCCACGCCCGGATGCGTCTGCTCACCCAACTGGTGATCGAGAAGCTGCAAGGCAACGACGCCGGACTGCAGCCCAGCGAAGTGAGCCGTTACCAGGGTATCAGCCGCAACACGGTGAGCACGCTGCTCAACGGGCTGGAAGCGCAGGGGTTGATCGAGCGCCACCTGCACCCCGACGACCGGCGGCAGTGGCTCGTCCGCGTGACGCCAGAGGGCGAGACCCTCGTCCGCGCGCGCGCGCCAGAGGTAGCGGCCTTCATCAGCAGTCTGTTCGACGCGCTGACCGCCGAGGAGCAGCATTCCCTGATGGCGCTGCTCGACAAACTCCACGCGGGATTGGCGCAGCGGGCCGAGGCGCTGGCCTCCCACAGAACAGCGTCCCCTGCTGAACGCCCCTAGCATCGCCGACCGGAAACCGGTTCTCGCACTATCGAAAGGAAAGGGACTTGAGAGCGCAATTTGCCTCGCCGCCAGGCGGGCGGCAGAAGATGGGCCGCGAGGGGTTCGCCATGCTGGGCCGTGCGCTCGGCTACGTGCGCCGCTACCGGCGGTCTCTGATTGTGGCCTATGCTGCGCTGTTCATCTCCACCGGCGCGCAGCTTATGGTGCCCTGGCTGGTGCGCGACATCATTGACAGCATCACCAATGGCATGACCGCCAACATGATCCTGTCGCTGCCGGAGCAAGCCTCAGCAACAGTCACCGCGCAGCGCGGCCTGACGATGGACCAGGTTCGGCAGAACGCCAGCGGCGCCGAGAACGCGATCATCGCCGCCGGGATCGCCATTGTGATTTTTGCCATAGCTCGCGGCTTCTTCGCCTTCGTGCAGGGCTACATGGCCGAACGCCTGTCGCAGAGCGTGGCCTTCGACTTCCGCAACGAGCTTTTCGCCAAGATTCAGCGCCTGTCGTTCAGCTACCACGACCGCAACCAGACCGGCCAGCTTATGATCCGCGCGACCGACGACGTGGAGAAAGTGCGCCTGTTCATCGGCCAGGGGCTGATCATGGCGCTACAGGCGCTGGTGTTGCTGGTCGGCACGCTGATCATCCTGCTGATGACCAACTTCGAGCTGACGCTGGTGGCGCTGCCTGTGCTGCCGCTGGCCCTGCTCATGTTCGCCGGATTCGGAGCCATCGCTCAGCCGCTGTTCACCACGCTGCAAGTGCGCCTGTCGGCGCTGAACACCATCCTGCAAGAGAACCTGGCCGGTATCCGCGTGGTCAAGGCGTTCGCCCGCGAACCCTATGAGCAGGCGCGCTTCAACGAGGCCGCCGACCATCACCTGGCGCAGAACCTGAAGATCAGCCGCACTTTTGCGCTCATCTTCCCCACCACTTTCCTGATCGCCAGCCTGGGTCAGGCCGCCGTGCTCTACGCGGGCGGCTTGCAGATTCTCGATGGGACGCTGACCCTGGGCGAATGGCAGCAGTTCAGCCTGTACCTGGTCTATGTCTTCTTCCCGCTGGGGCAGTTGGGTTTCATCATCTCGCTGCTATCGCAGGCGACGGCCTCGTCCACGCGCATCTTCGAGATTCTTGACGCCCCCAACGAAGTCGAAGACCGGCCTGGCGCAACCAGGCTGGAGACGATCACCGGGCAGGTCAGCTTTGAAAATGTGTCGTTCCGCTACTTCAAGAGCGGCGAATATGTGCTGCGCGAGGTCTCGTTCAAAGTCCAGCCCGGCCAGACGGTGGCCTTACTGGGCGCGACGGGCAGCGGCAAGACGACGATCATCAACCTGCTGCCGCGCTTCTACGACGCGACGGAGGGCGCGGTGCGCATTGACGGGCGCGATGTGCGCGACGTGACGCTCAACAGCCTGCGCTCGCACATCGGCATCGTGTTGCAAGAGACGACGCTGTTCACGGGCACCGTCCGCGACAACATCGCCTTCGGGCGGCCCGGCGCTGCGCTGGACGCGGTGATCGCCGCCGCGCAGGCCGCCGCCGCGCATGACTTCATCATGACCTTTCCCCAGGGGTACGACACGCCGGTCGGCGAGCGCGGCGTTACGCTCAGCGGCGGGCAGAAGCAGCGCATCGCCATCGCCCGCGCTCTGCTGCTCAACCCGCGCATCCTGATCCTGGACGACTCGACCAGCAGCGTAGACCTGGCTACCGAGTACCAGATTCAGCGGGCGCTCGACCAGCTCATGCACGGGCGGACGAGCTTCGTCATCGCCCAGCGGATCAGCACCGTGCTCAACGCCGACCTGATTCTGGTGCTAGATAAGGGGCGCATCGTCGCGCGCGGCATCCACGAGGAGTTGATGGAAAACAGCCCACTCTACGCCGAGATTTACAGCTCGCAGTTGGTCGAGGACGCCGCGCTCGAAACAGCCGAGCCGGCCGCGAGCGAACCGGAGGTGCAGCTATGATGATGCACGACCGCCGCCACCTCCTGGAAGGCGATACCCGCAAAGCCCGCAGCGTCCGCGCCACGCTGGGCCGCTTCTGGCGGCAGATGGGCCGCCGCCGCCTGATCTTGCTCGTGGTGATCGCGCTGTCCATCTTCAGCGCGTGGTCGCAGGTGATCACCCCCGACCTGATCGGGCAGACGGTGGACTGCTACCTGACGCCCTACGGCCAGCAGCAGTTCACTCCGCCGGAAGGCGTCCAGGGGTTGTCCGAAAGCATGGCCCAGTCCGCCCAGAGCAACTGCTGGTACGCCGACGACATGGCCAATCTGTCGCGCTCCGAAACCGTCGCCGGCATCCGCACGATCATCGCCCTGCTGGTGATCCTGTTCATCGCCAGCGCGCTGGCCACTGGCAGCCAGTTTTACCTGACGCGCTGGGTGGGGATGCACGTGCTGCGCGACATGCGCGTGCAAATCTTCGAGCACATACACCGCCTGTCGTTGAGCTACTACGCCCGGCACGAAGCGGGCGAGATCATGAGCCGCCTGACCAACGACACCGACACGCTGCAGCAGGCGATCAGCTTCGCGCTGGTACAGGTAGTGCGCGGCGTGCTGCTGATCATCTGGCTGTTCTACGCCATGTTCAACCGCAGCGTGTCCTTCGCCCTGATCAGCATGGTCACCGTGCCGTTCATGCTGCTGGCGACGCTGTGGTTTTCCGACCAGGCGCGCAAGGCCTTTCGCTGGGCGCGGCGCGAGATCGGCGAGGTGAACGCGGATTTGCAGGAGAACATCGCCGGGGTGCGCGAGGCGCAGGCCTTCACCCGCGAGGACGAGAACATCGCCCGCTTCCGCGAGGCGAACGCGGCCAACCGCGACGCCAACATCCGCGCCGTAGCCTTCACCAGCGCCCTGGCCCCCGCGCTGGAGGCGCTCGGCTACATCTCAATTGTAATCGTCGCCGGCGTGGGCGGCGTGCTGATGCTGCGCAATCAAGACCTGGCCGGAACGGCGATCTCGCTGGGGCTGATCATCACCTTCGTCTCCTACGCGCAGCAGTTCAACCAGCCGATCCAGCTTATCGCCACGCTGTGGACGAACATCCAGAGCGCCATCGCCGGGGCCGAGCGCATCTACGAGTTCCTGGACGCGCAGCCGGACATGAGCGACAAGCCCGGCGCGGTGGAGATGCCGTCCATCGCCGGGCATGTTGAGCTGCGCGACGTGCACATGAGCTACAACGCCGGCGAACCGGTGCTGCGCGGGGTCAGCCTAGAGGCGCTGCCCGGCCAGACTATCGCCCTGGTGGGGCCGACCGGTGCAGGCAAGACAACGGTGATCAACCTGCTGCCGCGCTTCTACGACGTGACGGCGGGGGCGGTGCTCATTGACGGGCACGACGTGCGCGACGTGACGCGGGCCAGCCTGCGCCGCCAGATCGGGATCGTGCTGCAAGACACGTTCCTGTTCAGCGACACGGTGCTGAATAACATCCGCTACGGGCGCATGGACGCCAGTGACGAAGAGGTGATCGCCGCCGCCAGGCTGGCCCACGCCCACGACTTCATCAGCGGCCTGCCGGACGGATACAACACCCTGCTCGGTGAGCGCGGGGCCGGTCTCAGCCAGGGGCAGCGCCAACTGCTGGCCATTGCCCGGGCTGCGCTGGCTAACCCTCGCCTGCTGATCCTTGATGAGGCGACCAGCAGCGTGGACACGCGCACCGAACGGCTAATCCAGGGGGCGCTGGAGGAATTGCTCAAGGGGCGGACGAGCTTCGTCATCGCTCACCGCCTGAGCACAATTCGCAACGCCGACCAGGTCTTCGTCATTGACGATGGGCAGATCATCGAGCAGGGCACGCACGAGTCGCTGCTGGCGGCGCGCGGCTTCTACTACGACCTGTACATGAGCCAGTTCCGGCGCGACGTGCCCGCCCCGTCCAACGGGCGCAGGGCGCGCGAGGCGCTGCCGGCGAAGTAGGGCGGCTCACCGCCGGGGCCTTACCTCACCCCCTGGCCTCGCTACGCTCGGCCTTTCTCCATTCGAATGGAGAGGGGGCGGCGAGGCGCATTAGCGCCGAGCGGGGTGAGGTCTGTAGGGGAGGGTTTCGAAACCCTCCCCCTACAACGGACGCAGGCGCTCGGACGCCAGACTTCCGAAGTTTTGGAAACTTCGGAAGTCTGTTACCAGATGATCTTGTTCAGGTCGTTGTCGCGGAATTGCTCGGCCTGGCGGTAGCCGTCGTCGCCGGGGCGGGTCATGTAGCCCTGGTATTCCTGGTTGGGGAATCCGTAAACCGTCCACTCGCCGAGCACAAAGGGCGGCACGGTCACGCCCGGCGCGCAGTCTTCGCAGGAGACCGGAATCCACTCGCCGTTGTAGCGGCGGGCCAGGTGCAGGTGAGTGCCGTTGCTGATCCCGCCTTGGCACGAGGGGTGACCGAGCCGGTCGCCGGCCTGCACGGTCGTTCCAGCGGCGATGCGCCCGGTGTCGTCCACATGCAGGTAAACCAGCGTCCAGCCGGTGTGCTCGTCGCCGTCGCCGTCCAGGTCGAGGATCACATAGCCATCGCCGCTGCGGGCGATGACGCCTGGCGCGGCGGCGGTCGCCCAATGGGGCGAGACGTAGCACGCACCCTGCGCCTGCACCAGCTCCTCCGGCGGCTCCGGCGGGGCGAAGTCAATCGCGCCCCAGGCCGATCCGCTGTTGTACGCGCCGTGCGGCCCGCCGGTGTAGACCCATTCCTCGCCCTGGGCGAAGGGCAGCGTCAGCGGCGGCTGGACGAGATCGGGCGGCACAAGCGGCTCGATGGCGTGCGCGAACGGGTCGCCGAACAGGCTGAGGTACGTCTCGAAGAAGCCGCTGGGGTGCACATCGCGCTGCCACTGGACGGGGCTAGTCGTCAGGCTGAGCATGTACTGCACGGCGACCGTTCCCGCGTTGAGCATGGGGTCGAACAGCACGCGCTGGCTGTCGCCGAGCGTCATGGCGATGGTGCCGCGATACTTCCACCCGTAATAGCCGTAGTTGAGCGCGTCGGCGGCGTCGAGAAGCTGCTTGAGCAGCCCTTCGCGCCCCTGTTTGACAATACCCATCGGGTAGAGGACTTTCCCATCGGCGGGGTAGGGGTTGGACAGCCACTCGCCGCGATATTCCAGCAGCGCCAGCAGCAGGCGCGGGTTGACGCTGTACGACCGCGCGACGAAATCCACGATCTTGACCCCGCTCCACGTTTCGTCGCCGACCTGTTCGGAGTAAGCGCGCAGAAAGCCCTGGCGGAACTTGACCGCGCCGGTGATGCTGAAGCCGCTGGCCGTGGGGCCGTAGACCAACTCGCTGTCCGGGATCAGCTTGACGGCGGGTGTGGTCACCCCCCCGCCACCCGGCACGCTGATCAGTTGGCCGACTTCCAGCCGGTTCGGGTCGGAAAGGTTGTTGAGGGCCAGCAGATCGTCTACGGTGACGGCATAGAGCGCGGCGATGGTGCCCAGGGTTTCGCCGGGCCGGACGGCGTGCATTCCCCCGGCGGCCTGGGTGTAGCGCGGCGTGTTGGGCGTGGGCTGGAGGGGAGTGGGCGTCGGCTCGTCGGGCGTCATCGTCGGCGGGGTGATGAGGTTGCCGCTCTCGTCGTACTCCGGCGTGGCCGTCACGTAGATCACTCGCTCGCTGGAGAGCGAACAGGCCGCGCCCGCGCCGCTCAGCGCGGCGAGCAAGAGGGCGAGCAGAGCACGGCGGGCACAGCGCCGGAAGCGTCGGGGGGAGAACTTCATCGCAGCGCCTTGCTCAGCCGCTCCAACGAGTTAGCGTAGCGGTAATCGGTGTGGCGGTGACCGTCCGGGTATTCCTCGTAAACGTGGGGGATGCCCAACGCTTCCAGCTTGCGGTGCAGCACCCGCGCCCCCACCTGAAGCTGGTACTCGTCGTAAGCCCCAACGTCCACATAAGCCAGGCGCATCTGGCGCAGGGCGTCGGCGCAGGCGGGCGTGTCGAGCTTGCGGATCGGGTCGTGGACCAGCCAGCGCCGCCAGACGGCGTCGTTCAGCGCGCCGGTGTCGGGGTCAATGGGCAGGTCAAAGCCGCGCGGCTGCTGCGGGTTGCTGCCGAAGGCTGCCGCCCAGCACACGGTCATGATCAGGTCCCAGAAGGCGCTGTTCTTGGGCCGGATGTCGGGAATGCGTGCGATGAACTCATCCAGCGAGCCGTAGGGCACAAGCTGCTGGTGCATCCGGCTCAGGCCGGGCAGACATGTGTATTCCCAGTAGAGGTCTCCGCTGTGGCAGGCGAACGCGCCGAATATGTCGGGGTGGTGCATGGCCTGGGTGATCGCGCCGAAGCCCCCGCTGCTGCGCCCGATGATGGCGCGATGATCGCGGTGGGGCCGCGTGCGGTAGTTGCGATCCACCAGCGGGATGACCTCCTGGATGAGGTAATCCTCGTAGCGGCCCATCCCGGCGGAGTTGATATACTGCGACCCGCCGAAGCGCGTCCACATATCGGGCAGGACGACGATCAGCGGGGCGATGCGCCCGGCGGCGAGCAGGGCGTCTAGCTGCTCCTTGATCGTCGTGTCCCAGGGCCGCCAGTTGAGCAGGCCAGGCCCGGTGTTGCCATGACTGCTCAGCAGGTACACGGTGGGGTAGCGCGCGTCGGGTAGGTCGTCATGGCCGGGCGGCAGGTAGACCGTTAGGCGGCGGATGTGCGGATCGCCGAGTGGGTTGTCGCGCAGGATTTCGCTGGCGAGCAGCGGCTGCTCGATGCGGCTGGGGCTGAGGTACACGGCATCTGCTCCTGGTCGCTGTACGGCTCCCATTGTAGCCAAGCGAGAGGGGGGCGGCAACAGCGTTGGCGGGGAGGGTGCGTGCAAGGGTTGTCAGCGAATCGCTTGACAGCGGGGCATAGACCTCACCCCCTGGCCTCGCTGCGCTCGGCCTTTCCCCCCTCTCTAGCTCGGCTGGCTGAGGGGGACTTAGGGGGAGAGATGCAGGCGCGCCGACACCAGACTTCCGAAGTTTTGGAAACTTCGGAAGTCTGAATTCGCGCCTGGCGCAGCCTGCGGCATGACTGGCTCTGCGGTAAAATGCCCTTTTGTGCCTGCCAATGCGCGCTGTTGGAAAGGACCGCTGCTGTGCTGGCTATCCCTCGCGCCGCTCTGCGCGACTCGACTCTGCGTTCGCCCGCGTTGATCGCGCTGGGGCGTATGCTGCGCCGCCTGACCGATTCGCGCTGGACTGTTCCGCTGCTGCTGGCGCTGGGCGTGGCTCGCGCGCTGATCTTTCTGATCGCCTATCCGCCGGCGCACGGGGCCGACTCCGCCGACTATTTCCTCTATGCGGCACAGTTCGAGGGGCTGGACGCGCCGATTGTCTTCGAGCTGATCTACCCGCTCTACCCGCTACTGATCTACCTGACTCATTACTGGCTGGGCAGCGTCTATGTGCTGATCATTTTCCAACTGGTGCTCTCGGCGCTGCAAGGGGTGGTGTTCTATTGGGGGATTCGCCCTTACAGCCCGGCGCTGGCTTTTGGCGTGGCGCTGCTGGCCCTCGCCGACCCGCAGACCGGCATCCTGTATAACTTCACCTCGACCGAGCCGCTCTATATGTTCGTGCTCAGCCTGGCCTTCAGCCTGTTTCTGATCCAGGTTCGCCGGCGGGACGGGCGTAGGCTACAGGCGGGCGATGTGGCCCTGGGCGTCATGCTGGCGCTGACGCTGCTCATCCGCCCGGTGGGGCGCTACCTGATCGTGCCCTTCGCTGTGCTATTCCTGCTGAGCACGCGCTCAGCCTGGCGGACAGCGGTCATGGGGGCGGCCTTTGCCCTGGCGCTGCTGCTGTCCGCGCTGTTCAACCAGCTTGTATTCGACCAGTTCGCGCTGAATGGCGGCGGTAGCTTCATGCTGGTGCGCCCTCTGACGCGCACCGGCCTGCTAGAAGCGGACAACGGCCTGGCCTCGGCGGAACTGGTCGCGCTGCGCGAAAGCTGCCCCGACGACGAGAACATGAACCGCTGTTTGGTCGTCCTGGTGGGCGACTGGCCGGCGGTGCGCAGCCTCTACAACCGGGCCTACCGCGAGATGCTGATTGCCCATCCGCTTGAGTTCGGCGAGCAGGTCTTCGACGCCTTCACCGACTATCTGCGCCTGCCCGGCCTGCAATATCGCGGCAAGCGGCTGCCCAGCGATGCACAGTGCGCCGACATCGAAGCCAAAGTCGAGCGCGACACGCGCGGCTACCTGGAGAAGGACTGGCTGCTCTATGGCGCGTCGGACATCACGCCGGAGACGCTGGCGCTCATCGTGCGCGACATTGCGACGGCCATGTGCCCGCCCTGGCCGGACAGTTGGGCCGTGCGCCAGGCCGTAGACCAGGTGGCGCTGCGCTACCGCTCGCTCAGCCGCCCGCACCCGTACCTGTGGTATGGGGGGTTGGGCATCGCGGTGTTGCTCGTCCCCTGGGCGCGGCGACTGCTGCCGCTGGCACTGCTGGCGGGGGCCATTGTCGCCAACCACGCCGCCGCCAGCGCGATTATGCTCAACGTCCAGCCGCGCTACATTGCGATAGTCAATCCTTATAAGGGGGTGTTGCTGCTCGTGCTATTCTATGTGCTGGGCGTGCTCGCCCTGCGCCTGGCCGATGAGGTGCTGGCGCGGCGGTAGCCAGACCTCCGAAGTTTTCGGGAATTTCGGAAGTCTACTCCCGCCCAGGGCGCGCGTGGTCAAGGTTCGGAGTCGTGAGTTTAGAGTCAGGAGGCCAGAGCATAATCTCCCGACTCATGACGCAAGACTCACAGCCCTTGACGACTGAAAACCGATAACCGATGACCAACCACCAACAACCACTGGAGGGAGACACGATGAAATACCGCGAATTGGGCCGGACGGGCTGGCAGGTGTCCGAAGTGAGCTTCGGCGCGTGGGCCATTGGCGGGTCGTGGGGGGCGGTGGACGACAGGGAGTCCATCACCGCGCTGCACAGGGCGCTCGACCTGGGCGTGAACTTCATTGATACCGCCGATGTGTACGGCGACGGGCACAGCGAGCGCCTGATCGCCGGGGTGCTCAAAGAGCGCCGCGAGGAAGTTATTGTCGCCACCAAAGCGGGGCGGCGGCTCGACCCGCACACGGCGGACGGCTATACCGCCGCCAACCTGACCCGCTTCGTCGAGCGCAGCCTGCACAACCTGGACACCGACTGCCTCGACCTGGTGCAGCTTCACTGCCCGCCCACCGAGGTCTACTATCGCCCGGAGGTCTTCGGCGCGATGGACGATCTCGTCCGGGCCGGCAAGGTGCGCTACTATGGCGTCAGCGTGGAGAAGGTCGAGGAGGCGCTGAAGGCCATCGAATACCCGAACGTGCAGACGGTGCAGATCATCTTCAATATGTTCCGCCACCGTCCCGCTGAGTTGTTCTTCTCCCAGGCGCAACAGCGCAAGGTGGGCATCCTGGCCCGCGTCCCGCTGGCCAGCGGCCTGCTCACCGGCAAGATGACGCCGCAGAGCGCCTTCGCGCCGGACGATCACCGCGCCTTCAACCGCTACGGCGAATCCTTCGACGTGGGCGAGACCTTCTCCGGCGTGGATTTCCGCACCGGCCTGGAAGCCGTCGAGGAGCTTCGCCCGCTGGTGCCGCCGGGCGCGACGATGGCCCAGTTCGCCCTGCGCTGGATTCTGATGTTCGACGCGGTGTCATGCGTCATTCCCGGCGCCAAGCGTCCGGCGCAGGCCGAGGACAGCATCCGCGCGTCGGAATTGCCGCCGCTCTCTGAGGAGACAATGGCCCAAGTGCGCGCCATCTACGACACGTACATCCGGCCCCTGGTTCATCAACGCTGGTAGGCGGGCGGCAGCCCACACACGAGGCGCGCCCCGCCATGAAACGGACAAACCTCTCGCTGGCGGCCCTGGCTCTGGCCTGGGCGACGTTGGTGCTCGGCCTGTACTACTGGGTGCACAAGCCGATCACCCCGCCGCTGGCCGGGGCGTTCGGCGGCGCGCTGCTCGATTGCGCTGTGGCGGGCGTGTTCGTGCTGGTCGGTGGGGGACTGGGGCGGGGCATCCTGCGCCGCTGCGATCTGCTGTGGGGCAGCGCGCCCGAACAGATCGCGGCGGCGGGGGCGGTGGGGCTGCCCGTCCTCTCGTTGCTGGTGCTGGCGGTGGGATCGCTAGCCCTGAGCGCGTGGAGCATCGCGGTGGTGTTGGTCATCGCCGGGGCGCTGGCCGGACGCGATGCGCTGGCCTGGGTGCGGCAGGTGGCGGACTGGACTCGCGCGCCCCTGCCGCGCGGACGGTGGGCGCGCTCCCTCACAGTTCTGGCGGTGGGTCTGGCTGCGCTGGCGCTGATCCTGGCGCTGCTGCCGCCGAGCAAGTGGGACGCGCTGGCCTATCACCTGGCCGGGCCGCAGCAGGTTGTGGAGCGCGGGCGCTTCTACGCCGCGCCGCACAACCATTTCCTGGGCTTCCCGCAGATCGTCGAGACGCTCTTCGCCGGACAGCTCGCCCTCACTGGGCGATTGCCCGGCGCGGCGGTTTTGCACTGGGGCATGGGCGCGCTGCTGTTGTTGGCAGTTGGCGGGCGGGCGGCGCGCCTGGGCGGGGCGGTGACCGGTTGGCTGGCCGCCGTGATCCTGCTCAGCGCGCAGACCGTCTGGATCGAGATGGGCATCCCCTACGTGGACTTGCTGCCGATGCTGCTGGCCGTCGTCGGCCTGGGCGTCGCCGAGCGTTGGGACGAGGCGCGCGGAGCCTCCTCACCCCAAACCCCTCTCCCACAAGGGGAGAGGGGCTTCAGGCTCGCACTTTTCTCCCTTCCCCCCTGGTGGGGGAAGGGCCGGGGAGGGGGGGGCAGACGGTCTCTCGGCTCCCTCCCCGGCCTGCGCCACGCGATTCTGTTGGGTGCGCTGGCCGGATTCAGCATTGGAGTCAAGTACAGCGCGCTGTGGCTGGTGATCGCTTTCGGCGTGCTGCTGCTCTGGCGAGGGCGCGGCTCCGGTTGGCGCGCGGCCCTGGCCTACGCCGCCGCCTATGCGCTGGCCGCGCTGCTGACTTTTGCCCCCTGGCTGCTGCGCAATGCGCTGTACTACGGCAACCCCGTGTACCCATTCGTCTTCGAGTCGGCGGAGATGGACGCCATCCGCCAGGACTGGTACAGCCAGCCGCGCTCCGGCCTGATCTATGGCGAGAGCGCCTGGCAGATTCCGCTGCTGCCGCTGGCGGCAACCGTCCTCGGCGTGGAGGGGGCGGGGACTTACGGGACAGACATCGGCCCACTGTTCCTGTTGCTGATCCCGCTGCTGGCGCTGGCGCGCGGGCGGCTGACTCCGCCAGAGCGGGTCTGGCTGAGCCTGGCGGGCGTGGTGACGGGGGTGATCCTGGCGGCGTGGCTGGTCAGCGCGGCGTTCGGTTCGTACATCAGTCTGCAAACGCGGCTGGTGCTGTACCTGTTCGGGCCGCTGGCGATCATGGCGGCGCTGGCTTTACGCGGGCTGGAAAGGCTGCCGTCCAAGCCGGTTCACCTCGGTTTCGTCATTCAGGCGCTGGTCGCGCTGGCCGCCGTGCTGACCGGGGTCGCGGCACTGCGCTATGCGGGCGAGCGGCGCGTCCCGCTCTATTTCTCCGGCGAGGAGGGGTACGAGCGGGCTTACCTGGAACACGCCCTGGGCTGGCATTACGCGACCATGCGCCAGGTCAACGAGCTACCGCCCGGCGCGACGGTGCGCTTCTTGTGGGAGCCGCGCGCGCTTTACTGCGACGGCGTGCGCCTGCGTTGCATCCCCGATTCGCTGATGGACGGCTGGTACTACGCGCGGCGGACAGCGGGGCAAGGGGACCCGGCGGACATCGCCGCGCAGTGGCAGGGGGACGGGGCGGATTACCTGCTGGTGTACGAGTTTGGCCGCGAGTTCGAGCGCGAGCACGCGGCGCCATACGACTCCGCCGACTGGCTCGCCTGGGGTGAATTCGCCGGGGAGTTCCTCGACGAGGTCTGGCGGACTGGCAACCCCGGCGACGACGTGCAGTACATCCTCTACCGTTGGCGCGCGCCGTAGGGGAGGCGGGCGAAGAGCGGATTTCACCGCCGAGACGCAGAGGGCGCAGAGAGAGAGTTGTACAGAAGGGAGGATTCAGCGGGGCGCGGCTGTAACCAGACTTCCGAAGTCTCCGCAGACTTCGGAAGTCTGTTCTCATGCGGGGCGCACAGAGCAGCCCCCTGCGCCCCTACCGATCGCTGATTACCGACAACTGATAACCGCTTACTGCTCCACGCCCAGGTCGAAGGCCTGCCAGTTGCCCTCGGCGTCGAACTGGTAGACCAGGCCATCTGGCCCGCTGAAGACAATTGTGCCGCCCTGCCGGACGACCAGCGCCGTATAGGGCAGGGTTTCGTCAGTGGCCCAGCCCAGCGCGTCGCGCACGCCGGCGTAGGTGCGCCATGCTTGCCCGAAGCGGCGAGTCGGTTGGGCGAAGCCCGCCGGCACCTGGCTTTCGAGCGCCGGATCAACCTCTGGCATCCCGTCCATCCAGGTATTCTGGTACGCCTTGTAAGTACCGCCCAGCGCATCGGCCCCGTTGGTGAGCACGAAGACCTGGTTGGTGTCCTGAACCCAGAACATCATGCCGCGCTCCAACGCCACGAACTCGGCCTGCACCGGCCCATAGGTGACCGGTGGCTCGGCGTCCGCTGCTGGTTCGGTTGTGGGTTCCGGCTGGGCCACACCGCCCACCGGCGTGGGCGAGGGCACAGGAGTCGGGCCTGCTGCCTCGGCGGGCACCGCCGGTGCCGCGCCAGCGGGCAGCAGCTTGCCGGTGACGGGGTCTACCGATCCGGGCGGCAGAATGACGATCTGCTGGCCGATCTGCAGGACGCGTGTGTTGGGCTTCATCGGTGGGTTGAGGGCGGCGATGCTCTCCGGCGTCACGCCGTATTCGAAGTAGGCGTAGGCGATGCTGGACAGCGTGTCGCCCGACTGCACCGTATGGATGATGCTGCCATCGGGCCGGACGCCCTGCGGCGTGACGAAGGGCACTTCGGCGGGGACAGGCCCGGCGACGGTGCCGCCTTCGGTGCGCACGAGCGACACTTTGTCCCAATAGACGTTGTTGATTGCCAGCCCGGCGGCCTGGGTCATGTGCAGGAAGACGGTGACGGAATCGCCCGCCGCCGAAGCCGTGACGCTTAGCTCGGCCCACTGATCATAGGGCGCTGCCGCCGCCGACCAGACGACGCTGGCCGCGAGCGGGTCTGTCCCGCCGTTGGGATCAATGCCCACTTTCAGCGAAGCGCCCGCCGCCGTATCGGAGCGGCGGTAGGGGGCTTCGGGGATGACGCACGACGTGGTTGTGTCATTGCAGGTATAGACCCAGCCGTAAGCGGTCAGCTTGACCGCCTGGCCGGCGGTCAGGCCGCTGACGCGCTGGTAGCCCGCGGCGGTGAAGGCCGTGTAGCCCTGCTTGACGTTCCACGATACTTCGCCGTCGAGCACCTGCACTTTGTCATTATGCGGGAAGGCTTCTGGCGTGCCCGCGCCCAACCAGATGCTCCACCCGCTGGGGGCGGTGCGCGTCGGCGCGCCCTGGCCGTAGTAGGGTTGTTCCAGGCTGCCGTTCACCAGCAAATTGGGGTTGGCGTCCTGGGCCAGAGCGGGCTGCCCGGCCATTCCCCCCCCGCTGATGACGACCACGACGGCCAGTACCAGGCTCAGCCAGGCGTACCGGCCCGCTGTCATTGCGCTGTGCTTTATAGTCAACACCGAGATCATCCTCCCCAACAAAACCGCTCCAGCCGAGAACCACCTGTCGCCGCCGGGGTGCCTAGTAGAAGCTGCTATTACGTTCGCGGAACGGGTGCGGATTATAGCTTGCGGCGGGGAGCGATGCAATCGGCGTGGGGCAAGCGCGGGGATTGCGCCTCCGCCGCGTGGGGGTGGGGGGCGGGTGAAGAACCGATCCCACCGCAGAGGCGCAGAGAGCGCAGAGAGAAAGCAGTAGAGAAGAGGGGGAGTTGGCGGGGCGGGGCGCTCCGGCACTAGACTTCCGAAGTCTCCGCAGACTTCGGAAGTCTGGCAGTCGAGCGCCTGCCTCCGTCGGGGCGCTGCGTCTACGTCAAGCAGAAAGGGAGAGCGACTATGCCTACCACACGCCAGGTGATCTTGCATCCCGCCGAAGAGGGTGGCTACTGGGTCGAAGTGCCGAGTCTGCCCGGCTGTTTCAGCCAGGGGGAGACCAAAGAAGAGGCCCTGGAGAATATCAA
>DYGW01000331.1 GCA_020724485.1 Thermoflexus sp. | reverse complement strand
TGGGGAGCCATCACCGATGCCGACTACCAGGCGCTGCAGTCGCCCTTCCGGAGCGTGACCCAATCCGTCACCGACGAGATGGTCAAGGGGAGGGAAGGATCATGACTCACGGGTACAAGGTCCTTACACACGATCTGCGCCCGCCGCTCCAGGGCGGGGAGCCGCTCTACGACGGCACGCTGCCGTATGAGCTTCCCCGGCGCAAGCTGGATACCTCCGATCGCGAATGTGCCCCTGGCTGGCACTTCACGCGCCGTCCCGAGACCGCGCTGCGCATCGCGGGCCTGTGGCGCGACGGCCGGCCCGCGGTGCTGCACCGCGTCGAGCCCATCGGCCGATGGGTGGAGCGCGGAGACAAGTGTCGCGCGGAGTCCCTGCGGCTGTTGGCCGTCTGCTCCGAGCGCACGGTCCGCTCTGCCGTCCGTCGCCTCTTCGAGTCTTTCGGGCCTCACGCCGATCAGATGACGCGCGACCAGATGGCCTGGCGGCGAGCCCTCGCGCGTCCTAGATGGGACGAGACGAAGGTCGAGACTGGCCTCCGAGCGGCGCTCGACGCGCGCGGCCTGGGAGATTGGACCCTCCGTCGATTTGGGGCTGCGTGGGATGCGTGGGCTGCGTGGGCTGCGCGGGCTGCGCGAGATGCGTGGGATGCGTGGGATGCGTGGGATGCGCGAGATGCGCGGGCTGCGTGGGATGCGTGGGCTGCGTGGGCTGCGCGGGCTGCGTGGGATGCGCGGGCTGCGCGGGCTGCGTGGGATGCGCGAGATGCGCGGGCTGCGCGGGCTGCGCGGGCTGCGCTCACCATGGAGCTCGCCGCCCTCGCAGGCTGGATCGACCGCGACCCCTATCTGCTCACCACGGGACTACGAGACGCCTACGGCGCAGGGCTAGACATCGCGATTCCTACGGGTCCTACCGAGCTCGGGTGGGCGATGACGGAGCGTGCAGGGTGAGGACCCGAGTCGAGACTGATCTGCATGTGCGTGTCGACGTTTTAATGGCGCGCAGGGGGTGGTCGATCGACGAGCGGCGCGAGCTAGAGGAGTTCGTCCGCGTGATCAAGAACCACCGAGACCTCGACGGGTATGACGCGCGGCTCGCGTACAACCTGGAATACCGCTGCTCTCACTGCGGCCGGAAGTGGGAGACCTGGGGAGACTCACCGGACCCTGACGACCCCGACTACGACCCCTATCTGCCCGTGTGCTGCGAGGCCGCACAGCAGGAGTACCGGGCGATGACGGAGCGTGCAGGGTGAGCACGTGGTTGAGCGAGGTAGGTGCTGCCGCCAGGAGCCCGGACAACCCTGGCGGGGGTGCGGGGGCAAACGGCCTGGTAGCGCCTCCAGCGGACCTCGATGAGCCAGCGACGCCGGAGCAGTGGGAGCGCGCGAAGAAGGCTGGCCTGACCGCGACTAAGGCCAAGGCGTTCGCCAAGGCCCACGGAATCGAGGTCGCCTCCGCGGCCGAGCTGACCAAGGGCCAGCTCGCGGATCTGATCCAGAGGTGGCTGGAACGCTGATGCAGACGCAGCTGCTCGACCTCGTGCTCGCGCTGGCGGTCGTGTGGGCGCTGGTGCTGATCGCCGTCTGGTGCGCGTTCGGGGTGCTCGCGTGGTGGAGGCGGGGCCGATGACGCGGCGACCCGCCGATGAGGGCTGGGGCGAGCAGATCAAGGACCTCGTGATGCTCGCGAGCGACCCGAAGCCCGGTTACCACTGCACGGGCGTGCTGGTGATCTCCTTCTGGGCCCGGCATGGCAACGACGAACCGGCGACGTGTGACTTCCTCTCGACACCCCCCAAGGAGACCGGCGCGCAGATACGCGCGGTCGCGGCCATGACCGCCGAGATGGTCAAGGAGATGGACGGCCTATGAGTGACCGCTCCGCGATCGAGTGGACGGATGCGACCTGGTCGCCCGTGACCGGGTGCACGAAGGT
>DYGW01000330.1 GCA_020724485.1 Thermoflexus sp. | reverse complement strand
CTTCCGTAACCTATCATTAACCGTCAACGCAATCTTATTTGTCCATCCCTCCGCCAGCGGAGAGGGGGAAGTTGAGCGAAACGAAACGGGGGGGAGGTGAACCACTGGCCGTTAAGGTTGGCAGCCCTCCCCGTCGCGCCAGGCGATCTTACGGCAATTTAACATTCGCGCACCCCCAACCGGTCGTTCTGCCTGTATAATCATAAGCAAGCGAAGTGACGCGCGTTGACGCAACGGAGGACGACTCATGAACATTTACCGCCCGCAGGCAACCGCCCTCGGCACGCGCGTGGACATGCGCGCCGTGATGAAGGAAGTCTATCTGTGGATGACGCTGGGCCTGCTGACCAGCGCGATCGTCGCCCTGGTCTTCGCCTTCAGCGGCCTGACCGAGGCCATCTTCCCCATGCTGATCGTGGCGCCGTTCGCCCAGATCGGGCTGGTGTGGTACCTCAGCGCGCGCATCACGCGCATCGAAGCAAGCCGGGCGACCAACCTGTTCCTGCTCTTCGCCGCCTTGATGGGTGTGACGCTGTCCACCATTTTCTACTGGGCCGCGCTGACAGATATTTACCTGGCGCTGTTCGCCACGGGGGCCATGTTCGGCGCGATGAGCATCGTCGGCTACACGACGGAAATGGACTTGTCGCGGCTGGGCAGCCTGCTGTTCATGGCGCTGATCGGGCTGATCATCGCCTCGATCGTCAACATCTTCCTGGCCAGCGAGACGCTCTACTGGGTGGTGTCCTACGCGGGCGTGCTGATCTTCGTCGGCCTGACCGCCTACGACACACAGTGGATCAAGCGCCAGGCAGGACAACTTGAGACGCAGGGCATCAACACGGGAGCAGCCGTCGTGCGCCAGGTGGCGATCATCGGCGCGCTCAAGCTCTACCTGGACTTCATCAACCTGTTCCTGTTCATCCTGCGCATCGTCAGCCGCGAGCGTTAGCGGCCCCGCGCACCTGAGTTATCTCTGCGCCCCGGTCATGTGCCGGGGCGTGTTCTGTTGGCGGGGGGACAAACGGAGAATCCGCCTCGCCCATTTTGTGCTACGATCGGCGCCCTTATCGCCCTCTAACTGGTAACCATACGGAACATCCCATGACTCACGACGCCAAGTCCCTGACCCAGCAGCAGTTCGGCGCGCACGCGGCAGGCTACGTCGCCTCGCCGACGCACCGCGCGGGCTACAGCCTCGACCGGCTGATCGAGTGGATCGCGCCCCAGCCCGGCCAGCGCGTCCTCGACCTGGCGACCGGCGGCGGGCACACGGCCCTGGCTCTGGCCCGTGCCGGCGCACGGACGGTCGCCGGAGACCTGACTGCGCCCATGCTGCGCGCCGCCCGCGCCTACATCTCCGCCGAAATGGGTGACAGCGGCAGCGTGACGTTCGTCCGGCTGGATGCCGAGCAGCTTCCCTTCCCCGGCGCCGCGTTCGACGCGATGACCTGCCGCATCGCCCCGCACCACTTCCCGGATGTGGCCCAATTCGTGCGCGAATGCGCGCGCGCCGTGCGACCCGGCGGCGTCGTCGGCGTAGTGGATCAGCTCGCCCCGCCCGACCCGCAGACGGCGCGCTACGTCAACGCCTTCGAGCGGCTGCGCGACCCCAGCCACGTGTGGGCCTACAATCGCGCCGAGTGGCACGGCTTCTTCACCGCCGCTGGGCTAGAAGTGGCGCACTATGAGGAATTCGACAAAGAGCAGACGCTCGTCGCCTGGGCCGAGCTGATGGGCTGCGACGCGCCGACTATCGCCCGGCTGCGCGCCTTGCTCGTCCAGGCACCGGAGCCAGCCGCCGCCTGGCTGCGCCCGCAGTCGCCCGCGTCGCCGGATGCGCGCTTCAGCATCCGCCAGTTTCTGCTGGTGGGGCGGAAGGTGGGCTAAGACACCTGTCCCGCTGCCACCCTCGCGATCAATTCTGCCGCGCGCGGAGGGCCGCCCAACGCG
>DYGW01000079.1 GCA_020724485.1 Thermoflexus sp. | reverse complement strand
GAGAGGGGGAAGTTGAGCGAAGCGAAACGGGGGTGAGGTAAATAACTGGCAATCAGAGTGGTTAGTGAGCATTGCCCGCGTCGTTCACCTGGGCAAGATCGCCCCGCAAGGAGGGAAACATGAGAATGCAACGCTTACTGCGCCTCGTGTCGTGCATGGCGCTGATCACGCTGCTGGTCGCCAGCCCCGCCCTGACCGCGCTGGCCCAGGGCGGCGAACAAGCCGTTAATTGCAACGGCTTGAGCGATGCTGATTGCCAGGTCATCGTAGATGCGACCGCCGCCATGCAGGGCCTACACGCCTTCAGCATCCCCGAATGGGGCGTGGACCTGGCGGTGGACGACGGCCAGGAGACCATGCAGCTTCGTCTGGCCGGTTCCGGCGCGCTGGTGCTGCCCCAGTCGCTAGTCGCGCTGGCCAGCGACCTGCCGGCGATGACCGACTTCACCGACCTGGCCCCCGTCGTGGCGTTCGTCGAGCAACTGCTTGACAGCACCACCCTCATGACCATGCTTCAGGAGATGGGCGCCTATCTCGTCCTCGACGAGATGGTGCTGCCGGAGCCAACCCAGATGGTGGGTGGCCCCATCGAGATCATCTTCAAGGACATGGGTCTTTACCTGCACGCGCCCTCGCCCACCGGCACCGATGCCTGGTTCGGCGAGAAGCTGACGCTGACCCCGGACGACCTCAGCGAGCTAGAAACCGGCCTGGCCGAGATGCTGGCCGAGATGCAGAGCGACGAGACCGCTCAGATGCTCGCCCAACTCTCCGAGCTTTCCGGGCCGGCGCAGCGCCTCAACACGCTGATGAACGCGCACATTAGCTCGACGCGCGGCCCCGACGCCGTCTTCAACGGCCAGACCATGCTCACCTTCACCACCTCCTTCGACCTGGAGGGTTTTCTGGCCGACCCAGACCTACCCTCGGCTCTGCTCAGCCTGCTCAAGAATCCGGCTTTGGCTGCGCTTGAGCTTGAGATGGAAGCGTTGGAAACGCTCAACGAGACCCAGATTCAGTTCGTGCTGATGACGGCGGGGCTGCTCATCGCTGACTCGTCCATCACGATGGAACAGTGGATCGGCGCCGACGACAGCTACGTGCACCGGATCGGCCTCAACATCGCTCTCGACCTCAATCTGGCGCTCTTGGGTGAGGAAGCGGAGACGCAGAGCGCCTCCATTGACGGCTCGGCCTACCTGCTGCTGGACGACATCAACACCGCCACGCTGGACGGTATCACGGTGCCCGCCGTCTACTACCCGCTCGATGGGACCGAAGATTTCCTGGTTGGCACGCCTGACATGATCAAGGGCCAGCTTGTGCTGGGCCAGACGGTCAGCGGCACCTTCTCCGGCGCAACAGAAGCCAGGGACATCTATGGCCTGAACCTCAACGCCGGCGACTCGGTCGAGATCGCGCTCGTCTCGGAAGACTACCCCTACCTGAGCGTGTACGGGCCGGACGGCTTCCTGGTCACCGAGTTCGACACCTACTACGAGCAGACGGTGACCTTCACCGCCGAAAAGAGCGGCCTACACCTCTTCGTCGTGTACGCCTACTGGGACATGGCCTACGAGATGACGGTCAGCGCCCCGCAGCCGTGAGGAGGAGAGGTGATCAGCAGTCAGCAGTCAGCAGTCAGCAGTCAGTGATCAGTAGTCGGAAGTCGAGAAAGGTTTAGCGGTTCCGCGCCAGACTTCCGAAGTTCCGGAAACTTCGGAAGTCTGTTTCTTCCCCAGGCCCCGCCCGCCGATCAGAAATCCCCCTCTCTGGCTCGGCAGGAGAGAGGGGGATTTAGCGAGAGAGGCGTGTAGGGGCGTATGGCATCCGCCCCTACGGAGGGCGCAGCAGCGCAGCGCCTTTGCTAGCTGCTCGCCTGCGGCTCCAGCGAAGCGTCGGCGGGGATCAGGTCGAGGTTGCGGCCCACCGTCGCCAGCCCCTTCAGGGCGCGGTCGAGGTGCTCTGTGCGGTGCGTCGCCATATAGCTGGTGCGCAGCAGGCTGCTGTTGGGCGGGACGCCGGGCGACACAACCGGGTTGGTGTAGACGCCCTCCTCGATCAGCGCGTGCCAGGCCAGCACCGTGCGATAATCGTCGCGGACGTAGATCGGGATGACGGGCGTGTTGCTCGTGCCGGTGTCGAAGCCCAGCCGCTTCAGCCCGGCGCGCATGTACTCGGCGTTCTCCCACAACCGCTGCACGTGCTCCGGCTCGTTCTCGATGATGTCCAGCGCCGCCAGCACCGCCGCCGCGTTGGAAGCGGGCAGGCTGGCGCTGAAAGCGAATGGCCGCGCGAAGTGCTGGATGTAGTGGATCGTCTGCTCGTCGCCGGCGATGAAGCCGCCAATGGACGCCAGCGACTTGCTGAACGTGCCCATGATCAGGTCAACCTCGTCGGTCAGCCCGAACTGCCAGGCCGTGCCATGCCCCTGGCCCAGCACGCCGATGCTGTGCGCGTCGTCCACCATGATTCGCGCGCCGTGCCGCTTGCAAATCTCGACCAGCTCCGGCAGCGGGGCGATGTCGCCGCCCATGCTGTACACGCCGTCCACGATCACCAGCTTGCCCGCGTCCTCCGGGAGCTTGGCCAGCGCGTACTCCAGGCTGTCGGGGTCGTTGTGCGAAAAGCGGCGCATCTCCGCCTGGTTCATGCCGCGTGCCATGAAGCAGCCGTCCACAATGCTGGCGTGGTCGTCCTTGTCCAGGATGGCGAAATCGTTGCGACCCACGATGGCCGAGATCGTGCCGAGGTTGGTCTGGTAGCCAGTAGAGAAGACAATCGCTGCCTCTTTGCCCACGAACTTAGCCAGCCGGTTGTCCAGTTCCAGGTGGAAGGCCAGCGTGCCATTGAGGAAGCGGCTGCCGGTGCAGCTTGTCCCGAAACGTTCGATGGCCTCCATCGCTGCCTGCTTGACTTTGGGGTGTGTCGTCAGGCCCAGGTAGTTGTTCGACCCGATCATCACCACTTCCTTGCCCTTGAAGGTGGCTGTGGTGGCGTCGGAGTCCTGGAGCGGCTGGAAGAACGGGTACAGCCCCATCTCCATCGCTTCACGGGCACGGGTGAACGTGCGCGTCTTATCGAAAATGTCCTTCATGATAATGCGATCCCTTTTCTCCTAGCCTGCGATCACGGGCCGCCCTGCCCAGGAGCAGCACCCGCGCGCAAACCCTCGCTGACTCATCTAATGGAACGGGATGGAATCGGGTGAGCGCCGCCACGCGCGGCCATTGCCCACGTGTGACCTCATTGTAGCGGACAGGCCCCATCTTGGCGACAAACGATCAGCGCGGCAGTTTGTGACTTTCGCACAGGTCGCCGGGCGCTCTCACCAATCCAGCGCGTCGGAGGAGATGTCCTGCTCGCCGTCGTCCGGCACCCACTGTTCTTCGGGCGCGTCGGGGATTGCCGTGCGCAGCAACGAGAGTCGCTGGGCCGGCGGCGCAGGCGGAGCGTGTCGCCCTGCGCGCCGCCCATCGGGTACCGGCTGCGGGTCGGGTGGACGCCGCTCGGGGAACCACAACGCCTCCAGCCAATCCACCAGCCCCGCTACCATGTTGGGCGTCAGGCGGGCGGCGGCCTCGATCCCGTGCGGCGAGAATGCATACAGCCGCCCGAAGCCCTCGCGTGTCACCAGGATCAGGTACGGCTGCTCCCAACGCTCGCGCGTCCAGAGCACGGTGATGCCGTTGTCGCGCCGCAGCAGCTCCATCCACCGCTGGCGATCCGGTTCCACCAGCGGTGAGAGGTGAAAGCGCAGCGCCAGCGCGCCGAACAGCGTGAAAGTGAAGGTGAGCGCCGTCGTCTCGTCGAGCGTGGCGTCAACTGTCAGCGTCGCCGCGTCGTCGTTGCTGCCGAAGATCGCCGTCGCCTGGCGGCGCAACGGCTCGCCCGCCTCCGGCACAACCCGCAGGTGAGCGAGCAGCGGCGCGTTGGCGAAACGCTGGGCGAGGTCGTCGTCGAGGTCGATCTCGCCCGCGAAAAACTGTTGCAGCATGGCCGGGGCGCTGGTCCACAGCCGCCGGGCGTCGCCGGACTCGCGCAGGGCCAGCGTCAGCCGCTGGCGATCCTGGTCGGTGATGCGCCGGGTGAGAGCGCGACTCAGCCGGATCAGTTCCTCAACCGGCATCTCGTCGAGATCGGGCGGTCGGCGGGGCAGGCCCGCGCGCGGCGACTCAGGCATACGCGACTCCTACGCGGACGGGTGTCTGGGGCTGATTATACGGCAGGGTTCCGAAAACCGAAAACGCCCGGCATCCCGATCGCAACATCTGCCCCCGTTGCGCGTACAATGAATGGTAGAACAAGCTATGGCGAAAGGAGCTGTCAATGGACAGCGATCTCGGTGTATCCAAAGGCTTCTCCGGGGCGATCCTGCTCATCGGCCTGGGTGTGCTCTTCCTGGTGGATGGGATTCCCTTCTGGCCCTGGATTCTGGTCGTGCTGGGGCTGGCCGGCCTGCCCGAAAGCATCGCCCAGAAGGGGCTGTGGGCGGGGATGCAAGGGGTGGTCTGGATGGCCGGGCTGGCCGTGCTCTTCGCCACCGGCAAGTTCTGGCCGGGCATCCTGATCCTGATCGGGGTCAGCACGCTGGTCGGGGCGCTGGTGCGCCCGCCCGCCTTCGAGAAGCACAAGCGCAAGCGCGGCCTGTCTGCCGGCGCGCCCTACGAAGAGAATGATGACTGGAACGCCTGACGCCGGCCAGGGCACGCTGCGCCGCGCCCAGGATGTATCCCCGCCGCCATTTGCCCGATTCCACCGCCCGGCATTACACTAGCGGGAATTCCACGCCGCATTGACGGGATGACGGGCATGACCACCATCCAGCGCCTATTTCTGGGCCACGAGGCCAGCGCCTTCGAGCAGGGTCACAGCCTGCATGGACGCTGGCGGGCTGCCTACCAGCGGGCCGCCGCGCCGGACGGCGACCACACGCCAGCGGCGCTCGCCATCGCCCAGGACGCCGCGCGACTCGTCTTCGTCCTGGCTGAAGGCCCCGCCGCTGCCGTCCTCGCTGAGAAGCTCGCCGACCGCCTGTGGACGCTGGAGCAGGTTGGCGATGATTGGCCCGCCCCCCTCGTCGCCTGGCTGCAAGACCGCGCGCTGTGGCGCGACGCGCCCGCTGGCCCGGCCTGTTTCGCGGCGGGCCGCCTCGACCGCCAGCAACCGGTCGGCGCCATCGCCTTGACTTGGCTGGGCTGCGACGGAGTCCGCCTGCTCGACCGCGCCCTGCTGCGGGTGGAGGCCGAGCACCCCGCTGCCGCCGGCGGGGCGTGGTCGCCCGAAAGTGGCATCGCCCCGGACTCCGGCGCGCTGGGGTCGCAGCGCGGCAGCCTGTTCGGGCTGGATCGTCTGGTGGTCGTCTCGAACGGCGCGGCGCCGCTCGCCGCCGATCTGCCAGACATGGCGACCGCCGACGTGCGCCAAGCACTCCTCGACTGGGGCGCGGAGGAGGCCGCGCGCGATCTGGCGATCCTCGACCTGCGCCTGGCTCCGGTCGTCTCGCAGCCATCCGCTGTGGCCCTCACCTACCGTTGGATCGCGCCTGAGTTGTGCGAATTGCGCTGGAACCCGTCGCCCAATGCCACCGCCTACCGTCTCGAAGTGTCCGTCGCGCCCGATTTCGCCAGCCCTACCCTGCTGGCCGAGCTAACCGACGGGCGGCAGATCGTCTACCGCTTCTCGCTGCCGCCGGGCCGCACCACCTATTACCGTGTCGTGCCACTCAACCAGGGCATCGCCGGGCCGCCCAGCGAGGCCGTCTGCCCGCTGCCGCTAGCAATGGCCGCGCCTGTCCTGCTGCCCCCTGCCTGGTCGCCCGAAGGCGGCCCCTCCCTGCGTTGGACGCCTGTCGCCCAGGCCACCGGCTACGAAGCCCAGGAGTCGGCGAGCGAACGCTTTGAAACCAGCGAGACGGCTATCGTCTATCGCGGCGAGCAGCCCGACTGCGAGCTGCCGCCGGACACGCCAGCCGGTCGCTTCTATCGCGCCCGCGCGCTGAATACACTCTACGCGCCGGAGACGCCCTCACCCTGGAGCGCGCCGGTTCAGGCCCCCGCCCACCTGGATACGCCGGTCTTCACCCATGTGACCGGCGAGCGCCTGGCCTGGACTGCCGTCCCTGGCGCGCGCGCCTACGTCCTGCATATCACGCCGCGAGGCCGGGACGAAGGTCAGGGCGAAGACATCACCGTGGCCGAGCCGTCCAGCGCCGTCGCCCACGTCCACGCCACCTACCGCGTGCGCGCGCTGCGCGCGCCGGGCGATATGCGCTCCGCCAGCGAATGGAGCGCCCCGGCTACGGTCGCGCCTCCTGGCGCAGCGGGGAGTCCCCCGCCCGGCTCCCGCCCGGTCGGGCCGCTGATCGTCGGGGCGGCGCTCGTCGCGCTGCTGGTCGGCGCGGCGCTGGGACTGGTCGGGCTGCGTGCCTACCAGGACGCCAACGCCACCGCCACGCCAACGGCGCTGTCCGCCGCCCAGATCGCCGCAACCGCCGACATCGGCACGCAGGCCGCCATGCGCTCAACCCACGTGGTCGCGCTGCAAACCGCCATGCAGGTCACGCTCAACGCCGAGCTAACGCGCACCTCGCGGCCCAGCATGACGCCCACGCCGACCGCGTCGCCGACCAGAACGCCTATCCCGTCGGCCACGCCGGATTCCGCCGCCACAAGTGAGGCTCTTCTCGCTGCTTTCGCCGCCGACCTCACGGCGACCGCCGCCGTCTTCAGCGCCACCCCCTCGCCGGCGCCGACCGCGACGCCCGTCCCATCGGCCACGCCGGACTCCGCCGCCACACACGAAGCCGTTCGCGCCGCCTTCGCCGCCGACCTCACGGCGACCGCCGCCGTCTTCAGCGCCACGCCCTCGCCGGCGCCGACCACGTCGCCGACCAGAACGCCTATCCCGTCGGCCACACCGGACTCGGCGGCAACCGCTGCCGCCCTGCTCGCCGCCCTGGACGCAGAGTCGTGCCTGCTCGTCAACCTCGACGACCTGCCCCTGCCCGCCCTCAGCGGGCCATACGAGGGCGACTGGCAGATCGCGGAGCAGGCCCCGCGCCTGGCGCGCGTGACCTGGCAGCGCACGCTGCCTGGTGAGGATGGTGAGCAAGTGCTCTGGCTGCGCGTCGCGCTCAGCGCAGGCGATGCGACGGGCGCGGGATGGGTGCGCGTTCCCGCCAACGCAGACCTGGCGCGACTGGTCGCCGGGCCGGGCTGCCCCGTCCGTTAGCGCATACAGCCGCATATGCGCATCCAAGATGGGCGTTCGTAGGCCCGCCTAAGCGAAACGTCCCTCCCGGCGAGCCAGCCAGCGCGCGAATGGCCTGGCAATAGGGAAGATCGGTTGCCTATAGCGGCTGGCAATCGCTTCTTCGGTCTGTTCTTCGTCGGCTGTGGTGAGCGCCGCCGCCAGCAGCAAAAACAGCAGCACGCCATAACGTTCGTACTGATGATATTCCCTGAAAAGTAGCGGCAGCGTCGCCAGGGACAGGGCCAGATAGGCCAGCACCCGCCAGGACGGGGTTTTGCGGAAGAAGATGAGGAGCAGGGCATAATTGTACAGGCTGAGATGAGGAGTCCACACGAACCCCAGCAGCACAGCCAGCATTCGCCACTCGGTCAGGCGGCGGGCCATGAGCAGCAGAATCACCCCTGTAACCGCCAGGGCACGCCCGAATCCCCATGCCCCATAGATCGAAAAAGGGTACGAGAAAAGCTCACCCAGACCGGCTTTTTCTTCGGGTGAGACGCCGTGCGTGACGCCCAGCAGAGCAGGCACCGTGTCCAGCAGCCAGGCAGGATACAGGGCTATGGAGACGCCCCCTAGCACAGCAATCACGCTAATCGCCTGCCAGTCGCGCTCCCACAGAGTCCGGGCACCCTCTAACAGCAGCAGAAGCGGCAGTATTTGCGGCTTGATGGCAATCAGCATGAGAGCCAGCCCGCGCCGCCAACCCCGTGCCCCGCGCAAAATCAGCCAGAGTCCCACGCCATTGGTGACGAAATCGGAGTTGGCAGAGGCCAGCAGCATCAGGAATGCCGGGTGCAGAATCAGGATCAGAGTCAGCGGTCGCCCGCTGTCCAGGATGATGATAATCCACAGTGCCACACTCAAGGCCAGGATCACGCGGGTCGAGGCATAGGCCAGCACCCCCAGGTAGAACATCACCCACGGCGAGTAGACCTTGACCGAGACATAGGTATCGTCCACAGGCAAATCGGGATCAAAATCGTGGAACTCGCAGTAGGGGTCGCAGTAGGGATTCACCCCACGCCACAGGTTGCGCACTTGCTGCACCGTTCGCACCCAGTCCATCTCGTTGATCGGCGGTAGCAGCAGATAGGCCGTCAGCAGGCTGGTGACAAACACTGACGCCAGAAAAAGTGGGTAATATCTCTGGGGGACAAGCTCGCGCGCCGAAACCTGCGTGACTGACTTCAGACCTTGTCGCATCATTCAGCCCCCTCACTGAGCCTTCAGCCTGATATGGGGAAACTGACTTTTCGCCCTCAGTATACAGTACCCCGTCAGCACGCCAAGCGGCCTGCACACGCCGCTCACAGACCATCTGCCGCGCTTTCGGTCCCTCAGGGCCACCGGCAAAAAGAAACGCGCCCCTTTGCGGAGCGCGTTGGACTTCTTCTGACCCGGCGTGCCGGGCGGCTTGGCTAGGCTTGCGGGCGCAACAGGGGCCGGAACTTCGGCCCGTAGATGATGATGCCGCGCTCGCCGTCGGTGCGCAGCTTGCGTATGACCATCTCGACGCGCATCCCGATTGCCGGCTCGCCGTCCAGGTCGGTGAGCTGCGCGGTGACGACCGGCCCCTCGTCAAGCTGCACGAGCGCCAGCACATACGGCGCGTACACCTCATATGGCTCGGCGGGCGCAGTCACCGTCGTGTAACTGTACACCGTCCCCTTGCCAGACAGCGCGAACAGCTCGACGCCCTCGCCCTCCAACGGCTGGGCGCGGCGCAGGTGATCCCAGTACGCGGCCTGGTGGGCCATCCGCGCCTGGGTCGCACTGGCGTAGTCTTCGTTCATGGGGGTCATGGGATCGGTCATCGCGCCGCCCGCGCGTACTCGATCATGTCTTCGGCCAGCACAACCTGGGCGTCGGCGAGGGCGAACGTATAGGAAGCAAGCGCCTGCTGGGTGGCCGAACTGGTCTGCTGCGGGAGCATCACCGCGCCGGTCTGCGGGCAGCGGGTAGCGAGGAGTTGGCTGCGGCTGGTCTTGAGTCGCCAATTGCGAGTGATGTCCATACGGGTACCTCATTTCTGATGTGCGCTACGATGAGTCTCAGCCCACCACCGGCAGCGCCAAGGCGTTAGTACCGTTTTTCACGCGGTGCGCTGCTGTTGATAGATATACACGCGCCCGTCTCTCAAAAGCTACCAGGTGGCGATTCTGAGAGGTTTTGACAGTCGTTTCTCGCCCGGCATACCCGTGCAGGCCCTGCCCCCCCCTATAGCCCCCGCCCCCGAATGTACTCCGTCACATCCACGTTGTAGCGCACGTCGTCCAGGGTGAACACTGCCCAGGGCGTGCCCTCGTCCTCCCACGTCACCGAGGCGGGCGACGGGATCAGCACGCCGTTGAACTGCTGCCAGCCCTCCGGCTTGAGAATCCAGCGCGTCTTCTTGTCGAGATCGGTGCCTTTGGGACGCATGGCCTCCATCTGCGCGACCAGGCCCGTCTGCGGGTCGAAGGTCACGGTGAAGGAGTCTTCCTCCGCGCCAAAGGGCACCACCAGCCGGGCGGTCTGCGCGTCCACCGCTTCCCAGCGCACGCGCGCATCGGTCAGCCAGATGGAGGGCAGCCAGATCGACTCGCCCCACAGCCCCAGGTTGGCGGCACGGTCAACGGCTGGCTCGTTCTCGGTGGTACCGAACGGCAGTTCCATCCGCCCCTTGCCGTCCAGATACCACTCGTTGACCTTGAGGGCCGGCTGGCCGAAGATCGTTGACTCGATGTAGTGGCGGTAGTTCTGTCCGGCGTCGTGCGTGAAGCGGAAGCGCGAGTTCAACGTGATCCCATTGATTCGCAGCGGCGCGGTGCCCGTGATCACCGCCGAGCGGATCACCGGCACGGTGTCGCCGCTGATGACCTGGTAGAAGCGCGCGACCGGCTCCGGCAGTCCGTCCGGCACGGGCACCTGCTCCAGCAACGGCGTCTGCTCCACATAGGCGGGAAAGCGGGCCGGTTTCATATCCAGGCCCAACGCCACCACCGAAACGCCCAGAATAACGAAAGAAATCAGCGCGCCGCGCCAGGCCGCCGACCAGTCAGCCAGGCAGATGACCAGCGAGAGCGCAGCCGCGCCGGCCATCAACGGCCCCGCCCAGGGTCGGTCGGCGAGCCAGCCGCCCACTGCCGCCACGAAGCCAACCGCCGCCAGCAGCCACAGGACGCTGAACAGGCGCATCCCCGCCCGGCCCACTTCCCAACGGTCGCCGAACAGCGTCGTCTTGTACGGCAGTTCTTTCATCTCGGCCAGCGGCCAGTAGGCCACCAGGCCCATCAGGTGGATCAGCCCGTGCGCCGCGACGATGAAGGCGGCCACGCCGAGCGCAACCTTTGCCATAATGCTATCCCTCCTGCTCACCGCCACGCGCAGTATGTCTCTTGGCGGCTATCACCTGCGCCCCCTATTGTCCTCACGACCCGCCTGCCCGACAAGTGTTTCTGGCGACGCTGACGACGCGGTATCCTCGCGCGCACGCCTCCATCCCCCTGATTCTGACCAACAACCAGTCGCGTTTTCCCCGGAAATGTGGCATAAATGAGTCAAGACGCCGGGCAGCCCCTACCGGAATCGCCGGCTGACGCCGACAGGCCGGACCTGGGCCGGCGGCGAGCACGCCGCGCACTGCCCTCCTCCAACGAGAGTACTGCCGGCAAGGCCGCTTAGCTGGCCGCTTCGGACCTGCGCGTCCCCCCAGCGATTGGCCGAGGTCACCTGCCCGGCGCACTCCCCTGGTGGGACGCCCCTTGAGTCCACGGATCGGCAACGCAACCGCACGAAGAGGAAGGACGATGAGCGAGTTTGTGTTCTTTGAGGATCTGGTCGCCCTGCTGGCGGACATCCAGCCGGACAGCATCATCAGCCGGACGCTGCACGCCGACGACGACGTGAAAGCTGTGCTGTTCGGCTTCGACGCCGGGCAGGAACTGTCCGAGCATACCGCCGCGCTGCCGGCCTCGATCCTCGTGCTGCGCGGCGAGGCCGAGCTGACCCTGGGCAGCGAGCGGCACCAGGCGCGGGCCGGCACCTGGGTGCACATGCCGCCGCACTTGCCGCACAGTGTACACGCGCGCACGCCGTTGATCATGCTGCTGCTGCTCTACCGCGGGGGCAGCGACAAGTGAGGCGGCTGCCGTTGATCGTCCTGCTCGACCCGCGCTCGGAGGTGCTGGGCGAGAGTCAGTGACGGCTTGCCGCTGTCACAACCGTCGCTGAGTTTCAGAAGAGGGGAACAGGCTGGTCTGGTTCCCCTCTTTGTGCAGATCAATGCAGTTCTGCAAGTCGAGGGTGCTGTACAATTGACGATAGAGAAGGTCTTAGTCTGAGGAGAAGAGGCGATGAAACACAGAATGTTGGCTTGTTCGCTGGTGGTCTCGCTCTTGCTGGCGACACTGTTCGCTGGCGTGCCTGGCCTTTTGGCCCAATCTGACTCGCCCAAAGTTGTGAAAGTGCTCACCATAGCCATGTTCGAAGTGGGCGAGATGAAAGGAGATTTCGCTGGCGAGGCCCAGTTTTGGGTAGAGGGAGAAGGACTCGATGAGGTCATTGAGATTCCTGGCAGTTGGTCACCGGTTTACTGCAATGCCGATGGCCATTGCCTGGTGGTGACGGGGATGGGCATTGCTAACGCCGCCTCAACCGTCATGGCAGTTGGCCTCAGTGGCAAACTCGATCTCAGCCGGACGTATGTCATCGTGGCGGGGATCGCCGGCGTCGATCCGCACGATGGCACGCTGGGATCGGCAGCCTGGGCCGACTGGGTGATTGACGGCGACCTGGCTCATGAGATTGACGCGCGGGAGATGCCCTCCGAATGGGACTATCCTCTGATCCATCTAGGGTGTGACTCACTCTGGTGCGAAGAAGGTTGGACGGCAGGCACAGAAGTCTACCAGCTTAATACGGCGTTGGTAGACTGGGCCTATACGTTATCGAAGGATGTCGAATTGGCAGACAGCGAGGCGGCCCAGGCATACCGGGCCAACTATCCTGCGGATTGGCCTGCTGCTGCGCCGCCCTCGGTCATTCGCTGCGACACCATCGCCGCCAGCACCTACTGGCACGGCGATTTACTGGCAGCATGGGCGGAATGGTGGGCCAGCCAGTGGAGCGGCGGGCAGGCGAACTATTGCATGACCGAGATGGAAGATAGCGCAACGCTCACGGCCTTGAGCCGCCTGGCCGGCGCCGGCCTGGTTGATCTGGAGCGCGTGTTGGTGTTGCGCACGGCCAGCAACTTCGACCGCCCGTATGCTGGACAAACGGCGGCTGAGTCGCTGGCAGCCGATAGCGGCGGCTTTGTCCCCTCAACCAGGAACGCCTATCTGGCTGGCTCGGTGGTGACAGACTACATCATTGCCAACTGGGAGACCTGGCAGCAAGGCGTACCGCCCTTGCCGTGATCGCGCTGCTCGCCCCGCGCGTTGGGGGTAAGCCAACATGGCACGCTTGCAGGGCAAACAGCGACCTTCGTTCACCCCGCGCGTGGGGGTAAGACTGTCTGGAGGGGCACGCTCCAGATGATGGACGTGCCCTGCCCTCTTCGTTTTTTCCCCGATTAGGTTCTGCACACAGAGGTACGGTATACTCTCAAATAGGAAGATGGCGAGATCGAGAGCCATTTGAGGTGCCTAGCTTATGGATCATAAGATCGTCACGCAGGCAGTGCAAAATGCGCTGGAGACCGTTCAGAAACGCAACGCAGCGTTGGAGGCCCGTTTTGCCGACAAGCTCAAGGTCAACTATCAGTTGAACCGCCAGCTTGTCAGCTTTCAGGCTAACAAAAACAAACCCGCTTACCGTTGGTTCAGATATAAAGAGAGCTTCTCCGAGGCGCTTGTCCAACATCTGTTGGACGTTCTCGATCTGGAATCTGGACGTGTCCTAGACCCCTTTGCCGGTGTTGGGACGGCATTATTCGCTGCCAGCGAACGTGGTTTGGATGCCACTGGCATCGAATTGCTTCCCGTAGGCTGCGAAGTCATGGAAGTGCGCCAACAGGCGCAGAACGGAGATGTTGCCGCCCTCCGCCAAGTGCTCGAGCGCTGGCGGCGCGAACGGCCCTGGAAGCAGATGCAGTCTGCTAAGCCGTTTGCTCATCTGCACATTACCCGCCAGGCGTTTCCTGAGGAGACTCAGCCAGAACTGGAGAAGTATCTGGCAGCGCTGGAGTTAGAAACGGAGTCGGCGGCACGGCTACTCCGCTTTGCGGCAATGTGCGTGTTGGAGGACATCAGTTACACCCGCAAAGACGGACAATACTTGCGCTGGGATCACCGCTCCGGGCGACGGCAGGGCAACAAACCTTTCCACAAAGGCCGCATTGCCAGCTTTGACGAGGCTATTACGCACAAGCTGGATGAAATCTATGCTGATCTGCAACCTTCCCGCCTCCTACCCGGTTTCTTCGATAACCTGGGTCAGCAAGGTTCGATCGAGATTTTGCGCGGTTCCTGTCTGGACTTGTTGCCCCCTCTTGAAACCGCCTCGTTCGATGGCCTGATCACCTCTCCGCCTTACGCCAATCGCTATGACTACACCCGCACCTACGCGCTGGAGCTAGCGTTCCTAGGGGTAGGCGAGGAGGAAATCCGCGCACTTCGTCAGGCGATGGTGTCGTGCACGGTTGAAAACCGGGCAAAGACCGGACTTGCCTCCTCCTTTTCGCCTGAGGTGTTGGCCCGTGCATCGGCAGCCTTCACTAATCAGCAAGCTTTACAGACCATCCTCAACTATCTGGAATGGCAAAAAGAAACAAAGACGCTCAACAACGCAGGCATTCCCCGCATGGTGAGCAACTACTTCTACGAACTGGCGCTGGTCATCTTCGAGTGTGCGCGCGTGCTCAAACCGGGCGCAGCTTTTGTGATGGTCAATGACAACGTGCGTTACGGGGGAGCAACCATTCCGGTTGACCTGATTCTTTCAGACTTCGCGGAGCAGGCGGGGTTTTCTGTAGAGGTCATCTGGGTGCTGCCAACAGGCAAAGGCAACAGCAGCCAGCAAATGGGCGCTCATGGACGCGAAGAACTGCGCAAGTGTATTTACATCTGGCGGCGTAGGAACGACTGATGCCTGAGAAAAAACAAGCCCATCATGAGGCCTGGACGCTCGATCAGCTTGCCAAGAGCGTCTTCTTCCATCGCAAACTGCACGAATGGAAACTCCTGGAGATTGCCGACCAGATTGACCAGGTGCACGGCGAAAACCTGGACTGGGACGATCTCAACATTTCAGAGCAGGCGTGGAGCAAGGTTATTCATCGGGGCATCAAGCCAGTCATTGTGTTCGCGCATCCCCATGTGCTGCAATCCATTCCTGGCTCGGCCAGCTATTACCGGATGCTGGCCCTGGTGTCGCAGAAGTCCATGAAGCGTGTCGGCCTCAACCTCGATACATACGAGGCAGGCAAGCCTGTCAACGACGAACTGGCGGCGGTGGCGATTGCTCGCCATCTCAATCGCATTGTGAGCGCACTCGTTGAAGCTGACGACGAGATTGACGCGCGCGAGTTCGATCTGTGGCGGGGCATGGCCGCCGGCTCACAAGCCCAGGGGTCATGGCAAAACACCAAAGGAGCATCGGCTGAGAAGGCGATCCGCGAAGTCATTTTGCAGCGCTTACAGAAGCGGCAGCTTATCAGCGGCAAGCAAGCCAGTGCCGCAAGAATTGATCTGGGCGATGGCAGGGTATTGGTTTTCGCTGACGAACCAGACATCGCCATTTTGCGGAGCGGCGTGCCGCAGATCGCCGTTGAGATCAAAGGGGGTATTGACCAGGCAGGGGTGTTGGAGCGCATTGGGGCAGCGCTCAAGAGCCTGCGGCGAATACGCCAGGAGAACCCCGGTTCGGTGACGATGCTCATCTTGCCAGATGTCGCCATGACGGAACAGGCGCGGGAAGATTTGAGCATCAATACGGAAACCGTCACCTACTTGTACAGCTCGAAAGCAATTCTTGAAGATGAGCGCGAGCGTGAAGGATTCTTCCAGATACTCCAGTTATG
>DYGW01000078.1 GCA_020724485.1 Thermoflexus sp. | reverse complement strand
TCGTGGGGGAAGGGCCGGGGAGGGGGGGACAAACACGTTCACGACTTGTTCGTGGGCCTCGCCGCTCACAGGCGCGTGGTTGCTGCCCGATCCACCAGCCAGAGCGGGCGGCCCGCTTGTGGCTGGATGAGTTGGGCGGGATAGACTTCCGGCTGGCGCGGGCCATGCAGCACGGCGCGCAGCGCCTCGGCTTTGACTGCGCCGCTCACCAAGAACAGCACATGAGCCGCCGTGTTGATGGCAGGGACTGTCAGCGTGACCCGCCACGAGTTCAGCCGGGGGACGTAGTTCTCCACCGCCCAGCGCGCCGTCTCGTGCAAGGCCGCCGTGCCGGGGAACAGAGAGGCGGTGTGCCCGTCGTCACCCATGCCCAGCAGTAGCAGGTCGAAACAGGGCTGCGGTACCTCTGGTTCGCCGCCCGCGAAGAAAGCGCGTAGCTCGGCCTCGTAGCGCCAGGCGGCTTCGGTGGGAGCCAGTTCGCCCGCGATGCGATGACTGTGCTCCGGCGGAAGCGGCACGCGGTCGAGCAGCGTCTCGCGCGCCAGCCGGTAATTGCTCTCGGCGTGGTCGGGCGGGACGCAACGCTCGTCGCCCCAGAAGACGTGGACGCGCGCCCAGTCTATGCGCGACGCCCAGGCGGGACTCGCCAGCCTTTTGAACAAGGCGCGCGGCGTCGAGCCGCCCGGCAGCCCTATACTGAACTGTCCGCGCGCGGCGATGGCCTCGTTGGCGATGCGCGCGACGTAGTCGGCGGCCTTGCGGGCCAGCGCCTCACCGTCGGCGACGACCTCAAGATCGTGCACGGTCCCTCCTTTGAGAATAGCGTTCAGCCGTCAGCCCTCAGCAAGAACGGCGCGATGCCCGCATCGCTGATCACCGAAACCTACTCTGATTGCTGGTTCGTTGCTTCCGCTCGCAACCTCTACCCCCTGACCCCCGCTCCGCCGGCGGAGCGGGGGAAAGGCCGAGCGCAGCGAAACGGGGGTGAGGTAAACAACTGGTAATCAAGGTCGAGGAGTGACCGCTGATGGCCGATCACCCACCTTACTCTAATGCTCGCAGCCCTGCCGCCACAGACGCCCGTCACGGGCCATGAAGTCGTCGCTCTCGACCGGCCCCATGCTGCCCGGTGCGTAGGTAGCTACAGGGTGTGGCTCCTCGTCTTCCCCCTCGTGGAGAATCGGGTCAATCAGCCGCCAGGCGGCCTCGATCTCGTCGCTGCGCGTGAACAGCGAGGCGTCGCCGAGCAGCGCGTCGAGCAGTAGGCGCTCGTAGGCGTCGGGCAGCTTGCCGCCCCCGAACGACGAGCGGTAATGGAACTCCATGTCCACCGAGCGCGTGTCCTGCTGCGAGCCGGGCACCTTCGCCTCGAACTGCAGGTGAATGCCCTCGTCCGGCTGGATGCACAGCGAGAGCACGTTCGGCGGGAAGCACTCGTCGGTGGGACGGTCGAACATGACGTGCGGCGGGCACTTGAACTCGACCACGATCTCGCTTGTCTTGCGGGCCAGGGCCTTGCCGGAGCGCAGGTAGAAGGGCACGCCTTGCCAGCGCCAGTTGTCCACGTAGAGCTTGAGCGCGGCGAAGGTCGGCGTGCGCGAGCCGGGGGCGACGCCCTTCAGGTCGCAGTAGCCGTCATACTGGGCGAGGACGATGTCGCCTGGCGCGACCGGGCGCACGGCGCTGAGCACCTTCACCTTCTCGTTGCGCAGGGCATCGGCGTTGAACGAGGCGGGCGGCTCCATCGCCACCAGCGCCAGCAGTTGCAGCAGGTGATTCTGGAACATGTCGCGCAGCACGCCGGCCTGGTCGTAGTAAGGGGCGCGGTGCCCGACGTCCACCTGCTCGGCGACGGTGATCTGCACGTGAGCCACGTAGTTGCGGTTCCACACCGGCTCGAAGATGGTGTTGGCGAAGCGGAAGAACAGGATGTTCTGCGCGGTCTCTTTGCCCAGGTAGTGGTCAATGCGGTAGACCTGGTGCTCGGCGAACACGCGGTGAATCATGGCGTTGAGGGCGTGGGCGGAGGCCAGGTCGTGCCCGAACGGTTTCTCGATGACGATGCGCCGCCAGGCATCGCTCTCGTGAGCCATGCCCGCCGCGCCCAGGTGCTCGACGATGGGGGCGTAGAGCGACGGGGCGACCGCCAGGTAATACAGCCGGTTGGCCGGGCCGCTCTCCGTCTCGCGCAGAAACGCTTCCAGCTTCGCGTAGTCGTCAGCCACGCTGGAATCGCCGCGCAGATATAAGATCGTTGCGGCGAACCTGTCCCAAGCGGCAGCGTCAAAGCCTTCGGTGGCGTGCTGTTGCGCGCCGTCGCGCAGGTGAGCGCGGAATTCCTCGTTGCTGAAAGGGCTGCGCGCCGAGCCGACAATGCGCAAGCGTCCCGGCAGGCGCTCCCGCCGGTACAGGCTGAACAGGGCGGGGATCAGCTTGCGCTCGGTCAGGTCGCCGGACGCGCCGAAAATGACCAGCGTCGTTGGCAAGACGGAGTCGGGTTGGCCCATCGCTGCGCGCTCCTCTCGTTGCAAACCACCGTTCCGAATATAACCGTCCTGGCCCCCGGTGCCTAATACTGGCTGGGCGCGTCCAGCCGGTAGACGAAGAAGCGCTCCGCCGGATCGCTGTAGACGGGCGTCACGGCCACGCCCGCGCGGTCCAACGCCGCCAGCCAGGGCGCGACCTGCAGCGACCCCGGCGCGACGAAGGTGCGGCGGCAGCCGCAGCCGGACATCTCCTCAGCAAACGCGGCGGGCAGCGGCTGGTAGACGACGGTGACGCGCGGCGTCGCGCCGAGGTAGAAGGCCAACTCCCAGCCTAGCCAGTGATCGTAGACGACCTCGCCGGGGAGTTCAGCGTTCAGAAAGTCCGCCAGGGCGTCAATGCCGCTGTGCGCGCCTTGATCGCCGCCGAGCGGAGCGTCCCCGCGCAACGCGGCCAGCGTACCAGGCAGCATGGCGGCTACGAGCGCCGCCCCCGCCGCCAGGTGCAGGGCAGGGTGCGCGCTGATCCGGCGAATCGCGCCGGTGAGGGCGCGCGCGGCGAGCAGCAACGCGAACGGCACGAGCGTGTGCAGGTAGCGGTCATAGGTATTGAAGGCGACCAGCCACAGCCCGCCCAGTAGCGCGATCCCGTAGGCGGCGATGATCCAGTCTAGCGCCGTCTGGCGGGTAGGGGGAGTGGGTTTGAACTGCAGAGGCGCAGAGAGCGCAGAGGGAGGATAGGTGGAGAGGGGAAAGGTCAAGCGTGCCACCAGCCACGCCGGGACAAGGGCGGCCAGCAGTGCGTTCAGGGTGGGCGACCCGCTGGCGAAGCCCAGCCAGTGCGCCCACGCTTCGAGGCGCGGCCATAGCTCGTCGGAGCGGATCAGGCGGCCCGGATCGTTGCGCGCCCAGCCCAGGCTGAAGAAGCTGCGCGGCGCGCGTCCCAGGTCCCACAGGGCGAGCAGGGCGATCCCGGCCAGCAGCGGCAGCGCATAGCGCGTCAGCCGCGCGGCGAGGTCACGTCCGCGCCAGGCCGGGTGGGCGGTGCGCGCCAGGCCGAGCGCGACGATCAGCGGCACGGCCCACAGTGTAGTTGTCTTGGCGACGAAGGCGAGGGCGGTCGCGCCGCCGGCCCATCCCCAGTGGTCTCGCGCGGCCAGCAGCGCGGCCAGCAACACCCAGAATGTCGCCTGCCCGTCGGTGAAGGCGGTCGGCGCGAAGGCGAGCAGGTACGGCGAGAGCGCGCATAGCAGCGCGGCCAGCAGGCTGGCCATCCGGTCGCGGTAGAGCGCCTGCGCCAGCCGGTAGGCGAGGGCCACGCTCAGCCCGCTGAACAGGACATTGGGCAGGCGGGCGGCGAACTCGGTCGGGCCGAGCAGCCGGAAGCTCAGGGCGGTGACAAAGATGGTGAGCGGGGGCTTGTCCAGGTCGGTCGTGCGTAGCAGCCAGTCACCATCGTGGCTGATCAACCGGGCCTGGGTCGCGAACAGGGCTTCGTCCGGGTGGAAGCGGGCGTCCACCCCCAGAGTGAGGAGGCGCAGCGCCAGCCCCAGGAGCAGGACGAGCGCCGGCAGATAGAGCGGCGCTCGCCGTCCGCGCTGAGCGCGAGTCAGTCCGTGAAGCGGTACAGGATCAGCGTCCACAGGGCGATGACGCCGTCCTTCCAGGTGATCTTCTTGCCTTCGTCCCACTCGCGCCCGTTATAGGAGATGGGCACCTCGTAGATGCGATGGCCGCGCTTGAGAATCTTAGCTGTCACTTCCGGCTCGAAGTCGAAGCGGCGCGAGCGCAGCGGAATATCGCGAATGATCTCGGCGCGGAAGACCTTGTAGCAGGTTTCCATGTCGCTGAGGATGGCGTTGTAGAGCAGGTTGGTGACGAAGGTCAGGGTGCGGTTGGCGACCATGTTCCAGAAGAACATCGCCTTGCGCGGGCCGCCCAGGAAGCGTGAGCCATAGACGACCTTGACGATCCCTTCCTCGATGGGGCGCAGCAGCACCGGGTACTCGCGCGGGTCGTATTCCAGGTCGGCGTCCTGGATCAAGAAGACTTCGCCCGCCGCGTTCTTGAAGCCGGTGCGCACGGCAGCACCTTTGCCCATATTGCGCTCGTGGTAGATGATCTTGAGATCATCGCCCGGCTCGATCTGGGCCAGCACATCGCGCGTGCCGTCGGTCGAGCCATCGTCCACGACAATAATCTCATGAGCAAGCTCGACTGCACGCACGCGGCGAACCACCTCAGCGACGGTGCTCACCTCGTTGTAGCAGGGGATGATGACGGATAGTTTGACGCTCACGATAGTCTCCTCGTTAGGCTCGCCCTGCGCGCCGGGATTATAGCTGGCCCGGCAGCGTGAATCAACCGTGTGTTGGCCCGGTGATTCCCTGGCAGATGGAGGTCATAGCTCCAGACTTCGGAAGTCTCGCAGACTTCCGAAGTCTGTCCGGGCAGTCGTCCCCCACTTGGCGTAAGCCTGGCGGCGGGGTAAGCTATGCGCGCGTGGCATCCTGGCGGCGTTCTGGATGCTAGCGCAGACCGCGCCGTTTGCGGAGGCAGCCCGGTGACCGATTTCCCTACTTTGACCATACGCGGTCTGCGCGCCGACGATTGGATGGCCCTGCAGCCGCTCTTCGCGGACGAGAGTGTGCTGCACGACACGCTTGACGTGCCCTATGCCAGCGAAGAAGCGTTCCGCGAGCGCCTGATCAGTCCCCCTGCTGGCACGCACACGCTGATCGCCGAGCTGATGCTGCCCAGCGGGCGCGAGCGGGTGGTCGGCCTGGCCTGGCTGCGCGTGATGGTTCCCCCCCGCCGCCGGCACACGGCCACCCTGCAGATCGTCGTCCATGCTGATTACCGCGCGGGTGAGATCGAGGAGGCAGTTCTGCGCGCCGCGCTTGACTTGGCCGACAACTGGCTGGCCCTGCGCCGCGTCGAGATGCGGCTCTTCGCCACCGATCACGCCCGCGCAGAGATGCTCGCCCGGCACGGCTTCGCCCAGGAAGCGGTGATGCGCCGCTATGCAGTGCGCGCTGGGGAGCACGTGGACGCCTGGCTGCTGGCCCGGCTGTGGCCCGGTCGCGAGGCAGTTGCGGAAGCGGGGGAGGGGGGCGCATGACGCGCAAAGTCACCCGGCTGGACATCCTGGTACGCGGTATTGAGGCTGACGACTGGGAAGACATCGCCGCCATCCGCGAGAGCGAGAACGTCGTCTTTCACACGCTCCAGCTTCCCTATGGCTCTCGCGACACAATCCGCGACCGCCTGGAAAACCCTCCAGCAGATCAGATGGGGCTGGTGGCAGTGGTCGGCGGGATCGTGGTCGGGCAGCTTGGGCTGCATTTCTACACGGGACGGCGCGCGCACGCCGCCGGACTTGGTATGATGGTTCACGCCGACTATCAGCATCGCGGCGTGGGCACGGCGCTGATGGAAGCGGCAGTGGAGCTTGCCGAGCGTTGGATGGGCATCACCCGGCTGGAATTGGAAGTGTATACCGACAACGCCGCCGGAATCGCGCTGTACAAGAGGTTCGGCTTCGAGGTCGAAGGCACGCTGCGCGAGTACGCCCTGCGCGACGGGCAGTATGTGGACGCCTACCTGATGGCCCGCGTGCGCGAATGATGCGAATGAGAGGCCTCGCTCCTGTCTGTTCCCCCCATCCCCCACCCCCTTCTCCCACAGGTGAGGAAGGGGAGCAAGCCCGCCGCGTTTCTCCCTTCCCCCCTGGTGGGGGAAGGACCGGGGATGGGGGGCTATACGGTGCCCCCAAACCGCGAGACCTTCTCGGACGATCTGCGATACTCCTCCCGCGAAAGAGCAGGCGCAGCGCATGAGCGCGCACCATCCCTCTACCCTGGCCGCGGCGCGCGGCGAGCCGAGCTACGTCTGGCGCGACGGCCAGGAGCGCCGCCTGCGCATGATTGGGCACTGGACAAAGCTGCCCGGCGCGTGGGTGTTAGAGGCCGGTTGCGGTGTCGGCGCGTACAGCAGCCAGATTCGCCGCCGCTACTCGCTGCTCGTTGAGGCGTTCGATCTGGAACTGGAGCGCGTGCGCGAGGCACGCGCCGACACGCCTCACGCGCTCGTCGCCGCTGCTGAGGACTTGCCCTACCGCGCCAACCTGTTCGACATCATCCTCTCCAACGAGGTGATCGAGCACGTGGCCGACGATCGGCGGGCCATGGCCGAGATGGTGCGCGTGCTCAAGCCGGGCGGGCGCATTGTCCTGTTTTGCCCCAACCGCTGGTATCCCGTCGAGCAGCACGGGCACTTCTGGCGCGGCGAGTATCACTTCGGCAACACGCCGCTGATCAACTACCTGCCCGACCGCTGGCGCAACCGGCTGGTGCCGCACGTGCGTACCTACACGGCGCGCGGCGTGCGCTGCTTGTTCGACGGGCTGCCGGTGCGCATCGTCCATCACGGGCGCATCTTCGGCGGCTACGACAACATCATCCAGCGCCATCCGCACCTGGGCCGCTGGCTGCGCGACACGCTCTACCTGCTGGAGCGCACTCCCTTGCGCGTGCTGGCGCTGTCGCACCTGCTGGTCGTCGAGAAGACCGGGGGAGGGATTTCGGATTGCGGATTGCGAAATTCGGATTGAAAGAACCTCTCCACACGCGGTTCGGGGGCGGACAGGCATTGAGGTTGGTTTGTGGTCTGGGGCGGCGCTTCACCTTACCTCACCCCCTGGCCTCGCTGCGCTCGGCCCTTCCCCCTCTCCGTCAACGGAGAGGGGGAGGCGAGGCGCGCCAGCGCCGAGCGGGGGTGAGGTAAACACAGCAGAGTAACGCCCTTACCTGACTGGTCTTGCCCGCCCCCGCGCTCATCACCCGATCGGATCGGTAGATTTTACCAATCGCAGCCCCCGCGCGGCGTGGCTCGCCAGGGCGGACTCAGCCAGCGCGTCGAAGTCAATCTCCGGGTGGGCAACCGAGGACATGCAGTCGGTCAGTACGCGCCACTTGGCGATCTCGTCCGGGCAATCCTGGTAGGCGCGCATCACGGAAGCCAGCGTCTCCAGCACACAGTGACTCTTGGCCTGCCCCGCCACGTAGACCAGGTCGTAGGTCGCCAGCGTTGCGAGGAAGGCCGTGTTCAGTCCACCCTCCGGGTGATCTGGCACCTTGACCTCCGGCTCCAGCAGCGAGTAATGCTCCGTTTTGGGCAGCGATCCTTTGGGCACGAAGCGCGGCTGCGCCCGGCGCGCGGCGCTGTGGTAGGCGATGGCCTCGTACAGCGCCGGGGTGATGGCGTGACCGGGCGTGCCGATCAGCGTGTGGTACGGCCAGATCATGAGCAGCTTCTTGGCGCTGGCTTCCAGCGTGCGCACGTACTCGCGCGACCATTCCGGCTCGTAGACGGGCAGCCAGCGCCCGTCTTCCACGTCGTCGGCGCTGATCGCGGTGAAGGGAGCCGGGTGCTGGCCGGACGGGTTGCGCCACCACGTGGCGAAGAAGATTTGGGTAGGCAGGTGGCTGTCCAGCGACGCCGAGATCGCCGTGATCTCCGCCGCGTGGTGGTAAATCCAGGCGACCGTGCGCCGCGTGTCGTCAACGGCCCCTGGCACGCTCAGCGCGCCGTCGGGATGGATGAAATCCACCTGGGGATCTACCAGCAGCAGGATCACACGGTGGGCGTCGCCTTCGGCGGGCGGCAGCCCGGCGGCCAGGCCAGCGGCAATGGCGGCAGCGGTATCTGGCGGGGCCAGCGTCCCGACTTTGTCGGGGTTGTAGAAAGAGGGATAGGTGTTCATGGGACGCTCCAATACCTTGAACCTTAAATCAGTCAGGGGCAGCGCGCTCAGCGCATCACGCGCCGGTAGACGGCCAGCGTCTCGCGGGCGGCGCGCTGCCAAGAGAAGCGGGCGGCGCGCTCCGGGCCGGCGGCGGCCATCTGCGCGCGCAGCGCGTCATCGCCCAGCACCAGGCCGATCACGTCGGTCATCTGCTGGACATCATACGGGTTGAAGTAGCGGGCCACGTCCGCGCCTAGCTCCGGCATACTCGATTCGCGGCTGCT
Source organism: Thermoflexus sp. (assembly GCA_020724485.1). Taxonomy (GTDB): domain Bacteria; phylum Chloroflexota; class Anaerolineae; order Aggregatilineales; family Aggregatilineaceae; genus UBA2029. The sequence goes on along the minus strand of DYGW01000078.1, from coordinate 6,765 downwards.
GACGACCGGCACGCCGCAGGCCATCGCTTCCAGCACAGGCAGCCCGGCCCCTTCGTACAGCGAGGCCATCACGTAAATGGTCGCCGCACGGAAGACGGCGGGTAGGTCTTCGTCGGGCACGTAGCCGGGTAGCAGCACGGCGTCTTGCAGCCCCAGCTCCTCCACGCGGGCGAAGAATTGCTCGTACAGCCAGCCTTTCGCCCCGACGACGACCAGCCCCAGGCGCGGATCGTCGCGGCGCAGGCGGCTCAGCGCCTCGACCAGGCGACTCAGGTTCTTGCGCGGCTCAATGGTGCCTACCGCCAGCAGGAAGCGCTCCGGCAGCCTGTACTTGGCCCGCACGCGGGCGACTTCGCTTTCTGGCATCACGCGGAAATGGGGCGCGGCGGCCTCGTGAACGACGGTGATCTTGTGGTCGGGTGTGTGGTAGTGGCGGATGAGGTCGTTTTTGGTCGCCTGCGAGACGACGATGATCGCGTCCGCCCGGCGCACAAAGAGCGGCATGGCCGCGTTGAGATACCAGTAATTCAGGCGCTTGTGGTGCTGGGGGAACAGCTTGTAGATCAGGTCGTGGACGGTCAGGACGGTGGGCACGCCGCGCAGCGGCAGCAGCAGGTGTTCGGTGGCGTGGAACAGGGTCGCGTCCGGCACCATGCGCCGGAATGACAGACGCCCAAGCTGGCCCAGCCAGACCAGTATCCGCCAGGGCTTGTAGCCCAGCCCGATTGACCGTTGCGGGACGTGCTCCCATTCGGGGAAGGCGCGCGCCTGGGCGGTGCGGTTGAAGAACAGGGTGGGGGGCGCGTCCATCTCGGCAATGAGCGCGTTGGCCAGCGAATGGGCGTAGCGTCCCAGCCCGGCGCGGCTGTTGATCGCCGCCGATACGTCCAGGGTGATGGTCACCGGTCAGCGTCTCCTTGTGCGCGGCGCAGCGGGCGCTCGCGGTGGGTGAGCACAGCCCAAACAAAGCGGGGCAGCCGCAGCATCCGCCGCCAGCGCCAGGGCTGGCGCACGAGCCGGTACAGCCATTCGAGCGCCAGGCGGCGCATCCAGCGCGGGGCGCGCGGCACGACTCCGGCGATGAAGTCGAACGTGCCGCCGACGCCCATCGCCACCGAGACGGCCAGCCGCTCGCGGTGGCGCGCGATCCACACGTCCTGGCGTGGCGCGCCGTAGGCGACGAGCAGGATGTCCGCGCCGCTGGCATTGACGCGGGCGACGATGTCCTCTTCTTCGGCGGGGGCGGGGCTGCCAGCGTAGGTTCCGGCGATGAGCAGGCCGGGGTTCTCGGCGACCAGACGAGCGGCGGCCTGCTCAGCGACGCCGGGAGCGGCCCCCAGCAGGAACAGCCTCCAGCCGCGCTCGGCGGCTCGCCGGGCGATCAACGGCACGCCGTCCGAGCCGGTGACGCGCTCTGGCAGGCGGCGGCCCAAAATGCGCGCGGCCAGCAGCAGCCCCACGCCGTCGGCCACGCACAGATCGGCCCCGTGCAAGACGCGCATGAAGGTGGGGTCATCCTGGGCGATCATGACGAATTCCGGGCTGACCGTGCAAATCTGGCGGGCGCGGTCGCCCCGCGCGATCCACTCTGCGATCTGCGCCAATAGGCTGTCGAACGTTACCACATCCACTGGCACACCGACAATAGTCAGCCGTTCCGCGCGCGAACTCTCTGTGGTCAATGGCCCCCCATGCCGGAGTCGTTGGCCTCCCTGCTAAGAGTATTTTACCCCGCCGGGCGTATTTTGCGTAGCGTGCGCGCGGGTCTGCTTTCGGCTACAATAATCCTGAGGAGGACGAGCAGCATGGCTGACGAACGCGAATTCTTCGACGGGGAGGACGGCGGCGCGCCGGACTTCCCGTACGAGACGGACACGCCCGACGGAGAGGCGCTTGCTGCTGGCGAGTTCCCGCTGCGCTCAGCGGCGGACTTCGACCAGGAGCTAGAGGCGCTGGAAGCCTACGCCACAGAGGACGACGCTTACCGGGAGGACGAAGGCGGGGTGGCGCTCGATGAAGCATTGGGCGCGCTGCCCGACGAGCCAGTTCTGCCGGAGGAAGTGTTCGCGGCGCAGCCCCGCGCGGAGACTGGGGCGGAGCGCGCCGAGGCGGAACGCGCCGGGGCAACCATTGGCACCCTCGACCAAGCGGAGCGGCTGCGCCCGCCGCGCGCCCAGAGCTTCCGCCGCCGCCTGCGCCACCAGGTCGGGATGCTGCCGCTGGCCTTGCTGCTGATCGCGCTCGGCGCGTACCTGCTGGCCCGCGAGCACGACCTGGCCGAGGTGCCCGATTTCTCGACCCTTGCCCTGGCCGAGCTGATCGTCTTGGGCGTGGGCTTCACCTTCATCTTCCACGCGCTGCTGTTCGGGCGGCGCGAGCGCGGCCTGCTATTCCTGGGGCTGTACGTCTGGATCACCACCGGGGTGATCGGCGTGATCGCCTATGGCATTGACTTGCAGCCCGAGGCGCGCGAATGGTGGCCCGCGCTGCTGTGGTCGCTCGGCCTCACCTTGCTGGTCACTTTCTTGCTGGAGCGTGCCCACGACGCGCGGCTGGTGCTGCTGGCCGTGCTGGTGACGGTCGCGGGCAGCGTGGCCTATTGGGTGACGAGCGGCGAAGCTGACGCGCAGTTGTTGGACGACGTGGCCGACTACTGGCCGCTGCTGCTGGCCGTGTTGGGGGTAGGGCTGCTGCCGGCAGCTTTCCGGCGTGGCGTGAGGTGAGCGGCGATGCGGGCGCTGACCATCGTCATTGACGCCAGCCAGACCACGCGCGCCCGGCGCACGGGCACCGAGAACTACGCCCTGCAGCTCACCCGCGCGCTGATCGCGCTGGAGTCGCTACACCGCTTCGTGCTGTATTTCCGCGATGCGCCGCCGCGCGACCTGTTCCCGGCGAGGGCGCGTGTCACACAGCGGGTGCTGCCCTGGCCCCGCGCCTGGACGCATACCCGCCTGGCGCTGGCCCTGGCCCGTAGCCGCCCGGACGTTACCTTTGTGCCCGCACACACGCTGCCGCTGTGGTTCCCCGGCCCGGCGGTCGTCACCGTGCACGACCTGGGCTATGTCTACTTCCCCGAAGCGCACAGCGCCCTGGCCCGTCGCTACCTGGCCTGGTCTACCCAGCACAGCGTCCGCCGGGCAACGCGCATCATCGCCGACTCGCTGGCGACGGCCCGCGACATCGCCGCCCATTACCGCGTCGCTGAGGATCGCATTGCGCTCGTCTATCCGGGCGTGGACGCGGCGCTCATGCCCGTCAGCGATCCGGGGCGGCTGGCAGCGGTGCGCGCGCGCTATAAGCTCCCGGCGCGCTACCTGCTGTTCGTGGGCACGCTACAGCCGCGCAAGAACATCGCACGAATTGTGCGGGCCTATGCGCGCTGGCGCGAGGCGAGCGGGCGGGGCGACGTGGCGCTCGTACTGGCCGGGCAGCAGGGCTGGCTCTACAACCCGGCCTGGACGGCGGGCGTGGAAGGCGTGATCCTGCCCGGCTACGTCGAAGATGCCGATGTGGCGGCCCTGTACAGCGGGGCGCTGGCGCTGGTCTTCCCCACACTGCACGAAGGCTTTGGCTTCCCCGTGCTGGAGGCGATGCGCTGTGGCACGCCGGTGATCACCAGCAACACCTCGTCGCTGCCGGAGGTGGCCGGGGACGCGGCGCTGCTGGTGGATCCGCGCGACGTGGCGGCGATTGCAGCGGCGATTGGCCGCGTGGTGGACGACGAGCGCCTGCGCGCCGACCTGATGCGGCGCGGATTCCGGCAGGCGGAGGCGTTCACCTGGGAGCGTGCCGCCGAGCAAGCCCTGCGCGTGCTGGAGCGCGCCGCCGCCCCTGCGTCATGATTCCGTCAGGCGAACAGAGTTTGCCAGAAGCAGGGGCCTTCTCTATAATCCCGAACGCAGGACTTTGTGCCAAGCGAGTGGTAGTTAGGAAGATTGCCATGCGAAACTTGACGATCTGGATCGTGATCGCCGCGCTGAGCCTCGCGGCGACTCTGGGGCCGGGGCCGCTTGCACTGGGTCCGGCGAAGGTGGCAGAGGCGAACCCCGGCACGCAGTGGAACGCCCAGTATTTCGACAATGTGTCGCTTTCGGGTGGCCCGGTGCTCACGCGCATTGACGACCGGATTGACTTCAACTGGGCGAGCGGCTCGCCCGACCCGGCAGTGAGCGCGGACAACTTCAGCGCGCGCTGGACCAAGACCGTCAACTTCCCGACGGCGGGCAAGTGGACGTTCCGTGTCGGCGCAGATGACGGCGTGCGCTTGTGGATTGACGTGACGCCCCTCGTCAACGAGTGGCACGGCAACCCTGAAGGCTACCGCACCTACGAGGTCAGCATTGACCAGCTTACGGCGGGCAACCACGATCTCAAGGTCGAGTATTTCGAGGCCACTGGCAATGCCGGGGTCAAGGTTGAGTGGTGGTACAGCAGCGGCGGCGGCGTGCCTGCCGGTGGCACCGGGACGGTCTATGGCCCGGCGACCTGGAATGCCTCGTACTACAACAACACCGATCTCTCCGGCGCGCCGACTCTGACCCGCGTGGATGGCGACATCAACTTCAACTGGGGCACCGGCTCGCCAGGAAGCGGCGTCAACGCCGACAACTTCAGCGCGCGCTGGACGGCGACGGTCAATATCCCGGCGTCGGGGCACTGGCGCTTCCAGGTCGGCGCGGATGACGGCGTGCGCATGTGGATTGACGTGACGCAGATTCTCAACGAGTGGCACGGCAACCCTGAAGGCTACCGCACCTACGATGCCGATGTCTACGCGCTGACGGCGGGCAACCACGACCTCAAGGTTGAGTATTACGAGGCGACCGGCGAGGCGCGCATCCTGGTGCGCTGGTTCCAGGTAGACGGAACCGGCGCGGGCGGAGGCGGCGCTGCTGCCCCTCAGGTCGCGCCACCGGCTCCGGCGGTGGTCTACGCGGGCGTCACTGGCAACCGGGTCAACGTGCGCACTGGGCCTGGCCTGGGCTACCCGGCCATCGCTCAGGTCTTCTACCCGGATGATTACCTGGTGCTCGGCGGCGTGCCCGACCTGTCGTGGCTGCTCATTGACCTGGGCGACGGGACGGAAGGCTGGGTGAGCAACGACTGGGTCTATCTCTATTCGACGGACGACGCCAAGAACCAAGACACGACCGGCGGCGGCCAGCCGGACTTCGTAGACGACATCCCGCGCATCACCATTGAGGTTGCCCCGCCCGCGCTGCCGCCCGACGCTCCGCCGCGCCGCATCTTGCAAGGGCAGGCGACTGACACGGTGCGGATGCGCGACGGCGCAACGCTCTATGCCTCGAAGATCATCGCCTCGGTGCCGCAGGGAGCCACCTTCGAGGTTGAGGCGCGCAACCGCAACGGCGCGTGGTACCTGGTGGACTACCAGGGCATTCGCGGCTGGGTCTCCGCCCCTTACGTCAGACTGCTGGACGGCACGGAGAGCGAGCTAGTCGTGAGCGCGGAGGTCGTGCCGGTGCCAGCGATGGGCGTAGTCTTCGTGCCCGGCACGGAGTCCGGCGCGGCGGTGACGGTGCGCGGCGTGGCGACCGCCAACCTGATCGTGCGCAACGCGGCCAGCACTCAGGGTGCTGAGATCGGCCAGGTCGCGGCGGGCACCGAGTTCGTCGTGCTGGGGCGCAATACGACCGGGGCCTGGTACCTGATCCCGTTCGAAGGTGGGCAGGGCTGGGTCTATTCGCCCTTTGTCACGCTGATCGAGGGCCGCGTGTCCGACCTGCCGATCCGTTAACGGGAACGCTGCAACGCATACGCTGACGGCTGCCGCCCCGCGTCTGGCATGGATGTGGGGCGGCTGTTTTGAGGGACGAGATGGCGCGATGGGCATTGACTACATCGTCAATCTGGACTGCGCGCCCAAGCGCGCCCTGACCGTTGAAGGCTTGATGGGCCGCCTGAAAGGGCGCGACCGGGCCGAGAAGATCATCCAGCTTTACCGCGACCAGGGCGACATGCGCCCGCCCCAGCAGATGGCTTTCGAGATGGTGCGCCGCCTGCCGGACGGCTCGGAGGAGGTGGAGCTGGTCGTCGTGCAGAACCTGCTCGACGCCGCGCAGGAACTCGTCTCCTGGGAACCAGAGTGCGCCCCGTGCCCGGCCAACGTGGGGCGGCGCGCGTTCGGCTGCGCGGGCGCGATCAACTACCCGCTCTCGGAGGCAGGCGAAAGGTGGCTGCTGGAACAGCTTCCAGACAACGAGCACCCGCTGATCTTCATGCTGCTGGGGCGGGCGCTGCGCGACACGGGCTACACCGGCGAGCGGGCGGCGGCGCTGCGCGGCGAGCCGGGCGTTTTCCTGGCGAGCGCCCAGGCTCCCGTCCGCGACCTGGGCGCGCTGACGGTCAGCGGCGACCAGATTTTCGAGATGCTCTTCCTCTCCGGCCCCGTCTATCCGGCGCATGGCTCGCTGCTGCTCCAGTTCTTCGGCGCGGTGCCGCCCGATCTTGAGGCGGATGTCATGATGCAGCTTGCCGATCCGCCGTCGCAGGCGTGGATTGACGCGCATCTCCCCTTCTTGCACGCGCCCGATCCGCGCGATGACCCGACGATTGGCACGCTCAAGGCGTTCTTCTACGCGTTGTACGCCGCGTATTGTCTGGGCGTCCCGCTGCTGCTCGATGTGTGAGTCCCCCTGGGGGTGCGTGCAAAGGTTGTCAGCGACTCGCTTGACAGCGGGGCATTGACCTCACCCCCTGGCCTCGCTGCGCTCGGCCTTTCCCCCTCTCCGTAGCGGAGGG
>DYGW01000329.1 GCA_020724485.1 Thermoflexus sp. | reverse complement strand
TGTCCATCCACCACTCTCCACGCTCGCCGGCGCTGCCCGGCACGGTGGCCTAGTAACGCTTGACCAGCGCGCGGTAGACCGTTGGCTGGCGCGTCTGCAATGTCTGGAACTCCTCGCGGCACTTGCGCACTTCATCCAGGTCAACGCGGGCCACGCAGTAGCCTTCGCGCGGCTCGCCGCTCTCCGGGTCTTTCTCGTCAGCCAGCGAGGCGTGAACCTTGCCGCGCGGGCCGATGATGGTACTCTCGCCACCGAAGCTGAGCGTCACGTCCTCGCCCACGCGGTTGGCGGCGGCGACATACAACGCGTTCTCGTACGCCCGCGCGCGCGCATAAGTGCGCCATTCTTCGATCTGCGCTTTCTCCCAGTTGGCCATCACGCAGATCAATTCCGCGCCGTCGAGCGTCAGCGAGCGCGCCACTTCCGGGTAAGCCAGGTCCCAGCCGAGCGTCAGCCCAATATGGCCGATCTCCGTCTCGAACACGGGCAGCCGGAACCCCTCGCGAAAGGCCATGCGCTCTTCGCCGCGCAGGTGCACCTTGTTGTAGCTGCCGACCAGTTCGCCATCCGGCCCGACCAGTACGGCGGAGTTGTAGAGCACGCTCTCCACCTTCTCCTTGCTGACCATGCCGAAAGCGATATACACGCCGAATTCCGACGCGCGCTGGGCGATCAGATTCACGGACGGGCCGGGAATCCGCTGGGCCAGTTCGGTAAACCGGACGCCTAGCTCGAAGCCGCTGGTGACCAGCTCCGGGAAAACGATGAGATCAACCTTCTGCTGCGAAGCAATCTTCGACACAAACTCCGACATCTTAACCAGGTTATCTTCCGGCTCGCCCAGTGCCGGTTTCATCTGGACGGTGGCTATCGTAATTTCACGCATGGGTTCTCCTCGTTCGGGGGAATCGCGCCGCGTCGCCGACGTGGCCGGGGTACTGCGCCGTTCTCAGCGCGCTAATGGTGCCTTAAACCCGTCTTCTTGTCAAATCACAGGGCTGCTCCCGAACAGATGAGCGGGAGGGTGATCCTCCCGCCCGCCTTCACTTGCTCTTGACGGCTACGCAAGCGCACCGCCCTACTGTCTCTGCTGGCTACCAGGCTCGTTCAGCCCGGCCAGCACGGCCAGCACGTCCTCGGTCGGGGGAATATCGGACATGGACTTGGCGTGATGGCGGTAGTGCACGCGCCCGCCCTTGTCCACGACGACCATCGCTGGCATCCGCCCCAGCCTCAGCAGGCGCACCTGCTGCCCGTAGAGCTTGGCCACGCGGTGATCGGGATCGGGCAGGCCGACGAACGGCAGGCCCTCCTGCTCCCAGTACTTGCGGAATACCTCCGGCTTCTCTGGCCCAACGATGACAACCTCGGCGTCACGCTCGCGGATCGCGTCGTAGTGTTGGCGCAACTGCGCCATGTGCTCGCGACAGTACGGTCAGGCAAAGCCGCGATTGAAGACCAAGGTCACATGCTTCTGGCCCGCGAAGTCCGCCAGACGCACGTCGCGCCCGTTGACATCGGCCAGCGTGAAATCCGGCGCCTCCAGAATGCTGGTGCTCTCTCCCATCGTTCCTCCCATCGTGTGTGCGCGCTGCGTTGCCCTGGCGAGCGCGCGCCCGCCAGGGCTGCCCACAGACAATGGTAAGGCATTCGCTGCGCCCACGCCACGCTTCTCAGCAAGCTCTAAGGCCGGCGGCCATGCTTGCAGAGCGTGGTTCAGCGGGGCAGCTTGTCTAGCAGATTCTGGAGGGCCACCGGCAGCGGCGACTCAACGGTAACAGGTTCGCCGGAGACCGGGTGGGCGAAGGTGATGGACGCCGCATGGAGAAAGTACCGCTTGAGGGTGAACGGCTGCTTGCGCCGCCCGTAGACGGTGTCGCCAACCACGGGGTGCCCGATGAAGGACAGGTGCGCGCGAATCTGGTGCGTGCGCCCGGTCTTCGGCCACACATCGAGCAGG
>DYGW01000328.1 GCA_020724485.1 Thermoflexus sp. | reverse complement strand
CGGGATGCGGACGGACTCCACCTCGTCGGGATGGGCGACTACACCGACAACCTCATCGCAGCCGAGCGCGTGCCCCAAGCCCCGGACGAGACGCTGATCCGCCTGACCATGCAGCAGCGCCTCTTCGCCGCGACGGTCCGCCGCTACTTCGCGACCAAGGCGCTCGCCTGGCTGCTGGGCAATCACGACCATTGGACCGACCGCAGCACCGGGCTGCACCCCGTCATGGAACTCGCCCGCGAGACGCAGCGGCCGTATCTCCAGCACGGCGGACTGCTGCGCCTGCAACTGCCGGGGGCCACCTATAAGATCGCCCTGCGGCACTCCTTCCCGGGTTCCAGCCGGATCAACACGACGAACAACCAGCGCCGGCTGTGGGAAGCCGTGGCGGGCGCGGATATCGTGGCGCTGGGGCACATGCACTTCACCGACCTCCAGCAGCAGCTCCGGGGCGGCACGGACACCATCTGGCTCCGCAGCGGGACCTACAAGCTCGATGACGACTTCGGGCAGCAGAAGGTCGGGCTGCCCGCCGATCCCCGGATGCCGCTCGTGGTGTGCTGGCCGGACCGGAAAAAGCTGGTCCCCTTCGCGGACTTCCACGACGGGTTGGACTACCTGGCGTATCTGCGTCGGGAGTGACGCCCCATGCACGGCCCCGACCACCTGCTCGTCTGGGTAGTGCGGGGCGTGCTCTTCGGGAGTGCCTACTGGTGCTGGACCCTGCTCAAGCCCCGGCCCCCAATCCCCCGAGAGGTGCGATGGCCATGTCCTCGCTGGACGCCCGGATTGCGGCGTATGAGTCCCTCATCCACCGCGTCGTCCACAGCGCCGGTTGCCCCATGGCGTGGCATGAGGACGCCTCCCAAGAGGCCCGGCTCGCGGTGTGGCGCGCCCTTCTGAGCTACGACCCCGCCCAGGGCTGTCGCGAGTCCACCTGGGTCTGGGTCCGTGTCCATGCGGCGGTGTGCGACTACCTACGCGCCGAGGGCACGCGGGCCACTGGACGCAGCCGGCGGCGGGCTGGCGTCCAACACGTGTCGCTGGACGCCCTGCGCGAGACGGAGGAGACTTCCCAACCGGCTCCGCTCCACCGCGTTCTGCCGGCGCCGGACGACCCGGCGGCCGACGCCGTGAGTCGCGTCGCCGTCCGAGAGTTCGCAAGACGCCTGACGCCGGCCGAGCGCGCCGTCCTGCGGCTGTTCGCTCAGGGATATCGCGGCTCGGAGATCGCCCGCCGGCGGGGCACGAGTCCGAGTGCCGTCTCCGCACACCGCCAGAGCATCCGCAGCAAATGGAAGGAGGTGCAGCGATGCGCGTCGTGAGTGTCCTGCTATTGGCGGGCTTGCTCCTGAGCGGCTGTGGCCGACAGACCGTCCCGGCGACTCCAGACGTCCCGCTGTATGAGCGGGCCGACCTGATGGTCGTCGCGCCCCTGGAAGCGCGGGGAGAGACCTACTGGCTGGTGGCCGCGCCGGATATGCCGGCGGACACCTACCCTATCGGCGTCGCGGTCCGCTTCGAGATGCTCCGCGCGGGCTCGTACGAGATCACGCTCCAGGTCTCCCGCGACGGCAACCCCTTGCCCGGTGGCGTGGACTACGACCAGTTCACCGTTCGCGATGGTCGCGTCGTTGTGGGCGTCCTCGCGGTGGAGGCAGCGTGGCAACCCGGCGTGTACGAGTTTCGCGTCGAGCTGGTCGGGCACCAGACCGTCGGTGTGGTCCGCGTCGTCGTCAAGCCAGCAGCAGTGCCTCCAGCGACACCGAACTAGCCCCACAAACGCGCAGCGGCACCCACGCTGGGTGCCGCTGCGCGGTCCGCAGGTCCGGCCCACGGCAGGCTAGATGGCAACCGTATTGTCGCACAGCAGTCTTTTGCGGTCAAGCAGAGGGGGTGAAATGCAATGTGGAAGCAGAAGCTCATGAGTCGGAAATTCTGGCTCGCCGTCGTGTCGGCGG
>DYGW01000077.1 GCA_020724485.1 Thermoflexus sp. | reverse complement strand
GGGCCGGGGGATGAGAGGAACAAAATCGGCTTACCAGACACGCTCTAACAGTTGAAGAACGGCGGGGTAAACCAAATATCCGCTGGCGACAATGGCCAGTCGTGAGTAGGTCGCGCGAGTTCTCATTAGCTTCATTGGCGCGTGTTATGCGCTTCTGCAGGGGAGGACAATAAACTCAGGGGATGAGCAAACGAAAACCGTGCCCCAGTGATATAAGTGACGACGAGTGGGCATAATATGCTCCGGCTGTACCGGCTACACGATTCCGCTGAATTCCGCTGGTTTCTGGCTACTGGCTGCCTTTGTTGTCCGGTGCGGGCAGAGCTTCATGCACCAGCTTATACCCGAAACCTGGCACGGTGAGCACCAACGTTGGCCGGCTTGGTTCCTGTTCAATCTTCTCGCGCAGACGACGGATATTGACCGTGACCACCTGCTCTGTTTCGGGCGAATTGTCGTACCCCCATACTGCCTCGAGGATTTGCTCTCGGCTGAGTACCTGGTTGGGGTGCTGCGCCAGATACGTGAACAAACGCAGCTCGGTCGGCGTCACATTGATCACTTGCTGGTCGCGGAGCACATTCCCGCGCCGCCGGTCAATCACCAGGTCGCCGGCATACAGCACGTCGTTGTCCCCCAGCGCCAGGTCGCCATACGCGCGGCGCAAATGGACGCGTATCCTTGACAGCAGCTCGCGCAGGCTGAAGGGCTTCGTCATGTAGTCGTCCGCCCCCATTTCCAGCCCAAGCACCTTGTCCATCTCGTCGGCTTGAACTGTAAGCATGATCACCGGTTGGCGGACGCCAAGCTGGCGCATCTGGCGGCAGAAGTCGAAGCCAGAGCCGTCGGGCAGCCGTATGTCCAGGATGATCAGATGAGGTGTGTGATCCCGCGCGTAGGCAAGGCCGTCAGTCCCTTCGCTTTTCCAGTGCACGCTGTAGCCCTCGCGCTCCAACGCAGTTTTGAGGCTGCCCGCGATGCCAGGATCGTCCTCGATGAGCAGAATGCTGTAGGCAGTCACAGCGCGCGCCCCCTCTCAATGTCATCGCTGGGCAGGCGCACCACCACCTGTGTGCCCGCGCCGTCGCTTTCGACGGTGATCTGTCCGCGATGATCCTCCACAATTGCCTTGCTGATCACCAGGCCAAGCCCGTGACCAGGATAGGCTCCTGTATTGCGCCCCCGATGGAATCTGCCGAACAGCTTCGGCAGGTCTTCTGCCGGGATGCCAATGCCCGTATCTACAACGCTCAACTCCACGCCGTCGGCCTGGACCTCCAACCCCATAGTCACCGTGCCGCCGGAGGGGGTGAACTTCAGAGCATTGTCCAGCAGGTTATCAACCATGCGCGCGATCTGCCTCTCGTCGGCCTGGATGATCAGGGGGGCGTCAGGCATGTTGAGGGTCAGCGCGATCCCGGCCTGCTCCGCACGCGAGGCATGGTGCTCAACTACCTGGCGGGCCAGGGTGACCAGGTCAACCGGCGCGCGGACGCGCTCCGGGCTGCGCGCTTCCAGCCGCGAGAGCGTCAGCAACTCGCGCGCCAGCGTCTCCAACCTCGCCAGCTCAACCTGGGCGCGCGCGATATCGGCCTGGAAATCATCAGGGCGACCGCCTGAAGCGGCCAGCTCAAGATTCGTGTGGAGCGCAGTGATGGGCGTGTTGATCTCATGGGCTGCGTCGGCCACAAATCGTTGCAGCGTGAGCACGGTGTTCTCGACACGCTCGGCCATCGCGTTGAACGTCCGCGCCAGCAAGCCAAACTCGTCGCGCCGCTTAAGTCTCACGCGCACTGAGAGGTCGCCCTCGGCCATGCGACGGGTAGTCTCGGCCAGCGCCAGAACCGGGCGGCTGATCTGGCGGCTGGCGACCCAACCAGCTAACACCGCCAGGAACACCGCCACGACGCCCGCGACAACGGCTTTTTCGGCGACATCTCTGATGATATCAGTGCCAAAGGCCAGAGACTCAGACAGTTCCAGGTACCCCAGCAGCGAATTATCGGCGCCGAACAGGGGAACCGTCACGCTCAGGTCGGTGCGCGAGCCGCCCGAAACGAACCCTGCCAGCAACCGATCAACAGCATCGGGCGCGAACCTGAAACGATAGGGCGGCGCATCCTCAGGCCCCGCCAGAAGCTCACCATCTGGGTTGCCCATGCCAGGCTGGATGCTCAGGAAAGTTTCGAACCCCGCTTCTGCCGGCTGCGGCTCCGCCCCCCCCGCTGCGAAAGCGGGTCTGCGGACATCCACACTGATCAAGTCCTGATCCGACAAAGTCCCCGAATCCGCGATGATCTGCCGGTCAGCATCCAGCAAGCGCACCCGTGCCTTCACCAGAAAGGCATAGATGTTGGCCGAAGACTGTAGCACGTCGTCGGGCAGAGTATCCCGATCCCGAAACAGCCGCTCCGCGCTGTGGGCAAAGGAGGCCGCGCTGGCATCGAGATACTCGCGCTCGAGCTCTTCGTAATACTGTTGCAGCGTGAACAACAGGACGCCGCCCAGAGCCACTGCCGCCAACAGCGCGATTCCCGCATAGCTGATCGGCAGTCGCCAGCGAATTGAGTGTGGGTAGATTGTTCCGAACCTGTTGCCCATACGCCTGCTCCAAAGTCGAATCACTCCCCAGCGTGGCCTGGCATGACAGCCGCATCAGGGGGCGTTCTCACATCCCCCCAGGATTATCCCCTGCCGTGCTGGGATCTACCGTCGGCGTCGGAGTTGACGACAGCGGCTTGTAGAATGTCCAGGGGCCTCCCTCCAGACACTCGACCTGCTGGAAGTCCCGCCCCAGGGGGAAGACATACCACGTATACGTCCCTTCAAGCGCCAGAAACTCGGTCAGGTTGATGCTTTCGTTCTGCCGCAGCTCGATCACGCGCTCGTACACGGTGCCATCGGGCCGGTAGATGCGGATCAGGTTGATGGGAGCCAGGGGGCCGCGCCAGTTGAACGTGATAGAACCGTCAGCCGGAACCGTCACCGAGCCGTTAAAGGGCGTCAGCACCTCCCAGGGCACACATTCTACCTCCGGTTGGCTGGGGTGCGCATCGCCTGGCACGTGCAGCACCTGCCCCACCACGATCACGTTCTTGTCGGTGATGCAGTTCCCCTCGGCCAACTCGTCAACCCACAGCCCATACCTGTCAGCGATAGCGGTCAGCGTGTCGTCGAACTGCACCGTGTAGGTGAGCTTCCAGTCTTCGCGCGGCTCGCAGCCCGGCGTTGAGGTCGGCGTAGGGGTTTCCGCGCCATGCAAGCCCGGCAGCGATACGCTGATGTCCGTCGTGGGCCTCGGCGTTGCGCTGGGGATCGGCGAGGGCATGGGGGTGGCGGTCGGCGGCTCCAAAGTCGGCGGCGGCAGCAGAGTCGCTGTCGGGCTTGGCTCTGGCGTCAGGGTTGAGAGGAGCACGTTCTGGTTCTGCGCCCGGATGAACGTCGGCGGCGCGGCGAGCACCTCTGGCTCGGATCGCGCCAGCGAGGTATCCCCCACGTCTGAGGAGCCGTGGAAAGAGAACAGCGCCCCCACCAGCACCGAGCCGGCTACCAAGATCAGCGTTGCCACGAGTTTCGCCACTACCCTACCCATGCCTCATCCCTCCGTTCGGTCTTTTCCAGTTCAAGTTCAGGCAAGCGCCGGACGACCTTACCGTCCAGCAGGTCATAGACAGTGTCCACGTGCTCCGCGACCAGCGGATCGTGGCTGACGATCAGAAAGGTGGTATCCTCTGCGACGGCAATGCCGCGAAAGAGAGCCAGGACGCGCCGTACCGTCGCCGTATCAATGCCGCTGGTCGGCTCGTCGGCCAGCACCAGGCGCGAGCGCAGGGCTATCGCGCGCGCAATCGCGATCCGCTGTTGTTGGCCGCCGCTCAACTCCTCTGGCATGTGGTCGGCCCAGGCGCTGAGGCCCACCGCCGCCAGCGCAGCTTTGGCGCGCCGCCGCCGCTCAAAGAAGCCAACGCCTGGCAGGCGCAGCGCCAGGTCAATGTTCTCCAGGGCCGAGTAGGTGGGCAGCAGCGACGACCCCTGAAAAATGAACCCGATCTGCGTCCGGCGCAGCTTCGTGCGGCGGCTCTCGCTCAGGTGGACGATGTCCTTGCCCAGCACCTCAATCTGGCCCGACTGGGGCTGATCCAGCGCGCCGATCAGGTTGAGCAGAGTCGTTTTGCCGCTCCCTGACGGCCCGAACAGAGCAACCAACTCGCCCACACGCACATCGAGGTCAACGCCGCACAGCACCCGCAGATCGCCGAAACCGCGATGGACATCCCGCACGCGCACACACAACTCGTCCTTCATCGCCGCATCTCCGCATTCGCGCGCCCGTCCCGCCAAAACCGCCATTTGCGGCGACCGGCGCCATTGGTGTGCTTGCGCGGCAGAATATCTTGGAGGAGCACATCAGTATCGTCCTCGATGTCCTGCTCCGGGCGCAGCAGCACGCCCTCTGGCCGGATTTCAACGGTGATTCGCGCCGCCTCGTCCAGGTGCGAGCGCACGGCGGCGGGCAGCCGGATGCGTCCTTCCTCGTCCAGGGCAGGGGGTGTCTCTGCCGCCGCGTGGGTCAGGTCCTGGCCCAGGGCACCATCGCGCAAAGTCAGGGTGCGGTCGGCGTAAGCGGCCATCTCCATGTCGTGAGTCGCCATCAAGATCGTCAGGGCGTAGCGTTCGCGCAGGCTAGCGAGCAGTTCCATCACCTGGCGCGCGCTCGCACTGTCCAGCGCGCCGGTCGGCTCGTCGGCCAGCAGCAAACCGGGATGGTTGGCGAGCGCGACAGCGATGGCCGTGCGTTGTTGCTGGCCGCCCGACAACTGAGGGGGGTGCTTATGAGCATGGTCTTTCATACCCACCGCCTCTAACAACTCCTTCGCGCGGCTCACGCGCTCGCGCATCCCCAGGCCAGCCAGCGTCATCGGCAGGGTGACATTGCGTAGCGCGGAGCGGTGGGCAAGCAGATTGCGCCCCACCTGCTGCCACAGGAACCCCACCTGGCGCAGCCGGTAGTCCGCCAGCGCGCGCCCCTGCAGGTCTAGCAGGTTCAGGTCACCGACGCTCAGTTGGCCCGCCGTAGGCGTGTCCAGCCCGCCGAGCAAATTGAGCAGCGAGCTTTTGCCCGCGCCGCTCGGCCCGACGATGGCGACCATCTCACCGCGTCGCATTGTGAAGTCAATCCCGCGCAGCGCCACGATCTCGTGATCGCCTACCGTGTAGGCTTTCACCACGTTCTTGCAGTCAATATAGGGCCTGCCGCTGCCGTTAGGGCTATTGCTACCATTTTGAGGGGGCATAGGCCACGCTCCTTGGACTCCCGGGCTACGGCGCGATCACCACATCGCCTTCGCTCACGCCGCTGACAATCTCCACGCGCTCGTCGGTCTGCAAGCCAAGCTGCACATCCACCGTGCGCGGGCCGTCGGGCGTCTCCAGCACCACGAAGGTTCGGTTCTGGAAGGTGCGCAGCACGCTGGGCGGCAGCCACAGCACATCCTCGCGCACTTCCAGCGGCAGTTGCACCTCGATGATCTGGTTATCCGCAACGCCCGCCAGCGAAGCGGCCACCCGCGTAGTCTGGTCGGCGTCCTTGCTGCTCAGCGGGATGGAGCGCACGATGCAGCCCACTGCCGTCTCTGGCCGGTTCATCACCAGGCACGCGCCGGTCATGCCGACGCTCAGCCGGTTGGCGTCGGAGATAGCCAGGCTGGCGATGACTTCTTTGGGTTCGGGCAAGGCGATCACGATCACTGTGGCGTAGGCTTGAACGCTGTTCCCCGGAGCGATATAGACATCCAGGATCACCCCGTCAATGGGCGCGTACAACGAGGAGTCCACGATCTTTTTCCTGATCTGGTCAAGCTCAAGTTGCGCCGAACGCACGCTCTCGTCGCTGACTCCGCCTGCCGCTTCGTCCAGGGCGCGTTGGAGGTTCAGCTCGGCCTGGAGCACCGCGTTCTCCGCCTGCTCAATGCTGTAGTCGTACTTGTTGTAGTTCTGCGCCGCCGAGAAGTAGCTGATCTGCGCGCTTTCAAGCTGCTGCTGGGCGTTGAGCAACTGCTGGTAGGCGTTGTCAACGGCTGATGCGGGGTTCTCTGGGTGGCTGAGCGCCTCGTTGTAGCTGCGCTGCGCGTCGGCCAAAGACTGCTCAGCCGCTTCAACTTGCAGCCGCGCCGAGGCGACGCTAGTCCAGGGGCTGCCTGCCTTGGTGTTTTCCAGCGACAGGCGCGCGTTGGCGAGCGAAATCTGGGCATTTTCCACGCTCTGGATGCCGCCCACTGCGCTGGAGTCCACGTTGCTCAGCGCCGTTTCGAGCTTGATCTGGGCGCTGCTCAACTGGTTCTCCAGGTCGCTGATGTCGTAATCGGCCAGCAGAGTGCCGGCGCTGACCGCGTCGCCGCGCTTGACGGTCACCTGGCGCACCGTCCCATTGACCGGGAAGGACAGCATCATCTGGTCGCGCGGCTGCCAGCGCCCGGTGAACGTGAACACGTCCTGAACCGTCCCGCGTTGGACAACGTAGGTCGGGCGCGCGGCGACCTCGGCGGTCGGCACAGGTGTCGAGGTTGGCGCGCTCTGTGCCTGGGCCATGCCATTGCCGGACAGATCGCCTGCCGACGAGCAAGCAGCCAGCAGCGACCCGGCCACAACCAACAAGATTGCTGCCCATCCCGTGCGTATACTCATGCTCTCCGCTCCTCTCATCTCCCAGGAACCGGTCAGGCATCTCCCAGCTTGACCAGCGTCGAAACGCGCTGGCGGCCCAAGAACAGGGTGGTCAGCACCGTCACGCCGAGCAGTACCGCCGCGAACACGGAGTACACCACCGTGATATCTCCCCAGGCCATGCGCACCAGATAGGGGGGCAGCCCCCCGCTGAAGTCCAGCAAGGGCAGGAACAGCAGCGTGACCGCCAGGCCGATCCCCGTCCCGCCGACGATGCCGCCCAGCGCAGCCACTCCCTGCGCCAGCAGCAGGTACGCGGCCACAGCCAGCCCGCCCAAGCCCATCGCGCGCAGCGAGCCAAGCTGAACGGCCTGCGCGCGGAAGGAAGCCGTGCTCTGGATCACGCTACCCACCAGCGTGAGCAGGATTGCGGAGACGAACCCGACCGACAGGAAGCCGAGCACGCCGCGCCGCGTGGGGTCCGCCTGCGCCTGGGCGATCAGCACTGCTGGGTCCAGCCAGTCCAACACGGGAAAGCCCAGCGCCTGCGCCTGGGCAAGCACGGCGTCGCCGTCGGCTTCTGGTTCCAGGCGCAGCCAGATGTCGTGCGGCAGCTCCGTCCCCACCAGTTCGAAGATGGGGTCAATATTCCCGATTAGGAAAAAGCCCTGGCGCGGGTCGAGCGTGGGGAAGTAATCGAGCAGGCCAACAACCGGGACTTCTGTCTCGTACCACGCATTCAGCGCGGAGAGCAGGACTGTGATCTCCTGGCCCACGCGCAGGCTGTATTGCTCCGCCGCCGCCGTACTCAACAGCACGCCAGTACGCTGGCCGGCCAGCCGGTTGAGCGCGTCAGCCAGCGGTTCGGGGCCGTAATCCTCGCGGAAGTAGGCAATCGCTGCCATCGCCGCGCGATCCACGCCGAGCATCGTCCCCGCCACGCGCTGCCCCGGCAGGACGATCTGTGCCTGGTACTGCCCGACGCGGGATACGGCGTAGACGCCCTCGACTTCCAGCAGGTCGCTGGCGGGCAGCGTGTTATAGCCAACGACGGTCAGCTCAGTGCCGCTGTCGGAGGACGTCCCTTCCTCGGTCTGCGCTTCGGAGGCCACGACCAGCACGCGCTCCGCCCCCACCTCATAGCGCACCACGTCTTCCAGGCTGCGGTCGAGCGTGCTGGCCATAGACGCCGTAAACCCGATCAGGCTCAGCGTGAAACAGGTCATCAGCAGCGTGCCGCGATAGCGCCCGATCGAGCGAGTCAGCTCGCGCAGCGCCATGAGCAGGGCCATGCTGTTGCTCACAGCCACCAGGCGTGACGCCTGATTGAGCAGGAACGGATAGACGCGCAGGAACAGCAGGGTCAGCCCCAGCGAGAACAGGGTCGGTGCCAGGAAGACCAGCGGGTCGCTGAACGGGTCTTGCGCGCCTGTGGAGAGACCGCCCTGCGCCTGCAACGTGTAGAACACGTACCCGGCGGGCACCAACAGCATGAAGTCGAGATAGATACGCTGCCACCACGCTTTGCCGGAGCGGGCCTCGGACCGCTTGTAGGCGTTGATGGCCTGGCCCGTGACGCGCCAGGCCAGCAGCAGGCCGCTGCTCGCCGCCAGCGCGCCCGTCACCGCCCCGGCCAGGATCGCCTGCTCCGTGAAGACGATGTCCAGCGCCTCGCTGGGATAGTCGAAGCGCAGAAACGACGACGTGCGCCCGATCAACTGGACGACCGCCGGGGACACAGCCAGGCCGATCCCCAGCGCTGCGCCGGCCAGGATCAACCACATCAGCGCGTGCAGCCCCAAGAGCTTGCGCCGGCTCATGCCCCGGCTGCTCAGGGTGACATCTTCCTGCTGCTGGCGACCTACCAGCATCCCGGCCAGCATGGTCACAAAGTAGAGGATGAGTCCGCCCACCGGCAGCACCACGATCACCAACTGCTGCGTCAGCCGGCTGACCTCCTCGCTGAACGCGCGCAGGCCCGCCTCTGGCGATACGTCGAGCCGGATGCCGGGCAGGGCCGCCGTCACCGCGCGCTGCCCGCCGGTGATGCTGTCGAGAAGGCTGCCAACGTCGGACGTGCGCAGGCTACTGCCATCGAAGATGATCTGCCAGTCCACTTCCTCGACCGGAGCCTCTATTCCCTCCAACGCTGTCCGCAGGTCTTCGGGCTGGAGGAGGAACACGTTGTCAAAGAACTTGGGCGTCAGAATCCACGCCGGATCGCTGGCGTCAACGGGCGCCCACAGCGCCACGACTTCGAGGGTCAGCGCGGAGGGCGCGCCGGGCTTGGTCGCCGTGAGCACATCGCCGACCTGCAGGCCGGTCTGGTAGAGCAGCTTCTCAGGCATCAGCACGGGGATGCCCCCGCTGGCAGTCTCCTGCGGCGGCCACTGCCCCGCCGTGATCTGTATCTGCGCATCAGCGCCTTCGAGCGCGCCCACCCCGTACACGCCGAAAGCCACCGGCGTATCCCCCTGCCGGGTGACATTCCAGTTCCCGCCGCCGGTGTAGCGCGCTGTCCGGGCTGCGGGCAGACCGATGGTCTCGACGAACGTGCCGAAGGCAGCGTCGTTGGCCCGCGCCACCTCGGCAGCGCTGATCGCGCCCTCCCAACTCCCCAGGTAGCGGAAGCGGAACGCATACGGTGGATCGGCCAGCTTGTCGGTCAGCAGATCGGTGTTCACCGCGTCCACATAGAGCGTCAGGCTCAGCGCCAGCGTGGTCGCCGCCGACAGCCCCACCAGCGTCCAAAAGACCAGCGTGCGGTGCTGCCACAGGCGCTCAAAGGCGAAAAGGAGAGGGTCGAAGAAGCGCATCATGAACCAGTCTCGGCAGGGGGGCGCAAGAAAAACCCTGCGCCCCCTGAGTCAGGGCTAGCCGCCCATGCTGAAGGTCGGGTCAACACTTGTGGCGCACTGGCCGATCAGCTCGAACTGCCGGCCCATCTGCTGCCCGCTGGTCTCGGAGACATCAACGGTGATGCTCTGCGTGCACTCCAGGTAGGCCAGCGTCAGCGCCTCGGCCTCGGCCAGTTCAAGCTCAAGGTCTGCCCCTTCCGAGATGTAGCGATCGAAGGCGCGCCGCAGCCAGTAGGACTGGATCATGGTCAGGCCACCGCCGCCGCGCCCCGTCGTGAAGGTGGGGAAGACGATGGTGTTTGGCGAGCGCAGCAGCGCGTCAAGCTGCTGGTAGACGGCCACGATCTCAGCGCCCTGCGCCGCCACAACGTCTGGATTGGAGGTGAGCGATTGGCGGGCGGGCATCCCGGAGAACAACCGCGGGTGGCGCGAAACCTCGCTCAAGAAGCGGTAGGTTGCGTCGGGATTCTGCGCGGTGACGCTGATATAGCCGGTGGTGATCTCGTAGGCGATCACCCCGTACTGGCTGCCTTGCGGGTAGGTTGTCGTCACCTGCGTGCTTTGCGTCGTGTTGCCCGCCCCAGGCAATCGCAGGACACGGAACTGGTTTAAGGTGTTGGTGGTGATGGCGGGGGTAGTGGTCGTGCCTGGGTCAGCTAGCCGGAAGCTCTGCAGCCCGCCGTAGCTGATATACCCTTGCGCGGCGAGATCGAGCACCTGGCGAATGGCGTCAACGGTGGCCGGGTCGGTGAAGTTCACTGCCGGCGGGTCGGTGCGGTAGTCCAGCGGCAGGCCGCCGAAAGCCGCGATCAGCATCATGAGATACGAGCCGCTCGGATCCTCCGCGACGAACGGCGTGGGGTCGGTGTCGTAGGGCTTGAGCATCCGCAGCGCATCCACGAAAGCATCCACCGTCCAGCCGTTGAGCGGTTCGGGCACGCCGGCCCGCGCGAACTGATCCGGGTCGTATTCCAGCATCTGCGGCTCGATGGCCAGCGGCAGCGCCCAGGTCTTGTTATCTTGCTGAAGCTGGGTCAGGGTGTTGCCAATAACGTCGTTGCGGTCGAAGGTTGGGTCGGTGTCCAGCAGCGGGTCGAGGCTCAGCAGGGAGCTAACGTCCGCCCCCTCCACTGCGTTCGATGGCAGGATGAAACAGTCATACTGTTCGGCCAGCGCGGCCAGATCGGACTCTCGGGTTTGCTCCAGAGTCACCGCGCCCACCTGTGGATCGCGGGCCACGAAGTCGGCGATCAGCCGATCCCACGCCTCCTGGTTGGCTAGCTGCGAGAAGCCACCAAGCCCGCCGCCGAACCCCAGGTTGACCGCGCAGGTGAGCTCGATCTTGCCAGGAGGCAGTTCCGGTTCGGGGGCAGGAGCGGTCACATAGAGGCTGGTCGTGCCCGCGCGCGCCATCGCTGTCTGCATGTCGCTGATCGCCTGGGCCTCGGCCACCTGCAACGCCGACAGCGCATCGGTGCCGTTGGTGCGCATGTCGCTCAGCGCCGTGCTGAGGTAGGAGACAAAGCGCAGTTCGGCGATGGGCAGCCCGGCGGCAAGCCCCTGGTCTATCACAGGTTGGATCGTCTCCGGGATGGTGCGGTTGCCGAAAAAGCCTCCCCCTGGCCCGCCGCCGGGGACACCGCCAGCCCCGGCGCTCGTGTTGGTGGCAGACTGGGTGCTCGCCAGGCTATAGCGCGCCGGAGCAGCGCTGAAGCTGTTGCTGGTCAGTTCTGAGCGCCCGGTCAGGAAGCTCGCCAGCGCGTAGGCCAGTTCCGGGTACTGGGTGCCGGCGCTGACGGCGAAGCCCTGCACGCTCAACCCGGCCACGCCCCCTGGCAGCAGCGTGGCGTAGCGTGTTTCGGCGGAGTTCTGGTTGGGGCCGCGTTGGGTGTACCCGTTGATGCCCTCGACGCGCAGGGGGACATTCTCATCGCGGCCACCTCCCTGCGCCAATACCACCCCTTCCTGGGTCAGCTCATACCAGGTCTGCAGGATGTACTCCAGCGCGGGGTTAGCCAGGCTGGGCGCGTTCGGCACGGTCGTCACGTCATAGAGACCGGTCCCGGCTAGCGCCCGCAGGAAGACTTCCTGGTTATTCCCGCCGGACACTGTCGAAAACCCGGCGGTGGCGACGGCGCCGTCGGCGTTGTACTGCGTCAGCGCGCGTGCTGCATTGGCGAAATCGTCAATCGTCCAGCGTTCATGGGGATAGGCCAGCCCAGCCTCGTCAAAGGCGACCGGGTCATACGTCAACAGGATCACATCCGTTGACAGGGGCAGCGCCCACAATCCATTGTCCCACTGGTAGGACTGCCACACCGCCGGCACAAAGTCGGCAACATCCAGCGTTGGGTCGCTCATCGCCAGCGGGAGCAGATCGAGAAAGTAGCCGGCCTGCGTGCCCGCTGCCGACAGGGTGGTCTGGTCAACGTACAGCACGTCCGCCGCAAGCACCTGCTCCTCGGTCGTGTCCAACTGGTCATCAACGGTTGAGCCAGGCATACCGAATCCAAAGAACGTCGTCGTGCTGAAGGTGGTGATTACATCCACGCCGGGGTGTTGGGCCTCAAACTCGGCCAACAGGTCTGGCGTCAACACATCCTCCCACAGCGATGGCACGCTGAGAACCAGAGGGATCGTGCTCTGGGCGCTCGCTCGCGCCGCGATCATGGGTATCACCAGGCCCGTCGCCAGCACTACAGCGAGCACAAACCGGGTGGCGTTCACAGGGCTGCCATAACGTCTCACGGAATTCCTCCTGCGCAATAAGCCGTCCAGCTTCGGCAATCATCGTTCAGCGAGATTACGCTGGCCTTACAGCGACCTTACAGATCTGAAATGTTCTGCCAGGCTCGCCTCAAGAGAGAGAAAGAGAGAAGGCGCGGAGCGTATCCGCGCCTTCCCACATAGACCCGCCAGCTTTCGCCCCGGCGGTACGCGTGGGTCTACCAGGGTTCCCAGGCGAAGGTGTACCCAGGAGCTGTTACCCATAGCGCGGCGGCAGATGGCGAGTAGTTGAGGGCGATGCCGTGGGCCGTTGCGATCTGAACGTCGCTGGCGGCGCTGAACGCCGAGACAATATCAGCCTTGGGCACCCACAGGGCTAGCTGGCCGTTACTGTCCGCATCAACAGACCATAGCGCGATTCCGGTCACCACATCCGTCCAGGTCCAGTTGCCGTCGTCGTCTAGCACCTGCGCGGTATCGTAGGTGTAGTAGATGGCAACTGGCTGCATCATGTCGAACGCATTGAGCCGTCCGTCGCAGTAGTAGGCGGAGACCCAGGTGTCATACTCCTCGCTGTAGACGGGCGGGCACGCCTCTGTCTCGTCATCCTCGGCCAAGACGCTCGTTGCGCCGAAGGCGAACACGATCACCAACACCGAAGCCATGAGCAATACCTTCTTAGACATGCGATTCTCCTCCGTTGGAGTCAGGCCCCACGAATGGGGTGGGCCATCGGTCACTACGGACAAGAATCGCGCAGCAGGATTACGCGCTCCTTACGGGTGGCGTACAATTCCGTAATCCTACATTTCTGTAAGGCACGGCGGACGCTCATAGGGGCATCAAAACAGTGGACGATCAAGCCCCCTCAATGCCTTCAGCGTTGCGGTTGAGCGGGGGCAAAACCCTGCCGGTCACGTCACAAACGCGCGGCCCGTCGCATGCCGTCGCCAGCTACCGTCTTCTATGATCTCTTGGATCGCCTCCACAACCTGGTGGATCTCGTCATCGCTGTTGTAGAAGTGCGGTGACACGCGGATGCCGGCCTGCGGACGGTAATCCACCACGACGTTGCGGGCGATCAGCTCGCGCGAAATCTCATACGAGCACGCTGGATTCGGCTCGAGGGTCACTGTGCCCCCGCGCTGAGCGGGGTCGCGCGGCGAGTTGACCTTGAATCCAGCTTCTTCGGCCAGCGCGATTAACAGCGCCGTCTGGTGCATGGACTTGCGGCGAATATTCTCTACCACCACCTGCGCGATGATGTCAACCCCCGGCTCGTTGGCATAGAGCGAGGGAATGGCCGGCGTGCCATTGAGGAAGCGAAAGGCGTCGTCGCGCAGGTCTATCTCGTCCACCTCGAAGGCGAAGGGGCGCTTGTGCGCCATCCAGCCGGTCAGCTTGGGGCGCACGGTCTTGAGATGGTCGGGGCGCGCGTAGAGGAAAACACCGCCCGGCCCGCCGCACATCCACTTGAGCACCCCGCCGAGGTAGAAATCCGCGTTCAGGGCGGTCACATCCACCGGGATGATGCCCACCGCGTGATAGCCATCCAGGATCACCGTCGCGCCGACGGCGTGCGCTTTCTCGATGATCGCCTGTACATCGAGGATGTAGGCGCTGCGGAACAGCACGTGGCTGATCGGCACCAGCAGCGTGTGCTCGTCAATCGCCTCGATGATGCGCTCCAGGGGCACGGTGATGCCGCCGTCTTCGCTCTCGACCATATGCAACTCGATGTGCGACGGTAGCATCCCGCGCAGCACGTAATAGACCGAGGGAAAGATGCCGCTCTCGATGACGACCTTGTTGCGCGGCCCGTCATAGTCGAAGCACGAGAGTAGAATGCCCTGAGCGATGGAGATGTTCTGGTGCATGGAGACCGTGCCGGGCGGCGCGCCGATGATGGCGCCCACCTTGTCGCCGACGCGCACGTTCATGTCCCACCAGCCTTCGCCCCAGGCGCGGACGCCGCGCGTTGCCCAGGTGTCCGCGTATTCGCGCAGGCTGTCGTAGACCCGACGCGGCATGGCCCCCAGCGAATTGCTGATCAGGTAATTGGTCTGGCTGAGGATGGGGAATTCGTCGCGCCAGGCGAGCAGCGAGTCTTCGGGCGCTGAAGGGGGGGTACGGCGTTCCAGGCTCATGGCCCAACTCCATCATTCGAGGTACAGAAAGGTCCACCCACGTCCGTTGCCGCTCACGACCGCTTGAACTTGGCTGGCACCCTGGGAGCAGATGCGGTAGAAATACTCGCCGGGCAGACAGGTCTCGTGAGCACCACGACCGTCCGCCGTCCGCCCGCGCACTTTCAGGCGGAACGCCAGTGAGTGTACAATACGTTTGGGGTTGGTGCCAGGGCTTCGCTGGGCGGGTAGGGGTATCGCCAGCGCCCCAGCCCGCCGGAGTTGGTTGTCCGGTTGGTTGCCCCGAATATGTCATTTAGCAGTTGACGGATGCCGCCTTTCGAGTTATCTTAAGCAGTGAGTTGACTCTCGTATCCTACGCTTTGCGGTAAAATCATCTTAACTCGTTATTACGCACCCTCAAGCTAGGGGCCGAGTCTTCGATAATTTTCTCTACAAGAAGTTCGTGCGGAACATCTTGGGTCATACGCTGACCTCTCGGCTCCGACCGAACGAACATGGACTGAGTCTCAGATGGCAAGAGCGGTGCCGTCTGCTTGGAGTGGGGAAAGCGTGAGCACTGCATCCTGGTACGTCATTCACAGCAAGCCCCGCAAAGAGAACCAGGTCAACGCGTACCTGCAGGCTCAGAGGGTTGAGACGTACTACCCCACGCTGCATGTGCAGCCGGTCAATCCGCGCGCGTCCAAAATCCGCCCGTACTTCCCGCGCTACCTGTTCGTGCACGCTGACCTGGGCGAAGTAGGCGTCTCGGCGTTACAGTGGGTGCCAGGGGCGATCGGGCTGGTATCATTTGATGGGCAGCCCGTGCCGGTGCCCGCTCACGTTGTGCACGAACTGAAGCGGCGGGTCGCAGAGATTCGCGCGGCGGGCGGGCTGGTATTCGATGGGTTGCAGCCGGGCGATGCGGTGCGCATCACGCACGGGCCGTTCGCCGGTTACGAGGCGATCTTCGACATGCGGCTCAGCGGGTCGGAGCGGGTGC
>DYGW01000076.1 GCA_020724485.1 Thermoflexus sp. | reverse complement strand
CACGAGGGGGGAAGGGAGAAAAGCGGCGGGCCTGCTCCCCTTCCCTGCGCGCAGCATGGGGGAAGGGGTTGGGGAATGGGGGGCAATCCCAGCGCCCAAGTGCCCAGCCCTAACAGGTTATTCGTGGACCCCAACTATAAACCGTACTTGCCAACCGCCACTACCCTCGCTATCATCACAGGGTTTGGGATCAGTGTCTTGGCCCGGTGCTGGACTGGGCGCACCTGCCGGATGATTCGTCCGGCACATCGCCGTTTGAGAGGAACCCCACTATGCGAGCGTATCGCCTCTGGATCGTCGTCATCCTGGCGGTCGCCGTGCTCTCTGCCTGGATGAGCCTGAGCGATCCGCACATTAACTTCCTGGGTATCAATCGGAAAGTGCAAGTCGTGCAGGGCCTCGATCTGCAGGGTGGCTCGCGCGTGCTGCTCCAAGTGTCGCCGGGCACCAAGTACGACAGTGACACGGTCGAGCAGGCGATCAAGAACGTCGAGCGGCGCGTGAACGGGCTGGGCGTGACCGAGGCCGTTGTGCAGCGCCAGGGCGAAGACCGGATCATTGTGGAGTTACCCGGCGTGCGTGAGCAGGCGGTGGCGTTCGACTCGATCAAGTCCACCGGCTTGCTGGAGTTCGTAGACTTCTCGACGGTCACGGCAGACCTGCCCGAAGGCGCGTGCATTTTGACCACCGAGCAGGTCAGGCTGACCGAGGCGCGCCTGCCGGAAGGGGCGACGCCACCTGCATACACTGACTACACGTGCCCCAGCGAGGATTTGCTGAACCCGACCGAAGAGCCGGCGCTGCTGCAAAACGGGCAGCCGTACAAGACGATCATGACCGGCGCGGGCCTGGCCGATGCCGCAGCGACCACGCAGGGCACGATTGGCACGCAGTGGATGGTCAACTTCGTGCTCCGTGAGGGTGGCGACCGGGTGAAGGATTTCGAGACCTACGTCGCCAACAACCCGAACCGCCCGATGGCGATTGTGCTGGACGGGCGTCTGCTGTCGTACCCTACCATCCAGTCCGGGCTTTCGGACATGGCGCGGGCGGGGACGATGGACGGCGGCATCATCACCGGGTCGTTCACGCGCGACGAAGCGCGCATTCTGGCCGCGCAGTTGAAGTACGGCGCGCTGCCGGTTCCGCTGGACATCATCGCCTTTGACACGATTGGCCCCTCGCTGGGCGAAATCTCAGTGGAGCGTTCCATTCGCGCGGGTATCATCGGCGTGATCACCGTGTTGGTCTTCATGCTGGTTTACTACCGAGTGCCGGGCATCGCCGCCGACCTGGCGCTGCTGCTGTTCATCGCCATCAACTTCGCGCTCTACAAGTTCATCCCCGTCACGCTCAGTCTGCCGGCGATCACCGGGTTCTTGATCTCGATTGGCACGGCGGTGGACGGCAACATCCTGATCTTTGAGCGCATGAAAGAAGAACTGCGCAAAGGGCGCTCGGCGGATCGGGCGATTGAAGCGGGCTTCGAGCGGGCGTGGACATCCATCCGCGACTCGAACATCTCGACGATCATCATCACGATCATCCTGTACTTCTTCGGCAACGCCTTCGGTGCCAGCGCAGTGCAGGGCTTCGCGATCACGCTGGGGATGGGTCTGGTGATCAACCTGTTCACGGCGGTGATTGCCACACGTACCTTCTTGCATACCATCGTGCTGGTGGCCGGCGAGCAACTGCGCGCTCGCCCCAAGCTGCTCGGCGTGTAGGCGCACCGAAGGGAGATAACCATGTTCAACTTCGCAGAGCGACGTCACCTGTTCTTCCTGATTTCGGCGCTGGTCATCATTCCGGGCGTGATCGCTATGGTGATCTCCACGCTCGAATATGGCAGCCCCGTGCGCCTGAGCATTGACTTCACCGGCGGCACCTTGATGGAACTCTCGCTGGTAGACAACGTCAGCGAGCAGACTGTGCGCGATATGCTGGGCGACTTCGGTTTGTCTGACTACATCGTGCAGCGCCTCAATCCGATCCCGGCTGATTCCATTGCGGGGGCCTTCGACGAAGCTGGCAGCCGCTGGCAGCTTCGCTTCGAGGAAACCGAGCGCCTTGACGAGCTGAAAGCGTTCATGCGCGATCCAGCGCGGTTGGGCGAGTTCTGGTCGCCCAAGTCCATCGAGGAAGACCCAGCGCGTGAGGCCGCGCTGACGACGAGCAGCGTCTCGGCGACGGTTGGCAAGGAAGTGACGCGGGCGGCGTTCCTGGCGACGCTGGCGGTGGCGATCATCGTGCTGGGCTTCATTGTCCTGGCGTTCCGACGCGTTCCACACTCGTTCCGCTATGGGGCGTGTGCCATCGCTGCCATGTTCCACGATATCCTGGTCACGATGGGTGTCATGTCCATTCTAGGGCTGGCCCTCGGCTGGGAAGCCGACGCGCTGTTCCTGACCGCGGTGCTGACGGTGGTGGGCTACTCCGTGCAGGACTCGATTGTTGTCTTCGACCGCATTCGTGAGAACATCCCCAAGTATCGCGGCGAGGAATACGAGACGATTGTCAACCGCAGTGTGCTGGAGACGATGCACCGCTCGCTGGCTACGCAGCTTAACGCTGTGTTTGTCATGGTTGCCATTCTGCTCTTCGGCGGCGAGACAATCCGGCACTTTATCGGCATCATGCTGATCGGGCTGATGAGCGGCACGTACTCGTCCATTTTCAACGCGGTGCCGCTGCTGGTGTCGTGGGAGAAGGGTGAGATTCCCCTGGTGAACCGCGAGGCCCGGCGTCGCCGGCGCAGTGAAGTGTCGGCGATGTAGCCAGTCGCCTAACTGGTGGGGACTAACGCGAGGACGCCTGAGCAGGCGTCCTCGTTTGTTTGGCGGTGATGGCAGCGGGGGCTGAGTTAGCTGACCGCTGTCTTGAAATCAGCGATGGCGGCGATGTGGTCGGCGACAGACGCCAGCCCGGTATTCATAGTATTGACACAGACGTGGGTAGCGCCGAGCGCCCGCCAACCGGCAAGATAGGCATCCCAGGTGGGGCGAGGCTGGCGGGCGAGGGTGACGCGCACATCAATGCCGAACTGGGCTGGATCGCGCTCCTCGGCGGCCAGGAATTCGCGCAACTGCGCGACCAATGGCTCGCCCTGTTCGGGGCCGAGGCCGGACGGCATCCAACCCGCGCCGAAGCGGGCCATGCGCCGCAGAACGGGGTCGGCGGCCCCGCCGAACCACAGCGGGATCGGGCGCTGGACGGGCAGCGGGTTGATCCCCAGGTTGCGGACGGCGTGATAGGCCCCCGCGAAGGTCACCAGCGGCTCCGTCCACAGGGCGCGCAGCAGGGCGATCTGCTCGTCTATGCGCCTGCCGCGCGTGGCGAAGTCGTAGCCGACGCCGCGCATCTCGGCCTCGTTCCAGCCTACGCCGACTCCCAGGCGCAGCCGCCCGCCGGACAGAATGTCCACTTCGGCGGCCTGCTTGGCGACGAGCGCGGTGTTGCGCTGGGGCAGGATCAGGATGCCGGTGGCGAATTCGAGGCGATGGGTGAGCGCAGCCAGGTAGCCGAACAGCACCAGCGGCTCGTGAAACTGGTCGCGGAAGGTGTAGGCGAAGCGCCGTCCATCGGGGTAATCCGCCGGGTCAGCGCCGAGAACGTGATCGTAGGCGAGCAGGTAGTCGTAGCCCAGACCCTCGGCGGCCTGAACGTAGTCTCTGATCGCCAGCGGATCCGTGCCGATCTCGGTTTGGAGAAACACGACGCCTAGCTTCACCGGACACGCTCCTCATGGTTGGGGGGGTTCATGTGCGTCCAAACAGGCGGGTCAGCTCGCTGGCGCTGATGTGCAGCATGGTTGAGCGTCCGTGCGGGCAGGTGTGCGGCGACTCGCAGCGTTCTAGCTGCCCGATGAGCGTCTGCATCTCGGCGAAGCTGAGAAGCTGGCCAGCTTTCACTGCCGCAGCTTTGCAGACGCGGCGGATCAGTCGCGCTTCCAACGTAGTTTCGCCGGGCGATGCGCCGGATTCCAGGTCTTCGACCAGGCCGTGTAGTACTTCGGCGGGGTCGCGCCCGGCGAGCAAGGCGGGCACGGCGCGCACGCGGAAGGTGCCGGTGCCGAAGGGTTCCAAGACGAAGCCGAGCGATTCCAGGGTGGCGAGATTCTCCTCGACGAGCAAGGCCGTCGCTGCTGGCAACTCGACGGTGGCCGAGGGCAGCGTGTGTTGGGTGACAGGCTGCATAGCGGCTTGCTGAGCCATGAACTGCTCGTACAAAATGCGTTCGTGGGCGGCGTGCTGGTCAATCAGATACAGCCCCGCCGGGCCTTCAGCGACAATGTAGGCGGCACCCACCTGGCCGACGACGCGCAGGATTGGCAGCGTGCGCGGGCGCTGCGGCCCCTCCGGCCCGGCGGGAATCGCGGTGGGATCGGGGGCGGCTCCGCGCCCAGCGGCTAGCGGGAAGTCCGAGGGCGGTAGCACGTGGCGGGCATGGCGGCCCGCGTCGAAGGCGTGCAATTCCAGGCGAAGCTGCTCCTCGCCGGGCAGCAGGGGGCGACTTGCTGGCCCCTGGGGGGCGTAATCGTGAGTGGCGGCGGACCAGGCGGAGTCGCTGGCGGCGGGGAAGGTGCCGTCCACCGACGGCACGGGAGCCTGGCCGACGACCGCCTGGCGTACCGCGCGCTGCACCGCCGAGAACACGGCATCCGGCGCGCGGAAGCGCACTTCCGCTTTGGTGGGGTGCACGTTCACGTCCACTTCTTCGGGGGGCAGCGCGATCATCAGCACGACCAGCGGATAGCGCCCCTGAGGGATGAGCGTATGATACGCCTGGACGACGGCATAGGACAGGCTTTGATCCATGATGGCGCGTCCGTTGACGAAGAGCACAATATGGCTCCGGTTGGCGCGGTTGAGCGCGGGCACAGACGCGAACCCGTAGACCTCAATGGGCGGCAGGTCAGGGCGCGCCGGGGGCAGTGGGCTGACTTCGAGCATGTCGCGGAAGCTGTCCCGCCCGAACGCTTCGACAAGCACATCGGCGAGATCGCCACTGCCCGTGCTGTGAAACTGCTCGCGCCCCTCCTGGATCAGTTGGAAACGGATGCGGGGATAGGCCAGCGCGTAGCGGGTGACCAGTTGGGTGATGTGGCGGCGCTCGGTGCTCTCGGACTTGAGGAACTTGAGGCGGGCGGGCGTGTTGAAGAACAGGTTCTCGACCTCGACGACCGTGCCGACCGGGGCGCCAGCGGGGCGCTCGGCGCGCAATTCGCCGCCCTCGACGAGCAGTTCGGTGCCGATCTGCTCCTCGTGAAAGCGCGTGACCAGCCGGGTGCGGCTGACGGCGGCGATGCTGGCCAGCGCCTCGCCGCGAAAGCCCAGCGTGGTGATGGCGTTCAGATCGTCAACCGTGCGCAGCTTGCTGGTTGAGTGGCGGGCGAAGGCCAGGGCTGCCTCAGCGGCGGGGATGCCCGTGCCGTCGTCGCTGACGCGGATCAGGCGCTGCCCGCCGCGCTCGATCTCGACGACAATGGAGGTCGCGCCCGCGTCAATGGCGTTCTCCAGCAGTTCTTTGACAACCGAGGCCGGGCGCTCGACGACTTCGCCGGCGGCGATCTGTGCGGCGACAACGTCCGGCAAGACTTGGATGGGCATGGCGTGCGCATGTGCTCCAGGAGTATCCAGCGAGATGGGCGGCGACGCGGCGCGGATTATACCATTGGGGGAGGGGTGGGACAACGCGCGCTCGGCGCGCGCGCGCCAGGAGCGCGCCGGTCGAATTGCTCTTGTCAGCGACGGCGGGGACTGCTATAATGCCCCTTAGTCGTCGCCACCCTAGCTCAATCGGCAGAGCAAACGCTTCGTAAGCGTTAGGTTAAGGGTTCAACTCCCTTGGGTGGCTCTGCGAATGAGTGCCCCAGTGCGAAAGCTGCGGGCATTTCTTTTAGCTGTCCGAGGTCGGGGAGGTTCCCATGACCGGGGCACAGAGTCCTATCAATCCGGTCACAATCGGCGTGGCAGGCGGGACGGGGGCGGGCAAGACGACCGTCTCGCGGGCTATCTTGGATCGTGTGGGCACCGAGAACATCGCCTACCTCGAGCACGATGCGTACTACAAAGACCTCCGCGACATCCCCTTTGCCCACACGCAATTCATCAACTTCGATCACCCCGATACGCTGGAAACGTCCCTGCTCATCGAGCATATTGTGCAGTTGAAGCAGGGGGAACCGGTCGCCGTGCCCAAGTACGATTTCACGACCAACCGCCGCCTGAGCGAGGTCGAGGTGGTCTATCCCCAGCCGATCATCCTGGTGGAGGGGATTCTGATCTTCGCCGAGCCGGAATTGCGCAAGCTCTTTGACGTGCGTATCTTCGTAGATACCGACCCTGATATCCGTTTCATCCGCCGGTTGAAGCGTGACCTGGCGGAGCGCGGGCGCACGGTCGAGTCGGTCATCGAGCAGTACCTGACCAGCGTCCGCCCGATGCACCTGGATTTCGTCGAGCCGAGCAAGCGTTATGCGGACGTGATCATCCCCGAGGGAGGCCTGAATCTGGTGGCAATTGACATGGTGGCCGCGCGGATTCGCAGTATGCTTGACAGCCCAGAATTGCGTTCCAGCCTGTTGCGCCGGTGACCAGCCATGCCTAGCAGAGAGCATGTCGCCCGCCAGGATCGGCAGTCACTCGCCCAGAGTCAAGAGAAGGACTCTATGAAACCAGCGCAACCCTGTAGACCGTCGAAGCTCTCGTGGGTGTTGCGCGGAGCCGGACTCGTGGGCATCATTCTGATCACGATCACCGTAGCCACACACCGCGACCGTTTGCAGGAGTTCTCTACGCTCGGCTACGCGGGCGCGTTCCTGGCGATGTTGGTCAGCAACGCCACGCTCGTGCTGCCTGCGCCGGGGCTGATTATTGTGTTCGTGCTGGGCAGCACGCTCAACCCCGTGTTGGTGGGCATGGCTGCGGCGCTGGGCGCTGCCCTGGGGGAGATGACCGGTTACTTCACCGGCTACACAGGGCTGGCGCTGATGGAGGAGTCCGCTGTTGCGCTCCGTATCCGGCACTGGATGAACCGCAACGGTCTGCTGACGATCTTCGCCCTGAGCGCGGTTCCCAACCCGTTCTTTGACCTGGCGGGGCTGATGGCGGGAGCGGGGCGGATGCCCGTCTGGCAGTTTCTGAGCGTGTCGTTTTTGGGCAAGACCATCCAGGCGACCAGCATCGCCTTCGCTGGGGCGCTGTCGCTGGAGTGGGTGGAGCAGTTGCTCCAGCACTAGAGTGCGCGTCAGCGGGCGCGGTAACGCTCCAGCCGGTCGAGCACGGCGGCGTTGGCGATGGCGGAGATAGCCCCCCATGTGAGCAACAGCCACGCCGCCACCAGCAGCGTGCTGATCGCCGCCAGCAACGCGATCACGATCAGCAAAGCTAACGTAAAGAGCGGGTTCTGCAAGACCATTACTAGCGCGTTACGCACTGCTCCCCCGACAGTCGGCTCGCGCATTTCGTAGTAGATTGGCCAGGTGTAGAGCAACATCCCCAGCCAGACCACCGTCGCGACGATCCATAGCGCTTCCAGGGCCAGCACTACGGGCGTATCGAGGGGGGCGTAGGCGATCAGGTTGTTGAAGTTGATCACGGCGAACAGGGCATTGCCCACGCCCCAGGGCAAAGCGCGGCGCAGGTTGGCGCGGAAGGTTTCCCAGAAGGCGGCCAGGTCGGCGTCGGGCGGGCTGGTGTGCGCCAGATGCCCCACGCGCAACAAGGCGCTATACGCGGCGGGCGCGGTGATCACCGGCAGGCACAAGGCCACGAAGGCCAGGTTCGTCCAGATATAGGCGTACCCGGCCAGCCGGAAATTGGTCAGGCCGTGCCACGCTGCGCGCAATCCGTCCCACATAGGGCGGCTATCCCTTCAGCCCGCTGTAGCTGATCCCCTCCACAAAGTAACGCTGGAAGTAGAAGAAAATTAGCGCCAGTGGCAGGGTGGTGATCACCGAACCGGCCAGGAAAGCGTGCCAGCGCAGCGTCTCGCCGTATGCGCCGCGCAGGAAGCTGAGGCCGAGCGGCAATGTCCACAGGTCTTTGTTGCCCGACAGGATGAGCAGCGGCATCAGGAAATCGTTCCACGTGCCCTGAAAGCTGAAGATGGCCAGCGCCGTCAGGGCGGGCGTGGCCATGGGCAGCACCACTCGCCAGAACAGCACAAAACGGTTGGCCCCGTCCACCAGCGCCGCCTCTTCGATCTCGCCCGGAATGGACTCGAAGAACTGCTTCATCAGGAAAATACCAAAGGCATCCACCGCCAGCGGTACGATCAGGCCCTGGTAGGTGTTGAGCATGCTGAACTGCTTGAGGATGATGAAGCGCGGGATGAGCAGCACGATCGGCGGCACCATCATCGTGCCCAGGATGGTGAAGAAAAGCAAGCGGTTGCCGGGGAACTTCAAGCGGGCCAACGCATAGCCAGCCAGCGAATCGAAGGCCAGGCGCAGGATGGTCACCGCCACAGCGAAGAACCCGGTATTGACCAGCCAGCGCGGCAGATTCGCGTCAAGGATTTCCCGGTAGCCTTCCAGGGTCGGGTTGAAGGTCGCTGCGCCGGACGTTTCGCTGGGCGATCGGCTCGCCCCGGCCCGCTCTCCATCTTGATAGGTGCATTCTACGCCGAACGGCGGCACAGGGATGATCGAGCGCGGGTAGGTCTGCACGGCGGGCAGGCATTTGAAGGAGTTAGCCACAGTGAACACAAACGGAAAGATCTCCAGCGCCGCGAACAGGATTAACACCGTCCAGCTCAGCGCGGTCAGCGCCACGGCCAGCGGTGAGCGGCGTTCAGCGTCCACAGGGGCCGGGAGCGGTTGCGCAGTAGCCATCGGTCGCCTCCTCTTGTGTCGCGCCTAAACGTTCGCGCGCTCTTTGACGATAAACCGCTGCAGGAGCGTGAAGGTGAAGATGATGGCGAACAGCAGGATGGCCGTTGCCGCGGCCAGGCCCATGGCTGAGCGGTCGAAGCCGTTCAGGTAGACCATGTAGGCGATGGTGTAGGTGGTCTTGGCCGGGCCGCCGCTGGAGATCACGTAGACTTGGTCGAAGACCTGAAAACAGCCGATCAGGCCCAGTGTGACGACGAAGAACGTGGTCGGGCGCAGCAGGGGCACAGTGATGCGGCGGAGGATTTGCCAGGCATTGGCCCCGTCAATGGCCGCCGCCTCGTACACTGAGCCGGGGATATTCTGCAGCGACGCCAGGAAGATGACCATCATCGTGCCGATCGTCGTCCAGGTGTTGAGGATCATGATGGTGGACATGGTGATGCTGGGGCCGCTGATCCACTCCCACAGCGTGTTGCCGAAAACGCGATTGCTGGCCCAGTCGCCCACCGTCATGCGCGTGACGCCGAACTGTTCCAGGAGGATGTGAATGATGCCACGCGGGTCGTCCAGCCAACTGACGAAATTGTTGCTCTCGTAGTTGGGAAGGATAGCCTGCACCGTAGTGTTCACCAGGCCGCCGCGCGTGAACATCCACATGAAGATGATCGAGATAACCACAGATGACGTGATCGAAGGGAAATAAAACGCCGTGCGGAAGAACCCCTTAGCCTTCAGCCAGCGCTGGTTGAGGATCACGGCCAGGATCAGGGCCAGGATAGTCTGGGTGGGCACCACGCCCAACACATAGTAAGTGGTGTTTTTCAGGGCGATGAAGAAGTCTTTCTGGCGCGTGGTGGCCTTAACCACCTCGCCCGCCTCGTTGGTATGGTATCCCCGTAGCAGGTCGCTGTAGTTGTCCAGTCCGACGAAGCTAAATGCCTCCTCGTCGAAGACGGGCGTGATCCCGTTCCAGTTGGTCAGGCTCAAATAGGCTGCTGCCGCGATCGGGACGATCAGGAACACCAGGAAGATCACCAGCGCGGGGGCCATGAACAGGTAGCCCGCGATAGCCTCCTGGCGCTTCTTGGCAGCCATGGTCGTGGGCGGCTTCTTCTGCGCTACCGGTGTTGCCTCAGTCATGGGTGGACGTCCTTCCCACAGTTAGGAGCAGGGGGCGCATGTGCGCGGCGCACATGTGCCCCCTGCGGTCGAACGGGGATCAGCGGGCGAGCACTTCTTCGGCAACGGCTGCCGTGTCTACGATCACATCCTCAGGCAGCGCCTGCCCGTCGAAGGCCAGTTGCAGCCCGGCGTTGAAGGTGTCGAACACCTCGCCGAAGCCTACCGGGAACTGCCACTTATGGGCGTAGGGAGCGCCGGCCAGGAAGCCCGCGCCGTATTCCTCACTGATGGCCTGCAGCCAGACTTCCGCGGCGCTCTTGGCGGGCGGGATGACGCCGAAGCCCTCCTCGGCGACCATCGTCGAGCCTTCGGGGCCGGTCAGGAAGTTAGCCAGCTTCCAGGACTCCTCAGGATAGTCGTTGTCTGCCGCAACGCCATAGCACACCGTGAAGACCATCGTCGCCTGGCCACCGCTGGGGTGCCTGGGCAGCTCGGTCACGCCCCAGTTGAGATCCGGGAACTGATCGAGCAGGTACTTGATCACCCAGTTGCCTTCCATGGCCATCGCCACGCGGCGCTGCCCGAAGGCTTCGCCACCCCAGCCAGCGTCCACCTTCGAGGGCGGGCCGGCGATGCCATCGCGCGCCATGCCCACATAGAACTCCAGCGCCTCACGCGCCTCATCGCTGTCGAGCGTGACTTCCGTCCAGTCCTCGTTCAGCACCGAGCCGCCCGCCTGGTAGAGGAAGGGCAGCCAGCGTTCGAAGTTGGGCGGGGTCACCAGGCCGAGCACGGTCCTGCCTTCGGCATCGGTGCCCGTCAGCGCCTCGGCAGCGGCGCGCAGGTCTTCCCAGGTCCAGTCCGGCGTGGGATAGTCCAGCCCTGCCGCGTCGAACATGTCCTTGTTATATTGCAGGGCCATGATCGAGAAGTCCTTGGGCGGGCAATAGAGTGTGCCGTTGTAGGTGAAGGCTTCCAGCAGCGACTCATAGTGCTCGTCGAGGTTCTCGATCTTGCCCTCGCCGGAGGCCAGCACACCGGCCTCGGCCCAGTCGGGCAGACGCGAGCTGTCTACATAGAAGACGTTCGGCGGATCGCCGCTGGCGAAGGCGGCCTGGATGGTGGGATCGTATTCGGGCACCAGGTTTACGTTGACCTTGATGCCGGAGTTGGCGGCCATGAAGGCGTCGACCTGCGTCATCAGCGCGTCGTTCTCCGCCGTTGACGACGACCACCCCATCAGCGTGATCGTCACCTGCTGGCGAGCCAGGGCCGCGCTTGCGCCGGAGATCACCAACGCCAGCACAACCAGCATTGTCAAGAGATGGACTTTACGCATGGTTCTTTCTCCTCAAAAGGCTGTCTGAACGTTATACCTGTCGAACGGTCGTTGGGTGGGTATGCGTTTCTTCTTTGCTGATGCGTGTTTCACCTCCTTGCCTGATGTCAATGCAATAGGACTCGCCACGATAGCGGATGCGGAAACTCAGCCGTTGCCAGTGCGCGGGTAAGCGGGGCGCGATCGTCGGCCCCCTCTCGCCCAGCCGCAACCCGGCAAAGCCGAAGACGATGGCCTGCCACAGCCCTCCCGCCGACGCTGCGTGAATGCCGTCGTCGGCATTGCCGCGCACATCGTGCAGGTCGGCCCGCGCGGCCAGCATGAAATAGTCGTATCCTTCGTCGGGGCGGCCCAGCTCGCACGCTGCCCAGGCGTGGAAACTCGGCCCCAGCGAAGACCCGTAGTGGTGGTCGGTCAGCGGGACGTAGGTGTCCCAGTTGACCTGCCAGGCACGCCGATCTACTTCGTCGCGCAGCAGGCACAGCAGCATGAGCACGTCGGGCTGTTTGATCACCTGGCTGCGGTTGGCCCCCTCAATGCCCAGCACCACCTGCATCGAGCGGTCGGCGGCGGCGATGACCGCCGGATCGACCGGCTCCAGGGCGAAGAAGCCCTCGAACTGTTCCAGCAGGCCCGTGGCCGGATCGCGAGGGATGACCATATGCGCGATCACGTCCTGCCAGTGGGCCAGGCGGGCGTCGCTCAGGTCGAGCTGCGCGCGCAGGGCCTGGTAGCGATCCGGGTGCTGCGTCCGCAGCCAGCCCAGCACCTGCAGCGCGGTTTGCAGATGCCACTGCGCCATGCGGTTGGTGAAGGCATTGTTGTCCACGTGATCGTGGTATTCGTCGGGGCCGATCACATCGCGCAGCACATAGCGCCGCGTGCCCTCGCTCTCCTCCAGTTCGGCGCGCTCGTCCCAGAAGCGGGCGGTATCCAGCACCATCTCCGCCCCGTAGTCGCGCATGAAGGCATCG
This sequence comes from Thermoflexus sp., assembly GCA_020724485.1. Taxonomy (GTDB): domain Bacteria; phylum Chloroflexota; class Anaerolineae; order Aggregatilineales; family Aggregatilineaceae; genus UBA2029. The sequence goes on along the minus strand of DYGW01000076.1, from coordinate 3,192 downwards.
TCACCCGTGACGCGCCAGTATTGCAGGATGGCGTAGGCCACGTCCGCCGAGATGTGAATCTCGATGTCACCCGTCCAGATGCGAATCGGGTCTTTGCCGTCCGGTCGAGGCACCCAGGTGGGGGTCACTTCGTCGCCGGTCGCCGCACTCTCCCAGGCATATTGCGCTCCGCTGAAGCCGTTGGCGGTAGCTTTGCGGCGCGCGCCGGGCAACGTGTGGTAGCGGTACATGAGCATGTTGCGGGCGATGCGCGGTAGCGTGTAGGAGAAGAAGGGCAGGATGAAGATGTCCGTATCCCAAAAGACGTGTCCCCGGTAACCCAACCCGCTGAGCGTCTTGGCCCCGATGCTCACCCGCTCGTCGTGCTGCGGCGCGGCGACGAGCAACTGGAAGAGGTAGAAGCGCAGGGCAAGCTGCGCCTCGTCGTCGCCTTCGATCAGCACGTCGGTCTCGCCCCACAGATCGCGCCAGGCGCGTACCTGTTCGGCCCGCAGCGCCTCATAGGACTGCCCGGCCAGTTCGGCCAGGGCGCGCCCGACCACGTCGGCGGCGTCCGGCACGGCGTCGCGGCTGGCGGTGTAGCTGATCAGCTTGTCCAGTTGCAGCGTCTGCCCGGCCTCCAGGCGCTCGCTCACGATCAGGCGCGGATGGCCGGGGCAAAGCTGGGGTTGGGCCGCTGCGCTCGTCGAGACGCTCAGCGTCGCGGCGGCGGCCAGTTCCAGCCCGCTGTGACGGGTGCGGCTGTGCAACCAGATTACGCCGTCGTCCGTCTGGCCCTGGTCCAGGTGATCCCAATGCAGAACATCCTCGTTGGAGACGTGCCCATTCAGCCCGGTGGCGACCGCAATCTGGCAGGGCTGGTTGACGGCGGTGACCAGCACGCGCAGCGCGCCGACGTGTTCGTGCGCGTAACTGGCGAAACGCTCGAAGGTTAGATCGAGCAACGCGCCCGACGGGGCTTGCCAGCGCACCGCGCGGCGCAGGATGCCCTGGTGCAGATCGAGCCAACGCTCGCTGTGCAGGCATTGAGCCTGATCCAGCCGGAAGGGATGCCCATCTACGGTGAGGCTCAGATCGAGCCAGTTGGGCAGGTTGGCCAGTTCGGTGAAGACGATGGGCACGTCGTCGAAGATGCCGTGCGCCAGGGTGAGCGCGTGGTCGCCCGGATAGCCCTCTTCCAGGCTGCCGCGACTGCAGAAGTAACCGTTGCCGGTGGTGAAAACCGTCTCCAGGTGATGCTGGCGTTCCGGCTCGAAACCATCCTGACTCACCGTCCAGGTCGGGGCACGGTGGGCGGCAGCTTGCAGTTCGGCCAGTCCCAGCCCGACCAGGCTCTCGCGGCGCGGCACCGCTCCGAAACGCGCTTCGATCTCGGCGAAACGCTCGGCAGGCCCCAGCGCCAGGCAGGGCATGCCGGCGTTGAGCGCCGCCTCGATGCCCGCCGCCGCGTCTTCGACAACCAGACACTCAGCGGGACGCAGGCCCATACGCGCGGCGGCATAGCGGAAGAGGTCGGGAGCGGGCTTCTGACGGGCCACGCTGCCCCCATCGGCCAGGGCGGCCAGCCGGTGGGCGATCCCCAACCGCTCGACGACGGTGCGGGCGTTGCGGCTGGCGGAGGCGATGGCATAGCGAACGTTCGCCTGATCGAGTAAATTGAAGAGATCGGCGACTCCTGGCCATAAATTTGCTGGCGTGACCCCCTCTAGCATCTCCTGATAGTAACGATTCTTGCGCGCCATCATCTCTTCCAGGCGCGCTTCGTCCAGCGGACGGCCCTTCAGCAGCCGCAACAGCGACTCGCGCCGCGACACGCCGCGCAGGTGCTCGTTGTCGGCGCGGGTGAAGGGCACGCCCTCTTCGTCCGCCAGGCGTTTCCACGCCTGGTAGTGATATTCGGCGGTGTCGGTGATCACACCGTCCAGGTCAAAAATGAGTGCTCGGATCGTGTCGGCCATGATGAACGCTACCTGGGCCGGTATCCCCGGCTGGAATCACGGATAACCAATTCAGGGGGCACCAACACATGTGACTCGCTTTCGGCGGGCTTGTCCCCCTCAAAGAGCCGCACCAACAACTCCACCACCCGTTGCCCGATCTCCCATACGGGCTGGCGCAGCGTAGTCAGGCCGGGCAGCAGATAGGACAGCAACGGCGTATCGTCGAAGCCGGTTACGGCTACATCGCGCCCCACCTGTAAACCGCGTTCCTGCACCGCCTGCACCGCACCGACGGCGATCAGGTCGTAGACGGTCACAATGGCCGAGGTACGGCGTCCGGCGGGCAGATCGAGCAACGTATGCGCCGCCGTATAGCCGTAGTCGTATTGCCCAGCGCCGTGCATGACCCAGGCCGGATCAACGGGCAGGCCCGCGGCTTTCATCGCTTCCCAGTAGCCGGAGAGGCGATCCGTACCCACGCGCGACTGCTCCGGCCAGCCCAGGAAGGCAATGCGCTGATGGCTCTGCTCCAGCAAGTGCTCCACCGCCTGGCGGATGCCAGCCCGGCCATCTACATCCACATAGGGAAAGGTCGAGCCGTCGCTCTGCGCGCGCCCAAAGGCCACCAGCGGCACCTGAAGCCTGTCCAGCACGGGGATGCGCGGATCATCGAATTCCAGGTCGGAGAGGATGAAGCCGTCCACACGCCCGCTGTAGACCAACTCCTCGTAGGTGCGGTACAGGTCTGGCCCTTGGTGATAGGGGAAGAGCAGGATGTGATAGCCCAGCCGCTCGGCGGCGTCTACAATGCTCTGCTCGAACTCTTCGAGGATGGGGTTGATGTAGCGCTCGTGCGCGGACTTCCAGGAGTAGCCGATCAGGTGACTGGTTTGCAGGCGTAGGCTGCGCGCGGTGATGTTGGGGCGATAGCCCAGCTCCTCGACCGCCTGCTGCACGCGGGCACGCACTTCGGGCGTTACCTGAATCTGGTTGCGGAGAATCTTGGAAACAGTCTGGTAACTGACCCCGGCGCGCCGGGCAACATCTTTAAGGGTGACGTTGTTGGCCATCAAGAAAACCTGACCGGCTAAAGACATTTTTCGTTACAGCATCAAGGCGAACGTTCGCCTTACTCTCATTTAACAGGATTTTGGCGTCCGTGTCAAGTGGTTGGGAGAAAGAGGGTCCACGAACAACCTGTTAGGGCTGGGCACTTGGGCGCTGGGATTGCCCTCCATTCCCCAACCCCTTC
>DYGW01000075.1 GCA_020724485.1 Thermoflexus sp. | reverse complement strand
CGTCCACCAGGTCGGCGGGCGGCATGTTGGTGCTGAAGACGATCAGCACGTTGAAGGGAATCTCGATCTTGCGCCCGGTGGAGAGCGTCAAAAAGTCCACGCGGCTTTCCAGCGGCACGATCCAGCGATTGAGCAGGTCGCGCGGGCGCACCTGCTGGCGGCCAAAGTCGTCAATGAGGAACATGCCGCCGTTGGCCTTCATCTGGAACGGCGCTTCGTAGTATTTGTTGATCGGGTCGTAAACCAGGTCGAGCGTCTCCAGCGTTAGCTCGCCGCCGACCATGATCACCGGGCGGCGGATGCGAATCCAGCGCGCGTCGCGGCGCTCGCCGGTGGCCGTGGTGCGGCGCTCCTCTTCCTCGCTGTCGGGCAGCACCTCGTGGTTGACGTTGTCGAACACGCGAATAACCTGCCCATCCACGTCCACTGCGTAGGGCACCCACATCGGCTTGCCGAGGATCATGCGGCCCACGCGCTGAGCGATGGTCGTCTTGCCGTTGCCGGGCGGGCCGTACATGAAGATCGCTTTGCCGGAGTTGACGGCGGGGCCGATGCGCCCCAGCATCTCCTCGTTGATGGTCAGCCCTTTGAGCGCCTCGACCAGGTGCTCGCGGTGAACCTGCAGGCGGGCGGTGGCCTGAGCCTTCATCGCCGCCACGTACTGCTCCAGCGTGACGGGGCAGGGGCCGGCGTACTGCGTGCGGGCCAGGGCCTCATGCGCCTTCTCGATGCCCTTGAGGGTGATCACGTACTCGAACGACCCCGCGCCCACGCCCGCGCCGCCGCGCACCTCGACGAACTTCTCGCGCTTCAGCCCTTCCAACACGATCTGCACGACGTTGGTGAAGGGCAGGCGCATCTGCTCCGCGATCTGGTTGCCGGACAGATAGCCGCCGAAGTAGAGCACCTTGATGGCGAGGTCGGCGAGAATGCCCAGGTTCAGCCCGGTCTCTTGCAGGGAGCGAACTGGCGGCGGCGACCATTCGGAGCGGCGAAGCTGCCCGGTAATAGGCGGCTGGGGCAGGCGACTACCCATGATAGTCCTCCACAATGGCACAGGCTCGGCGTACCTCGTCTTCCGTATTATAGCAGTGCGTCGAGATGCGCAAATGCGGGATGCGCTCCGCATCCCAGTGCTTGGTGACGCGCACGCCATGCGCTACCAGATGGCCAAGCAGACCGTTGGCGCGCGCTTCGGCGGCGGGCAGGTCGGCGGGGTCGCCGACGCGGAAGGTGACGATTGGCCCCAGGTGGGCCGGGTCGGATGGGGTGACGACGTGGTGGCCGCGCGCGCTCAGCTCGGCGATGGCGACTTCCGACAGGTGGCGGGTCCAGGCGTCAATGTGGCCAGACCCAGCCCGCGCAGGAAGCGCACGCTCTCGATCAGCCCGACCATGCCGGTGACGCTCGGCGTGCCCATCATGAAGCGCAGCGCGCCCTCGCGCGGCGTGAGGTCGTACTTCAGCCAGTGTTTCCACCCGTCGGTGGCGTTGGGGCCGACTGTGCCCGGCGTCATGCGCTCGGCGACTGCCTCGCGCACATAGAGGAAGCCCTGGCCGGGCGGCCCCATCAGCGACTTCTGTCCGCCGCTGGCCAGGATGTCAATGTGCATGGCCTGTACGTCAACGGGCATATGGCCGGCGGCCTGGATGGCATCTACCGCGAAGAGGATGCCGCGCGCGTGACAATACGCACCGATGACGGCGAGGTCGGCGCGGTGACCGGTGAAGAACTGCACGGCGCTGACGGCAATCAAGCGCGTGCTCTCGTCCACCAGCGCGTCGAGGGCCTCGACGGTCGCGCCGCCCCCGTCGGCGGGGGCCAGGCGGCATTCCACGCCGCGCCGCTCTAAGACCATCCAGGGGTAGACATTGGACGGGAACTCGACATCAGCCAGGACGATGTTGTCGCCGGGCCGCCAGTCAATGGCCTGGGCGACGGCGTTGAGGCCGGACGAGGTAGACTGAATGCCCACCACTTCGTGCGGGTGCGCGGCGTGGATCAGCGCGGCCATCTCCTGCGAGAAGGTGGCGAACAGGTCGCCGTAGCCGGTGTCAGAGCCGGGCATGAAGAGGGCCATTGGGTCGTCAGCGAGCCAGCCGGTCGCGCGTTGCATGGCTTGCATCGCCGGGAGCGGCATGGGCGAAATGCTGGCGTGGTTCAGGTAGGTCAGGCGCTCGGCAATGGGAAAGGCAGCGCGCGCCGCAGCGAGCGAGTAAGCAGGGGTGGTGATCACGGGACTTCCTTTCTGTGTGGCAGTCTGGTCAGGGCGCGGCCTGGAGCGGGCCGCGCTGCGCACCATTATAGATCGCGGCGGCGGGCTGAAGCACCTGGTGAGGAGCGGGATTGCGAAATGCGAAATGCGGATTGCGAATTTCAAAGCCCTCTGCGCGTGTGGTTCAGGGGTGGACAGGGATTAGGTTGGCTGGGGTGTCTCTTACCTCACCTCCGCTCGGCGCTAACGTGCCTCGCCAGCATGGAGAGGGGATTACGCCAAGCGTAGCAGGGCTGGGGGGTGAGGTGTGTCCGCCCCAGCCCCTCAGCGAAGCTGCCTTCACCAGTCACCAAGAGCCAATCATCGATCATCACGAGTTGCTCGATCCTGGCGAATCCTATAACATCCACCTGCGCAGTCTGAGCGGCACGCGCTGTTCCAGGAGAAACCATGTCCGGCGAGATGCCTCATGTCACGATCTATACCGACGGCGGCTGCGCCCCCAACCCCGGCCCTGGCGGCTGGGGCGCGCTGCTCATCGCCGCCAACGGCGTCAAGCGCGATTTGAGTGGCGCTGAGTTACAGACCACCAACAACCGCATGGAATTGACGGCGGCCCTGGAGGTGCTGCGCAAGCTCAAGCAGCCCTGCCAGGTGACGCTGCATACCGACAGCGAGTATCTCAAGCGGGGAATCACCGAATGGCTGCCGGACTGGGCCGCGCGCGGCTGGAAGCGCAAGCGCAACCGTCCCATCGAGAACGAAGACCTCTGGCGGGCGCTCCACGCCGAGACGCAGCGCCATGCCATCACCTGGCAGTGGGTGCGCGGGCACGCCGCCGACCCGCACAACGAGCACGTGCACCGCCTGGCGACCGCCGCCCGCGAGCGCTTGGTGGCGCGGCAGGGATCGCCCCCCGGCGGCGCCCCGCAGCCCGCCTGGGAGATCGCGCTGCGCGTCTCGCTGCCCAGGGGCGCAAGGATCGGCGGCTGGGCGGCGCGCGTCCGCGACCCGTCCGGCGAGAGCGAGCGTACCCTCACCGGGCGCTCCCCGGTAGCCTCCGCCAACCAGCTTTGGCTGATCGCCGCCCGCGCCGTGCTCAAGAGCCTGCCCGCAGGCACAGCCGTACGCCTGCACGCGCCAGACAGCTACCTGATCCAGGGCGTCACCCGCTGGGTGGCCGGTTGGCAGGCGCGCGGCTGGGAGACCAGAGACGGCAGCGCCGTCAAGCACCGCGCAGACTGGGAAGCGTTAGCTGCCGCCGCAGATCGCCTCAGCGTGCAGTGGGTGCAGGAAGGGAGCGAGCCGTCCCCGCTGGCCGAGGGCCTGGCTGCTTTCGCCGCCGACGCCGCGCGCGAGCAGAGGTCGTAGAGCCGCTGCTCCGCCGTGCCTGGTGGGGGGCCGCTCTGCTGCGCCCGACACGCCCCCTTGCGGAGAACTCCGTGTTACAATGGGGGCCATGTCGCCAACACCTGCCGCCCCACCGTCCAACGCCGACAACACGCGCGACGTGCGCCGCGTGCTGTGGATCGTGTTGCTGCTCAACGCCCTGGTCGCCGCCGCCAAGCTGATCATGGGACTGGCTACGGGCGCTGTGTCCATGATCGCCGACGGCTTCCATTCGTCGCTCGACGCATCGTCGAACATCATCGGGCTGGTTGGGCTGCGTCTGGCCGCCCAGCCGCCCGACGAGGATCACCCCTACGGCCACCGCCGCTTCGAGACGCTGGCCACCCTCGGCATCGGCGGGCTGATGCTCGTCGCCGCCTGGGAAATCCTGCAAACGATGATTGACCGCCTGCTGCACGGTGGCGCGCCCAACGTCGTGCCGCTCAGTTTCGCGGTCATGATCGGGACGATGGCCCTCAACCTGGGCGTGACCCTCTACGAGCGCCGGCGCGGTCGCGCCCTGCGCTCGGACATTCTGCTGGCTGACGCCTCGCACACGGCCAGCGATTTCCTCGTCTCGACCTCGGTGCTGGTCAGCCTGGCCGTGATCGCGCTCGGCTATCCCTGGGTGGACCCGCTGATCGCCCTGGTCATCGTGCTGATCATCGCCCGCATGGGCCTGCGCATCATCCGCCAGACGAGCGACACGCTGGCCGACCGCCAGATCATTGACCCGCAGGCGGTCGTCGCGCTGCTGGAGGACGTGCCCGGCCTTGAGGAAACGTCGCGCGTGCGCAGCCGGGGGCCTGCCGACGCCATCTACATGGACATTGACACACGCATCAAGCCCGCCGTGACCACCGACCACGCCTACGCCATCGCCAAGACGATCAAGGAGCGAGTGCGCGCCACTTACCCGGCCGTGGCCGAGGTGCAGGTGCATTTCGCGCCCCAGCGCGACGCGGCGCTGGACTGGATGCTCGAGGCGCGCGCCGTCGCTGACGGGCTGGGTCTGGCTGTGCACGAGGTGATCCCCGTCCCCGCCCGCGATGGCGTCGCCCTGGAGATGCATGTCGAGGTAGGCCCTGGCCTGACGCTTGGCGAGGCGCACCGCCAGGTCAGCGATCTGGAGCGCCGCCTGAAAGAGAAATTCCCGGAGCTGGGCGAGGTGCTGACGCACATCGAGCCAGCCCACCAGCACGGCGCTCCCCTCACCCAGACGCAGGCCGCGCTCGACCTGCGCGACCGCGCCGTGACCATCGCCAGCACCCTGTATCCGGACGCTGACTGGCACCATACGGCGATCCGCCTGGCGCTGGGCGGCTACGCGCTGACCATGCACTGCCACCTGCCCGCCTCGGTCAGCGTGGAGGAGGCGCACGCCATCGCCGAGCACGTCGAGACGTCCATCCGCACTGAGCTTCCCCTGGTCCAGCGCGTGACCATTCACACCGAGCCGGCGGGGAGCTGAGTGGTCAGTCATCAGTATTTGGTTGTCAGTCGTCGGTTTTCGGTCGTCAGTGTGGGCTGTCCCCTCGCCTCATACCTAAAAACCGATGGCTGACAACTGGCAACCAACAACCAGTCACCAACACTGTGCAGGAGAAGCCCTTTGGATACCGCCAACACCGCGCACCGCTACCCGTTCGACCTGTCGGTTGTGCTGCCCGTATATAACGAGGAGGGCAACATCCGCCCCGTGCACGAGGAACTCAAGAGCGTGCTGGACGCGCTGCCGCTGCGCTACGAGATCATTTACGTGGACGACGGCAGCCGCGACTCCAGCCGCCAGCAGATCATCGCCCTGGCCGAGGCACAGCCAGAGACGGTGCGCGCCGTGCTGCTGCGCCGCAACTTCGGCCAGACCGCCGCTATCCAGGCCGGCATTGACCACGCCAACGGCGCGATCATCGCCCTGATGGACGCCGACCTGCAGAACGACCCGCACGACATCCCGCTCATGCTCGAGCAGATGGAGACGGAGGGCCGCGACCTGGTCAGCGGGTGGCGCAAGAACCGCCAGGATCGCGCGCTCTCGCGGCGGCTACCCTCGAAGGTCGCCAACCGCATGATTTCGTTCGTCACCGGCGTGGAGTTGCACGACTACGGCTGCACGCTCAAGACCTACCGCCGCGAGGTGCTCGATCACGTGCGGCTGTACGGCGAGATGCACCGCTTCATCCCTGTGCTGGCCAACGCCGCCGGCGCCAACATCGTCGAGCGCGTGGTCAATCACCGCCCGCGCCTGCACGGCAAGTCCAAGTATGGGCTGTGGCGCACGATCAAGGTCGTGCTCGACCTGATGACGGTCACCTTCCTGACCAAATACAACACGCGCCCCATGTACATCTTCGGGGGCGTAGGCTTCTTGCTGTCGGCGCTGTGCCTGCTGGGAATCGCGGTGATGGCGATCGGCGGGGTCTTCTTCGGCAACCTGTACTGGGAGTCGCCCTGGCCGGTGCTGTCGGCGCTGTTTGGCGTGCTGGCCGTGCAGTCCATTCTGCTCGGCCTGATGATGGAGATGCTCATGCGCACGTACTATGAGGCGCAGGGCAAGGGGCCGTATGCCGTCCAGCGCGTCATCAACGGGCAGCGCCACGTGCCACGAGCAGCGAGCGTACTCGAAGAGAACGAGCAGTCCGCCTAGCCTCTACACGACAGCCAGCGGAACCCCCAGCTTGCGGCAAAGCGCCTCAGCCTCGGTCGCCGTCAGCACGCGGTAGACAGGCTGGTAGACGGTATGATACGCCGGAGAATGGTGCACCGCCGGCCACTGTTCCTGGGCGCGCGCCCGTCCGAACAGCGTCGCCTCGCGCTGCTCGCAAATGTCCGCGCAAAGCGCCCCCTCGGAGCACAGGCCCTCGAAGACCTGCCACCACGCCGCCATCTGCTGCGCGTCGCCGCGCACCTGCTCGGCAGAGCGCACGAACGCCTCCAGCAGCGACTTGAGGTCGCCGCCGAGGGCCAGGTACGGGCGCAGGTGCAGACGCACGATCCGCGCGTCGGGATGGGCGCTCTCCACCAACGGCAATTCTGCGGACGGGGACACGCGCCCGGCCTCGTGCTCCAACCACTCACGGGCCGCCTTCTTGCTGGCGATCAGATGTCCGGGGCCGAACGCCGCCTGGTGCAGCAGCTTGTAGATGTCCGCGATCTGCATCTGCGGGTAGCGGGCCAGGTGCGTGCGGATCAAGGCGACGACGCGCTTTTCGCTCATGCGGTCTCCTTCTTAGTGTGCCGGGAGCATGGTGCCTATTCTACACGGTACCGCGCGCTTTTGCTTGGCCTGTAGGCACGGCAAGCGATCAGACTTGTGCTTTGCCTGAGACTTCCGAAGTCTGCCAGACTTCGGAAGTCTGCCGTGCGCCACTCCGCTCCCCATCGGCGAATCCCTGTCCTAACCACACCCGTCTCATACTAAAACACCCCGGCGCTGAGTTTACAGCCGGGGTGTCGCACAAGTGGGAAAACCGCGTCACTTGATGACGTTGAGCGGGATGGTCGGCGCCTGCGTCAGCAGCAGCACGCTCACCCGCGCCGCGATGGCCTGCGCCGCTGCGTGAAACGCCTGCCCCGCCGGGGAGTCGGGATCGTCGGCCACGACCGGGTGACCGCTGTCCCCGCCCTGACGCACATTGGCCATCAGCGGGATGCGCCCCAGGAAAGCCACGTCACGCTCCTCGGCCAGCCGCTCGCCCCCGCCCTCGCCGAACAGGTCGCCGGACATATTCTCCAGCACGCCGACGATGGGCACGTTGAGCTTCTCGAACATAGCCAGGCCGCGCCGCGCGTCATCCACAGCGACGCTCTGCGGTTGCGTGACGATGATCGCGCCGGTCAGCGGCACCGACTGGGCCAGGCTGAGCTGGGCGTCGCCCGTGCCGGGCGGCAGGTCTACGATCATGTAGTCCAGCTCGCCCCAGGCCACATCCTCGAAGAACTGGCGGATGGCGCTGTGCAGCATCGGCCCGCGCCAGATCATCGGCGTGTTCGGGTCGGCCAGAAAGCCCATGCTCATCACTTTCAGGCCGAAGACCTCAAAGGGGATCAGCTTTTGGTCCGGCGTGATCGTCGGCTGCACGAAGCCCAGCCCGACCATCTTGGGGATGTTGGGGCCGAGGATGTCGGCGTCCATCAGGCCGGCGCGCGCGCCGCTCTGGGCCAGGGCCACCGCCAGGTTGACGGCGACCGTGCTCTTGCCCACGCCCCCTTTGCCGCTGCTCACCGCCAGAATGCTGCGCAGCGGAAGTTGCATCCGCCCAAAGATGCGGCCATCGGCCGGCACGTTCGACTCCCATTTGATCGCCACGTCGCGGATGCCGTCCACCTTCAGGACGGCCTGCTTGGCCCGCTGGTAGATCACGTCCTTGAGCGGGCAGGCCGGCGTTGTCAGCACCACCGTGAAATGGGCCGCGCCATCTTCAACGCGCACATCGCGAACCATCTTCAGCGATACCAGATCGCGGTGAAGCTCCGGCTCGATCACCGTTCCCAATGCGGCCATCACCGCATCGTGCAGCTTTTGATCACTCACAAAACACCTCACTTGGCTGAATCTCGGGTTGGCTCGCCGCTGGCGTGCTGCCCGCTCGTTCCTGGCACAACAGCCAGATTATAGCGCACTTCCCGGCGAAAGCCCGGTGCGACGGGTAGCGGTGCTTTGCCGCCGGGCTCCGGTCAGTACCCCTCCACACCGCCAGATGATCCGGTTCTGATGAGCACCGACCCCCCAGATATATGGAATTTCGGCAAAATTGAAGCGCGATCCGAATGGTTCTCAAACCAACCTCGCACCTGCGCGGCTTTCGTCACGGATGCGCCTAGAGTAGAATCTCAACTATCGAGAATCGGCATCATATCCAGATGCATGGGCGTTGGCCGAGTGAGACACCAGTCGCAGCTCTCTGAACTGATCGTTCTGCCGCCGGGGTTTGCCAGGGCAGCCGTGCTGCTCATCGCCGAGCAGACTGGCGACGCGATCTTGCTGCGGCAGCAGCTTGCCGTCGGAGACTACACCGTGCTCGACGGCGCAACGACCGCGCATGTCCGCCAGGCCCTGTTCGAAGGCGCGGCAGACGTGGCGATCATCGCCGGCCTGCCAAGCGATCAGGCCTGGGCCACCTGCGCGTTGATCAAGCGTGACGAGACTGCTTTCGTGCCGGTCATTCTCATCGGCGCGCTGCCGCCCGGTGTCTACGAGACAGAAGAAGCGGTGCGCTTCGGGCCGGATGTCGTGCTCGATGACTGGCCGCACCCCGCCGACTTGCAGCGCACGCTGCACACCCTGCTGCGCATCAAGCGGCAAACCGACAGCCGCCGCCAGCAGATCGATTCCGACGCCCAACATTTCGAGCGCATCAAGGCCAGCATCATTGACCGCGTATCGCACGAGCTAAGCACGCCGCTGCTCATCGTCAAGTCCGCCGTCGCGCTGCTGGCTGAGGATGTCTACTCGCGCCCCGAAGGCGACGAGCAGGGCCTGGCGCTGATGGCCACGCAGTCGGTCGCCCGCTTGGAGAATCTGGTCAGCAACATCCGCCAGTTGGCCCGCACCCACCACATCATCTTCAGCCTCGTGCATCTTGAGGAGTCCGCCGACTACGCGCTGCGCCAGCTTGAGCGCGCCTGGGCGTCGCAGGGAGCCGTACAGCGCATCACCAAGCGGCTGCCCGCCGACCTGCCGCCAGTTCTCAGCGACAAGTTCGCGCTGGGCCACCTGCTGCAGATTCTGCTGGACAATGCCCTGCGCTACAGTCCGGGGGGCACCCCCGTCTACATTTTTGCTGAGCTAGCCGACAATGACGAGGTCCTGGTCGGCGTGCAGGATTTCGGAGAGGGCATCCCCGAAGACGAACTGAAACACATCTCCGAGCCTTTCTACAAAGTGAACAACGCCACCTCCCGCCACCAACGCGGTGCCGGGACAGGGCTGGCGTTGGCCGGACTGCTCGCGGCCAGTATGCGCACGGCCATCGAAGTGCAGAGCGTCCTCGGCGAAGGCAGCACTTTTTCGTTCCGGCTGCCTGCCGTCCCCCTGGCAGACCGGGTTGGCCCCGGCGGTTGGGCGCCCGGCAGTGGAGGGGGATAGCACAATGCGCCTCCTACACGACCTCACCCAGTCGCGGCGGGGGGGGATAGGCTGAGTGCAGCGAGGTCAGGGGGTGAGATCACGCAGCGCCTCCTGCGATTTACCCTTCCCGATTCGGGGATTCCTCACTATAATGGAGCACGCCAGCGGGGAAGTGGCGGAAGTGGCAGACGCGCATGACTTAGGATCATGTGGAGCAATCCATGTGGGTTCGAGTCCCACCTTCCCCATCGCGCGGGGCGCGCGTCGCAGCGCCCTGTTTTTGTGCGTAAGACCTCTGCAAGAAATCCCGCCGCCGATGGTCGCTGGTTAGCCGCAATGTTATAATCGCGTGGTGCGAGACAGTGAAGGACAGCATGTTGAACGTTCAAACCGATCACCTGGATAACCACACCGCCCGCTTGACCGTCGAAGTGGACGCCGCGCGCATTGACAAGGCGATGCGCGAGGCAGCGCGTCGCCTCAGTCACCGCGCCACGATCCCCGGCTTCCGCCCTGGCAAGGCTCCCTATCAGATCGTCTTGAACATGTTCGGGCGCGCCTACGTGCTCGAACAGGCGCTTGAGACCATCAGCAACGACATCTACCGCGAGGCGCTGGAAGCATCGGGCGTTGAGCCATACGCGCCGGGCAGCTTGGAAGATATTTCCGAAGATGGGCAGAAGCTCGTGTTTGTCGTGCCCAAGGTCCCAACGGTCACCCTGGGCGACTATCGCGCCATCCGCGTTGAAGCCGAAAACATCGAAGTGACCGATGAGATGGTTAACAAGGCGATGGAAGAACTCCGCGAGGATCAGGCGGTGATCGAACCCGCCGAGCACCCGGCGCAGTTGGGCGACCTGGTGACGATGGGGCACCTGCAGCTCAGCGTTCTCATCGAATACGAGGATGAGGACGACGAGAGCGAAGACGACGAAGAGAACGAAGAGAACGAAGAAAAAGTCAGCGACGAAGACGAAGACGACGAAGAGGACGACGACCTCGGCGACGACGATGAAAAGGACGACGAGGACGACATGGACGAGCTAGTCCTGCTCCATCGTCATGACTTCGACGTGGTGCTCTATGGCGACGAGCGCGACCTGGTGCCCGGCCTTGCGGCGGGGATCGCCGGCATGAGCGCCGGTGATGAAGCGGAGTTCTTGCTGGAGGTTCCCGCCGAGCACGAGGACACAACCACCGCCGGCCAGACCGTGCGCGTCGAGGCGCATGTCGCCCAGGTACAGTCGCGCACGCTGCCCGAATGGAGCGACGCGCTGGCCAAGACCCTGAGTGACGGCAAATTCGAGACGATCCTGGAGCTACGCCAGGACGTGCGCAAGCAGTTGGTCGAGCGAGCCGAACTCCAGGTCCGGCAGAATGTCGCCGAGCAGGCGCTGGAAAAGATGATCGAGGAGGCCACGATCAGCTATCCTGAGGAAGTTGTTCAGGACATGATCACTGAACTGCTGGCCGACCTGGAGAGTTCGGTGCTGCGCGGCCAGGGCCTGACGATCAAGGATTTCCTGCAGATCAGCGGGCAGACCGAAGAGCAACTGCGCGAGCGGTATCGCGCGCGGGCCGAACTCCGTGCTAAAAGCGGGCTGGTATTCCATGAGTTCTTGCGTCAGGAGAACGTGAGCGCCTCCGATGCCGACATTGACGCCGAGATCGAGCGCATGAGCGCCTCCTTCGGCGAAGACCAAGCGCCGGTGCTCAAGCAGTATCTTTCCAGCACACAGGGCCGCTGGAGCATCGGGGCCGACCTGACTACCAGTCGTGGCGTTGATCTGCTGGTGGCCATCGCCCTGGGCGAAGATATCCCCGCCCCCAGCCCGGCACCGGATGAGCAGCCCGCCGCCGCAGAAGAAACCGCCGGCGAGACGGATGCCGCCGTACCGGTGACTGCGCCTGAAGGGGAAGAGGCCAGCGAGATGGCTGGGGAACGCTAAGCACTCCGGCGGCGGCACAATGCCAGCCCCGCCGGTTATGACTGTGAGCAAGGAGCGACATCCTATGGACCTGTACAACGGCTTGATCCCGATGGTCATCGAGACCAGTGGCCGGGGCGAGCGTGCCTACGACATCTACTCGCTGCTGCTCAAGGAGCGCATCGTCTTCCTGGGCACCGGCATCAGCGACCAGATCGCCAACCTGATCGTCGCGCAGCTTCTCTACCTCAACCGTGAGGACCCAGAGCGCGAGATTCAGATGTACATCAACTCGCCGGGCGGCATGATCTACGCCGGGCTGGCTATCTACGACACCATGCGCCAGATCAGCGCGCCGGTCATGACCGTCGCTGTCGGCCTGACGGCGTCCTTCGGGACGGTGCTGCTGGCCTCGGGCACTAAAGGTCGCCGCTTCGCCCTGCCCAGCGCGACCATTCACATGCACCAGCCCTGGACATCGGGCGGCGGCGGCCAAGCGACCGACATCGAAATCCAGGCCCGCGAGATTCTGCGCCAGCGCGATCTGCTCAACTGCATTCTGTCGGAGCGTACCGGGCAGCTGCTGGATCGCATCGAAGAAGACACCGACCGCGACTTCTACATGACGGCGCAGCAGGCCAAAGACTACGGCCTCATTGACGACATCCTCACCCCGCCGGCCAAAGAAGACAAGAGCAAGAAAGACGGGAAGTAGGGGTAAGGCATCGTGAGCTATCTGATCGGACCGCAACGCTGCTCGTTCTGCCGGCGCTCCATCGAAGAAGTGGGCCAGCTCATCCCTGGGCCGGACGGCGTGTTCATCTGCGACGAATGCGTTCACCTGTGCTACGACATCCTGCACGAGCAGAGTGCGGGCAGCGACAGTGACTTCCGCGTGGAGAACGTGCTTTCCCCGCGCGAAATCCTGGCCGAGCTAGATAAGTACGTCATCGGGCAGGACAAAGCCAAGCGCGTGCTCGCGGTAGCCGTCTACAACCACTACCAGCGCGTCAACGCTGGCGGGGCCATCGCCGATGTCGAGCTAGACAAGAGCAACGTCCTGCTCATCGGGCCGACCGGCAGCGGTAAGACGCTGCTGGCGCAAACCCTGGCTCGCCTGTTGGACGTACCTTTCTGCATCTCCGACGCGACCTCGCTCACCGAGGCCGGGTACGTCGGCGAGGATGTCGAGAACATCCTGCTGCGCCTGATCCAGGCGGCGGACTACGACATCGCCCGCGCGCAGAAGGGCATCATCTACATTGACGAGCTAGACAAGACGACGCGCAAGAGCGGCGATAACCCGTCCATCACCCGCGACGTGAGCGGCGAGGGCGTGCAGCAAGCCCTGCTCAAGATCATCGAAGGGACGGTCGCCAACGTCCCGCCGCAGGGCGGGCGCAAGCACCCGCACCAGGAGTTCATCCAGATTGACACGCGCAACATCCTGTTCATCTGCGGCGGCACCTTCGACGGTCTGCACGAGATCATCGCCGACCGGGTGGGCGTCAAGGGCGCGCTTGGCTTCGACAAGGCGGGCGCGGTCACGAACATCACCGAGAGCCAACTGTTGCACCAGGTCTCGCCCGAAGACCTGATCAAGTTCGGCATGATCCCGGAACTGGTGGGGCGGCTGCCGGTCACGACGGTGGTAGACCCGCTCGACCGCGATACGCTCGTGCGCGTGCTCACCGAGCCGAAAAACGCGCTCGTCAAGCAGTTCCAGCAGATGTTCGCCCTGGACAACGTCGAGCTAATCTTCACCGACGACGCTCTGCGCGCTGCGGCAGACCTGGCCTCGGAGCGCGAGACTGGCGCGCGGGGCCTGCGCAGCATCGTCGAAGGGGCGCTGCTCGACGTGATGTTCGAGATTCCCTCGCACCGCGACATCATCAAGCGCGTCATCGTGGACGCCGAGGCCATCCGTGGGCGCGGTCGCCCGCAGATCGTTGTGGAAGGCGATCAGCAGCTTCAGTGGCGCGACGATGGCTCGCTGACGCACCTGCCCGCCGCCTGATCGCCCCCGCCGCCTACGAGTGCTGTCCCGTCTCCGGCTCGACCCGCCGGAGACGGTTTGTTGTAGGGCTATAGTTCGCCGGGCGGTGTGAACCCCACGCCCGCCTATGGTATACTGCCGCCACCGTACAGCACTTGGAGAAGCCATGCGCCGTCCTCAACTCCCCCGGCTGCTGGCCGTCGCGCTGGCTCTGCTGGTCGCGCTGACTGCCTGCACGCTGACTCAAGACAAACCGCCGCTCATCGTGACGGCGACGCTGTCCGCGTCCCTGGACACGCCTGTGCCAACCGAGACGCCGGTGCCGCCTCCGACCGACACGCCAGCACTCCTGCCCAGCGCGACCCCCGTCCCAACTGCGACGGACACGCAGCCCGCAGCCTTCACCAACACGCCCACACCCGGCGCGCCTGTGCCGTCCGCCACGCCCGCGCCCACGCGCACCAGGCCCGGCCCCACCGCTCTGCCGCCGCTCGATGACGGCAGCGGCAACGTGGTTCCCGGCACGGGCGGCGCGGTAGCTCAGCTTTTCCCTGTCGCCGGCCTGGATGCCCTGCCAGCCACGCTCTACTACCTGTCGGCGGATGGCGGCAGCGCCCAGGTTTGGCGGCTGCGCATCGGCCTGGCCTATCCCGAACAGCTCACCTTCAGCCCCAGCGGGGTCGCGGTCTTCGACGTAGCGCCGGATGGCACCCTGGCCTACCTGACGCCGGGGGGCGGGCTGATCGTGGGTGGGATTCCCCTCCTGCCTCCGCCAGGGGCGGATGGGAGCCAGGCCCAGGTCACCGCCATCGCCTGGGCACCGAGCGGCGCATGGCTGGCCTACACGGTGGTCACGCCGGGCGCTGCCGCGGCATCGGGTGGCGCGCACGCTGTGGACGGGCTGTGGCTGCGCAGCAGCGACGGCAACACCGTGCGCTTGCAGCCCAGCGTCTACGCGCCCGACGACACCTGGCGCGCCTTCACCGGGCCGCTGCGCTGGCGTCCGGACAGCAGCGAAATCCTGGCTGGGTACGAGGTCGCAACGGGTGCGGCCTTCTGCCGCGTGATCCTCAGCAATAGCGCGCTACTCCCGCTGTGGGACACAGCGAGCCTACCGCCCGACTCCTTCACCGCCGCCACGTGGAACGACAACGGCACGGCCATCATTGCCAGCGGCGCGGGCAGCGTGCTCTACGTCGAACCGAACACGCTGCAAGCTCGCCCACTGATCGCGCCAGGCTCCGGCTTCTGGCCGGTGGAGGCGCGCCAGTTCGCCGAGGGCACGCTGGCCTTCCTGGACGCGCCGCCCGGCGCGCCGCGCGCGGCCTATCTCGTGCCGCGTGGGGAGAGCGCGCCCGTGCCCGTCGCCAACGGGCTGCCCGCATCCGGTGCGCTCGACGTGCTGTGGGACGACTTCGCCCGCCAGGTGATCGTTGCCGCGCGCGAGTCCGAGGACGTGCCGCTCGGCACGCCCGCCCTGTACGACACCGCCGGGGGCCTCTATGACCTGACGCCGCTCACTGGGCCGGTCGGCGCGCCGCGCTGGGGGCCAGCCTTCAAGGCCAGCGACGAGGCGCGCGTGCAGACGACCGAAGGCGATCCGCTCAACCTGCGGGCGGTGCCGGGCGGAGAGGTTCTGGTGAGTCTGGTTAACGGATCGCGGGTGCGCGTCACGGGAGGGCCGCGCGTCCAGGAGGGCTATCGCTGGTGGCGCGTGCAGACGCCCAACGGCATCAGCGGATGGGTTGTCGAGGCGGTGCGCGACGGCCAGGGCAATCTGTTGCGCACGCTGCTGCCGGTCGGGTGAGCTTACCTCACCCCTACATCCCCTCTCCACACGCGGAGAAGGGACTTAACCACACCATGACTCCCCCTCTCCGTGCATGGAGAGAAGGCTGGGGGGTAGCTACCGGACACTGAACAGAAGTTCGGGATAAAGAGGTCAGGGAAGGGATCGG
>DYGW01000074.1 GCA_020724485.1 Thermoflexus sp. | reverse complement strand
CGCCGACCAGTTGTCCACCGGCACCGCGCCGCCCGGCGACCCCTGGCCCCAGTTGTTGTTGAGGCCACTCGGCGGGTAGGTCGTGGTGAAAATCACCGGCCCGGCCAAGTCCAGCCCGTTGAAGAATTCCGCATACCAGGGCACGCCCACATAGGTCGGCGTCGGCGTCACCAGCGGCCCCACCGCCAGCGCCCAACTGGCGAGGATCGTCGCGTCGCCTGTCGCGTCGAACATCTCGACCGTGATCGTGTGCAGGCCGTCGGTGAGGAAGTTGTAGTCGGCCTGGAAGGTGCGGAAGCCAAAGCCGGATTCCCAGCGGTTGATCAGCGGCAGGCCGTCCACGTACAGCCGCGCGCCGTCGTCCACCTGCACGGTGAAGCGGTAATTGCCCGCCGTGAAGAAGACCGACGAGGTGAAACGCACCGAGAAGTTGTCGGCGGGCGCGCCCGTCGCCGCCCCGCCGATGACCGGCGGACCAGCGCCCCACGTGTAGTTGACGCTGGGCGAAAGCCCTACCCAGATCGGGCCGCCGGACAGGTTGGGGTTGTTGAAGACGCTGACCGTCCACGACGCGCCGCGCGCCTCGCTGAGCGGCGGGCTGGCAGCCCACAAGCCGCCTAACAAGGCTGCGCACAGCGCCGCGATTATTATCCGTCGCCCTAGTGCTCTGCTCATGACTGCCCCCTGCTCTCGCGCTCTGCCACGCACTCCGACCGGCGGCCAGCACCATGCGCCTCAGCCAGGCGCTGTGGCCCGCGCGAATCTGCTACCAGTTGCCTGTATCTTATCATGAATCGCGCCAGCGCGCTGAGGGAACGGCTGCGCGGAAGCGCAACTCACGATGGGGGAAATTCTTGAACCGCACAAAGCGCGGAGAAGAGCCAGGAATCTTCACACTTCTCTGCGATGATGCATGATCCCCAAGTGGATGCTGTGGGTGGTAGGGGTGTAGCCCCCCAGACTTCCGAAGTTTTCAAAACTTCGGAAGTCTATACCGGTGCCGGGCGCTTAGCACCCGCCCGTCGCGCAGGTGCCAGGGCAACGATTTCGCAATTCACAATCCGCAATTCGCAATCCGCAATGGAAAGCGCTTAGCCCCGCCCGTCGCGCAGGTGCCGGTGCAACTTATCCAGTAGCTCGGCGGTGCTGATCGGCTTGGAGAGGTAATCGTCGCAGCCCGCCGCCAGAAAACGCTCGCGGTCGCCGCGCATGGCATTGGCCGTCAGGGCAATGATGGGGATCGGCCCGGTGTCGGGCCGCGCCTTCAGGCGATGCGTGGCCTCTACGCCGTCAATCCCCGGCAGGCTGATGTCCATCAGGATCAGGTCGGGCAGCTCCCTGGTCGCCACCTCGACGCCGGTCAGCCCGTCGTCCGCTTCCAGCACCTCGAAGCCGCGCGCCTGCAGCATCTTGCGCACCAGGCGCTTGTTCTGGAAATTGTCCTCGATGTACAGAATGCGGTATGCCATACGCACGCTCCACGCCCCGCCCACCAGCAACCCCTGGTCAGTCTCCTGCTCGCGCGCCCTCACCGCTCGCCGAGCGTCTCATCCACCGAGGCGATCAGCGCCTGGCGATCCAGGGTCGCCTTTTGAAACAGCGAGATGATCTGGCCGAGCAGCCGCTCGCGCTCGTCGCGGCGCAGGTCCTTCGCCGTCAGCACGACCACCGGGATGTCGCGCGTCCTGGCATCAGCGCGCAGCCGCTCCAGCAATGCCTCGCCGCTGATGTCCGGCAGCATCAGGTCGGTGACGACCAGCGCGGGCCGCTGGCGCAGGATGGCCGCCCAGCCAGACTCGCCGTCATACGCCTCGGTCACGCGGTAGCGCCCCGTCGCTTCGAGCAGCCGGCGGATCAGGCGGGCGTCGCGTCGCTCGTCGTCAATGACCACGATCTCGCGCGGGGGCGGCGGCTCTGGGGCGATGCTCTCTTTGGAGGTTGCCGCCACCTGCCCCTCGCTGGCGAGGGTTAGCTCCGGCGGGGTCTCGCCCAGGCTGCCGCCGAGCGCGCTGACCACATGCTCGACCAGATCGCGCGTGTTGAAGCTGCCCTTCTGCCACAGCGACTCGGCGACCCCTTCCAGCCGCGCGCGGTCAGCGGGAGTCAGCGTCTTGGCCGAGACGACCACCACCGGGATATGGGCCACATCCGGGTCGTTCTTCAGCATCGCCAGCAGGGTGAAGCCATCCAGATCGGGCATCATCAGGTCGAGCACCACCAGGTCGGGCCGTCGCTGGCGGACAATATCCAGGCCGTCGCGCGGGTCGTTGACCTCAAACACGCGGTAGCTCTTGTGCGCCTGCAGCAGGCGGCGGATCAGGCGGCTGTCCTGGGGGTTGTCGTCAATGACGACGATGGTCGTCACCTGCTCGTCGAGGCGCTCGAAGGCCGCGCCCAGCCCCTCGGCCATCTGCACGTGACCCGGCCCCGGCTCCGTCTCGGCGAATTCCAGGTCGAGCACGAACTGGTCTTCGAGGATGTGCTTCTCCGCCGGGAAGGTGTGGCCGGAGCAGTTGACGATCACTGTCTCGGTGGAGGCGATCACGCCGCCAGCGACCAGGTGCTCCAGCCCGGCGAAAGCCACCGCCGCCGCTGGCTCCATGCTGATCCCCTCGACGCGGGCCAGGCGGCGCATGGCGCGGAACGCCTCCCCGTCGGCGACGGCGATCATCGTCCCGCCGGTCGCCAGGCACGCCTCGCGCAGCAGCGGGTAGGCGCGGCCAGGGTCGCCGGTGGCCAGCACGGAGATGCGCGTTTGCGGGCTGACCGGCTCGGCCACCTCGTGCCCGGCCTCCCACGCCGCCACCATCGGCGCGCAGCCCGCCGATTGCACCAGCGCCAGGCGTGGCACCCGGTCAATCAGCCCCATCTGCCATAGCTCGGTGAAGCCCTTCCACACGCCGAGCGGCCCGATCCCCCCGCTGACCGCCTGGACGTACCAGTCGGGCGCGTGCCAGAGGGTGCTGCCGGGCACCATGCGCGCAAGCTGCTCGGCGATCTCGTAGGCGATGGTCTTGAACGACTCGCGGCCCAGCAGCGAGTTCGCGCCAGGGTCGTAATACAAGTCGCGCCGGGCGGCGAAATCTTGCGCGATCTGCTTGGCCTGGTCGTAGGAGCCGGCGATCTTGACCACTTCCGCGCCGTAGAGGGCCAGCTCGCGCAGCTTTTCGGCGGGCACGCTGCTGGTCAGGAAGACCCACAGGCGGATGCCCGCCCGCGCGCAGAACGCGGCATAGGCCGCCGCCTTGTTGCCCGTTGAGGCGATCACGCACTCGTCAATGCCCTGCTGGGCCAGGTGCGTGACAGTGAGCGCCGCCTGCCGGTCTTTGAAGCTGGCGGTGGGCAGCCGGCGCTCATCCTTGACAAACAAGCCCACGTGACCTAGCTCGCGGCCCAGCCCGACAGCCGGAATCAGCGGCGTCCATCCCTCGCTCATCGAGATCGCCCCGCGCGGCGCGACGGGCAGTAGCTCGCCATAGCGCCACAGCGAGGTTGCGCGGGCGTTCAGGCTGCCGTGCCACGCCGCCGCCGCGCGCGCGTAATCGTACTGCGCATCGAGCCAGGGCGATCCGCACTGGTCGCACACAGCAGGCAGCGGGTCTGGTGCCATATGCTGGCCACAGTCCAGGCACACCACCGCGTTCAGCAGCGAAGGCATACGGTTCCTCTCACTCCCCATCCGGCGCGGCGATGGGCACCGTGAAGTAGAACGTTGATCCGGCCCCCGGCGCGGAGTCTACCCACAGCACACCGCCGTGCATCTGGACAAGCTGGCGCGTGATGGACAGGCCCAGCCCCGTGCCACCCGCGCGCCGCGAATACGACTGGTCAACCTGGCGGAAGCGGTCGAAGATCACCTGCAGCTTCTCAGGGGCAATGCCGATGCCGGTATCCGCGCACGAGACGAGCAGCCAGCGCGGGTCGCGCTCGTAGATGTCGGCGCGCAGGGTGATCGTCCCCTCGTCGGTGAACTTGGCGGCGTTGGCCAGCAGGTTGCCGACGATCTGGCGCAGGCGCAGCAGGTCGGCCTGCACGTCGGGCAGGTCTTCCGGCACGTCCACGATCAGCTCCACCGGCTTGCCTTTGAGCAGCACGCGCGAAGTGGCGGCCACCTCTTCGACCAGGTCGTGCAGCCGGACGCGCTCCAGCGCCAGGTCCATCTGCCCGGCCTCGATCTTAGCCAGGTCGAGAATGTCATTCACCAGGTTGAGCAGGTGCCGCCCGCTCTCGTGAATGGCGGCCACGTCTTCTTCCATCTCGCCAGTCAGCGGGCCATCAATGCCGTCGAGCAGCACTTCCGCATAGCCGATGATCGAGTTGAGCGGCGTGCGTAGCTCGTGGCTCATGCTGGCCAGGAACTCGCTCTTGAGGCGGTCCACTTCGCGCAACTGGTCGGCCACATCCACCTGCTCGGCGTACAGCCGCGCGTTCTGCACCGAGACGGCGATCTGCGCGGCGAGCGTGGAGTGAATGGCCACGTCTTCGTCGCTGAAGCGCCCCACCCGTTCGGACTGCACGTCCATCACGCCGATCAGCGTGTCGCCAGCGATGAGCGGCACGGCCATCTCGGAGCGCGTGTCGGGCAGCAGCGGGTTGGGCAGGAAGTCCGGCGCCCCCCGCACGTCGTTGACGACGACACCGGCGCGGGCGCGCGCGACACGGGCGACCAGGCTGCGCTCGGCGTGGAGCGGGATGGTATGTCCGGCGGCGACCATCTGATCGCCCACAGTGCCCGCGCCGGCGGCCAGCACCAGCGCCTCGTGCACTTCGTCGAGCAGGTAGATGTGTACGTGGTACAGCCCAAAGTGCTCTTTGGTCAGGTTGGCGACGGTGCGCAGCAGGGAATCGGGGTCGAGCGTGGTCGAGGCAGTGGCGCTCACTTCGGCCACCGTTTCTAGCTCGCTGGCGCGGCGCTCGCTCTCGTCAAAGGCGCGGTACTGTTCCAGCGCAGAGGCCAGGCGCGCGGCCACGTCTTTGATCAGGCGCTGCTCGTCGGGCGTCCAGGCGCGCTCTTTTTCCTCGCCAATGACGATCCGCCCGATGGTCTGGTCGCGCAGCTTGACCGGCTGCACGAGCACGCGGTCGCGCCCATTGTCGGGCAGATCAGCATCCAGCGGATCTCTATCCAGCGGGCGCACGCGCTGCAAGTCATAGTGTACGCCGACGCGCCCGCCTCCCGACAGGCGGCCCAGGTAGCCTTCCCAGGCGGCGCTGATCAGGCGGCGGTTGATGGCGTCGGCGCGGGCGACGGCCTGGCGCGTCTCGTCGTAGGCGCGCGCGCCGAGCAACGCCGAGGCAAGCTGGCTGGCCATCGCCTCGAACACGGGCAGGTTGTCTTCGCGGAAGGTGCCGGGACGTGCCGCCTGCATGTCCAGCACACCGATCACTTCGTCGCCGGCGACGAGCGGGATGGCGACTTCGGAGCGCGTGTCGGGCAGCAAGGGGTTGGGCAGGTGCACCTCGCTGGTCTCCGTATCTTGCACCAGGACAGGCCGCCTCATGCGGGCGGCGCGGGTGACAATGGCCGTCGCGCTTAAGTCCAGGCGGTGACGGCGCGCCAGCAGCGCCCGGCCCACCTCGCCGGTGCCCGCTTCGAGCACTGCGTGACGCCCCACGTCGTCAATCAGGTACACCTGCACGTAGTACAGGTCGAACTGCTCGCGGATGTACTCTACCACGCTGGGGATCAAGTCGTCCGACTGGATCAGGTGCGTGGTAAGCTGGCCCACTTGCAGCGTCTGGAAAAGGTCGCGCGTGCGGTCGGCCACGCGCTGCTCCAGCGACTCGACCAGGTCCTGGAGCTGGCTGGCCATGTCGTTGAAGGCGCTGGCCAGGATGCCAAGCTCGTTGCGGGCGCGCAGCGCCACGCGCTGGCCCAAGTCGCCGCCAGCGATGCGCGCCGCCGCCCCCGCCAGCACCGCGATCGGGCCGGAGAAGCGCGCCGCCAGCAGCACGCCCAGGCCCGCCGCGATGACCGCCAGCACCGCCACGAGCGCCTGCAAGAACAACTGCGTCTCGTGGAAGGCGGCCAATGCCTCGGCCTCCTCCACCTCGGCGAGCATGGCCGACTGTAGCTCCGGCACCCAGCGGTACACGCCGAAGACCGTCTGGCCGCGATAGTTCACATACGTGCCGGTGCCATCCTCACCGGCCAGACCGCGCTCAATGCCCTCGCTGCGATAGGCGCGGGCCAACGGGTAGCCAGGGAAGCGGCTCGGCGTGAGCAGGTAGTTGGCCTCGGCGCTGACCAGGTAGGTCTCGCCGCTCTCGCCCAGGCCGGTGCGCTCGCCCATCACCACGCCCAGGTTGGCGATGTTAAGACGCCCGGCCAGCACGCCGACCGTCTGGCCCTTGTCTATCAGCGGGCGCGTGAGGATCATGGTCAGCTCGTTGCTGCCCGGCTCGTAGTAGGGCGGCTGGGTGTAGGGCACCTTGAGACTGTCGGCGAAGTACGGCTGGCGGGCGACGATCTTGCCGACCTGTACCGGGTTGGACGAGGTGAGAATGTAGCCCGTCTCGTCGTAGAAGAAGAACTCGCTGAAGCTGGGGTGAACGGCCACCGTGTTGCGGAAAATCTCGGCGAAGGTGCGCTGCAACGACTGCGCCCTGCCGATGTCCAGATTAGCCAGCAGCAGAAAGCGGCTGTAGCTCAGTTCGTCGGACATCAGCACCGAGAGCAGCGACTGGCTGTCTGCCAGCCAGCGCGTGATCTCCTGGCTTTTTAGCTCGGCCACCGACTCAAGCTGGCTGATCGCCTGGTCGCGGGCCATCGTGTTCACACGGGCCGCCGTGATCACCCCGATGATCGTCGCCGGGATGACGACCAGCAGCACGAAGGTGAGCGCTAGGTTCCAGCGAATTTGCCGCCAGAACGGCAGCCGAAAACCCGTCGCTGTGCCGGGGGATGGGATGGTTTCTGCGTGTCCAGTCATAGGTTCATGCCCCTGTTACGATGGCCCGCTTGCTGCGGCGCGGCCTGTTCCGCCGGGTCGTAGGGGCGCTGCTGTGCTGCGCCCAGGGGCGTATGGCGATACGCCCCTCTGATTGCCGGTGCGGTTTTCCCCCTCACAACCTCACCCCCTGGCGGAAGTTGAGCGAAGCGAAAGGGGATGAGGTAAACGACTGGCAATCAAGTTGCCCCCGGCGACATCACTCTTGAGCGCCCAAGAAATCGAGCGTATAGGCCGCCTCCACATCGAGCGGCGCGGCCAGCAGGCCCAGGTCGAGCAGCGTCTGGTGGGTGAACGCCCAGTTGTCCTCGGACATCATGCCCGGCTGCCCGCCGGCGGGCACCAGCAGCGGGATGGACGACTGCATCCCCAGCAGGTGAACCTCGCGATTCTCAGCGTAGGGCTGGCCGTAGGTCTTGAGGAAGCCGTCAACCGCCTCGTCGGGCTGCTCGACGGCCCACTGCGTGCCCTTCAGCGTCGCCTGCAGAAAGGCGCGCACCATGTCGGGCTTGCTGGCGATCAGGTCTTCGGTGGTGAAGATGACGTTGCTGTAAATGTCAATGCCGTAATCGCTGACCATGATGAAGTTCGCTTCCGGGTCGCGCTGGCGCACCTGCACGCCCTCGGTCGTCACGAAACCGGCCAGCACCTCAGCCTCGCCCGTGAACAGGGGGTTGCTAGTGAAATCGGTGCGCATCGTCTCCTGGATCTGCGCCCGGTCAATGCCCTGCGCGGCCAGCAGCGCCTCGTAGGCCAGCCCGACGGTGGCATTGGTCGGCTGCGTCGAGACGCGGCGTCCGACCAGGTCTTGGGGCCGGGCGATGCCGCTCTCGGACAGGGCGATCAGCACCACCGGGCTGCGCTGGTAGATCGTGCCAATGGCGACGATAGGCGCGCCCTCGGCGCGCTTGGTCAGCAGCACGTGCGCCCCGGTCACGCCGAAGTCGGCCTTGCCATCCAGCACCGCCTGCACCGGGTCAATGAACGCGCCGCTCTCATCGAAGCCGCCGCCGTCCAGACGCACCTCCAGGCCGGCGTCGCGGTAGTAGCCCTGTTGCTCGGCGGCGTAGAAGCCGGCGAACTCTACGTTGTGCACCCACGAGAACTGGATGCTGGTCTGGGTCAGGTCGGCGGGTTGCTGCGCCTCGCCAGATGGCTTGTCGTTGTCGTCGTCCCCACAGGCGGCCAGCACAGTGACCAACAAGGCGATCAGCAGAAATAGCCCCACGCGGCGAATAGAACGGACTGACATGGTCTCCCCTCCTGTACCGGACGCCCATACGTCCGGCTGACCGGCCATCACCTGGCCGGGACAGACTCCTCAGATTGTTCGGCGCGCCCGTCGGCGTCGTCGGACGCCAACTTTAGCTCGATGGCCGTGTGCGGCACGCGCAGCGCCTTGCCCAGCTCGCGCGCCGTCGTGTGGATCAGCTCGTCGAGGCTGGTCGCGCGCTGAATCTGCTCGGCGATGATGTTGAGCGTCTGCTCGTGGCGGGTGGTGCGCTCCACGTCGCGGAACAGGCGGGCGTTCTCCAGCGCGACGGCGATCTGGCTGGCCAGGGTCATGAACACGTCGAGCAAGTCCGGCCCGAAGCGATCCTGCACATCCGCCTGCACGTCGAGCACCCCCAGTACGCGCGTGCCCGCCACCAGCGGGAACGCCGCCTCTGAGCGCGTATCGGGCAGCAGCGGGTTGGGCAGGAAGTTGGGGTCCTGCGCCGTGTCGGGCACGATCACCGGCTGGATTTCGCGGGCGGCGCGGGCCACCAGGCTGCGCGCGTGCAGGGGGATGCCGTGCCCGCGCGCGAACATCGCCCGGCCTGGCTCACCGGCGCCAGCAGCCAGCAGCAGCGTGTCGCCCGCCTCGTTGAGCAGGTAGATATGGGCGTGGTAGAGGTCGAAGCTCTCTTTGGTTAGCTCGACAATCTGTGGCAGCAGTTCGTCCGGGTCGAGGATGGCTGCCGCCTGCTGCGCCACACGCGCGGCCAGCCGCAGGGCGTGGGTGCGGGCCTCCACGCGATCTTCCAGCGCGCCGACCAGCGCGCCAAGCTGCCCGGCCATGTCGTTCAGCGCACGGGCCACCGTGCCAATCTCCACACCGCCCGACTCCGGGGCGCGCGCCGCCAGGTTCCCAGCGCCCAGCGCGCGCGCCGCGCCAGCCAGGGCCGCCAGCGGGCGCGTGACGCGAGCCACGACCAGCAGGCCGATCACCGCTGTGCCGATCACCGCTGCGGCCAGCACAATGGCAATGGCCGTCAGCACGTCATAGGCGGGCCGGTACGCTTCGGACGTGGGTAGCTCGGCCACCACCGTGAACGCCTGCTCCCCTAACTGCACGCGCTCATAGGCCAGCACCACGTCGCCGCCGCTCAAGCCGGTGGTCTCGCCGAAGCCGTCCGGCACGGCGAACTCCGTGCCGCGCAGCACGATGGACGGGTTGCGGTGAGCCACCACGCGACTCTGCGCGTCCACCACATAGACATCCTGGCCCCTGGCGACGGGCAGATCGGCGATCAAGTCCCAGACCGGCTTGAGCCGGACGGTGGCGGCAAGCACCAAGCCCACCTCGCCGGAGCGCAGGTCTATCAGCGGCAGGGAGATGTCCATCAACGGCTCGCCGGTCGCCGCCTCGAAGCGCACGGGGCCATAGTACGCCGTTTGCTGCGTCACTGGCACGCGGAAGACATCCTCGCTGGCGCGGTTGGCGAGATCGGCGGGGGACACGACCGCGCGCTGGGCCAGGCGCACTGTCTCTTGCCCGTCCGGGTCGAGCAGAGCCAGTTCGGTGAAGACGCGGTCATAGGCCAGCAGGTCGGACAGCGCCGCCGCGCGTCCTTCGGCGGGCAAGCTCAGCAGCCCGCCGACCTGCGCCACAAGCTCCAGCGAGCGGGTGCGCTCGGCCAGGAAGTGCTCCACCTCGCCCGCCACGCGCCGGGCGACCTCGGCCTGCAAGTCCTGCGATTGCTCGCGCTGCGCGGTGAAGCTGCGCAGGGTGGCCGCGCCACCAGCGAGCAGCGTCGGCACCACGGCCAGCACGATCATGATCAGGGTCAGTCGTCCACGTAGGCTCTTGAGCATACCGCTTCTCCAGTAACGGGCCGGGCCGCCGGCAGTGTCTCGTGCTCGCCCGCGCCGCCGGGCGTCACTGCGCCGCCGGGCGGATGATCGTGTCGGCCTGGCTGAGCACGGCGGTGGGCACCTCGATGCCCAGCGCCGCCGCCGTCTCCAGGTTGACCATCAGCGCAAAATCCAGCGATTCAACGGGCAGGTCGCCGGGGCTGGTTCCGCGCAATACCTGCGCCGCCAGCCGCGCCACCTGCTCGCCCGCCGGGTAGAACTCGACGCCGTAGCTGAGCAGCACGTTGTTCGTCTCCGGGATGCTGGGCGTGGAGAACGGCAGCCCACGCGCCATAGCCGCGTTAGCGAACTCGACGGCAAACTCATTGGTCGTCACGTCGGGCAGGATGACGATCACATCCACGTCAGCGGGGATTTCGGCAATCGCCTGGCGCACTTCGTCCGGCGTGTGGACTTCGCGCAGCACCAGTTCCAGGCCGAGCGGGTCAGCCACCGAGCGCACGTCCTCCAACGCTGACTGCACCGCCTGGATGTTCGTGTCCAGCGGCAGGTACACGCGCCGCATGTCCGGCAGCACCTGCTTGAGAATCTGTAAGCGGCGCGAGTCCGGGTTGGCGTCGGAGACGCCGGTCATGGTACCGCCGGGCTGCGGCCAGCTTGCCACGAAGCCCGCGCCCACCGGGTCGGTGACCAGCGTGAAGATGATCGGGGTTGTCTTGCTGGCGGCCTGGGCAGCCAGCGCCCCCGGCGTGGTGATGGCGAAGATCAGGTCAACGTCGCGCTCGATCAGCGTCTGGGCGTAGGTCGTCAGCCCCTCACCGAAATTGCCGACCGGCCCATTGTACTCATAGGTAATGTTCTGCCCCTCGACGTAGCCCAGCGCGGCCATGCCTGCCTTGAATCCCTCAACGGACGGGTCAAAGAGGTCAATCGGGTTGAGGATACCCACCTTGAACTTCTTCTTCTGGGCGCTGTTATCGTCGCCGCCACAGGCAGCCAACGCCAGCGCCACAAGCATCACTACCACCCACACCCCTGACCAGTAGGGCTGCCTCCGTGCTGTGTGATGGGACATCGGCTCTTTCACCTTTTCCGGCTGGAGCACGCTTCCAGCGCCTGCGACCCCGGCCAGCCCTCTGGCAGGCGATGGCGTCGGAGGACTGGCACAGGGGGAATCCTGCGAGGTCCACAAGGGACGTTTTCACTATGGCATAACATGAAGGCGAAGTCAACGAAGCATTGAGTGCCCTACACACTTTTCACGAATTTTTCAGTTGCGCCGCACGCCACAGAGCCGACACCATCTGCATTGCCGCGCGGAGGTGGGGTGATGTAGGGGCGCAGGCGCTCGGACGCCAGACTTCCGAAGTTTCCGAAAACTTCGGAAGTCTATTCCGGCTGCGCCCGGCGCTGACGTACCTCGCCTGGCGAGGAGTGAGAGGCCGTTTGAGAGGTATCTTGACCCCCATCCCCGGCCCTTCCCCCGCAAGCGAGGGAAGGGAGAAAGGCCTGCTCTTGAAGTCCCTCCCCGCCTGCGGGGAGGGATTTAGGGTGGGGTTGCAGGCCCTTTCAAACGGCCTCTGAGGCCCGCCGCACACCTGGGCAAATCGCACAAAAGCCCGGCGGGACGGCCTGGTATAATCGTCGTCTATATCCCTGGTTTGAGCCTAACGAGTAAGCACCATGCCCAATCCGCTCGCCCCCAACCCCAACGATATTTTCGCGCTAATCCGCGACCAGAAGGTGCAGTCCGTCGAGCTTCTCTTCACCGACGTAGCGGGCATCCACAAGGCTGTCACCATTGACGCCGACGGCCTGCCCGCCGCGCTTGAGCGGGGCGTGTGGTTCGATGGATCGGCGGTCGAAGGCTTCGCCCGCGTGGTTGAATCGGACATGTATCTGGTGCCCGACCTGGCAACCTTCGCCGTCGTGCCCTGGGAACCGGTGCGCCCGGATGTGGGACGCACGGCGCGCATGTTCTGCGATGTCTTCATGCCCAACGGTCAGCCCTCCGCCGGGGATCCACGCGGGGCGCTGCGCCGCGCCCTGGCCGAGGCCGCCGAGATGGGCGCGCGCTATATGGTCGCGCCGGAACTGGAGTTCTACCTGTTCCGCGAGATGCCCGGCTACGCCCAACCCCTGCCTGACGATCAGGGGGGGTATTTCGACGCTTCCGACGGGGCGGCCCGCGCCATTCGCAAGCGAGTGAGCGATGCCCTGCACAGCATGGGCATCGTCGTCGAATCGAGCCATCATGAGGTCGGCGCGGGGCAGCACGAGCTAGACCTGGCCCCCGCCGACGCGCTGCACATCGCCGATGCCATCGTCACGACGCGCATGGCCGTGCGCACTATCGCTGGGCAGGAGGGGCGCTTCGCCACGTTCATGCCCAAGCCGCTGGCCTACGCGCCGGGTAACGGGATGCACGTCCACCAGTGGCTGGAGGACGCGCAGAGCGGCGCTAACCGCTTCACCGATCCGGCCAATGGCTATGCGCTGTCCGGCGAGGCGCAGGCGTTCATGGCCGGCCAGCTTGCCCACGCGCGGGCCATCTGCGCCGTGCTCGCGCCGCTGGTCAACAGCTACAAGCGCCTGATGTCCGGGCTGGAAGCGCCGGTGTACGTCACCTGGGCGCAGCTCAACCGGGGCGCGCTGCTGCGCGTGCCGCGCACGACCGATCCGCCGCGCCTGGGCACACGCGTCGAGATGCGCTGCCCCGACCCAAGCTGCAACCCGTACCTGGCTTTCGCCGTGCTGCTGCACGCGGGGCTGCACGGCATCCGCGAAGGGCTGGCGCTGCCGCCCGCCGCCGAAGAAGAGTTGTACGCCGTGTCCAACCGCAGCCGTCACCTGACCACGCTGCCAGAGTCGCTGAGCGAGGCGCTCGACGAGTTGGAGGCCAGCGACCTGGCCCGCGAGGCGCTCGGCCTGCACCTGTTCGAGCGCTTCCTGGAAGCCAAGCGGCTCGAATGGAAGGACTACCTGCCGGTGGTCAGCCCCTGGGAACTGGAACGCTACCTGAGCACATACTGAGCAAAGTCAGCGTATACTAGTGAGCAGAATTTTCTGCTGTTGGGAGTTGTGAGTCGGGAGTCTTGCGTCTAGAAGGCGGGACAATCTCACGACTCCCGACTCAGGACTCACCACCCACAGCGATTGTGCGATATTGTTCTGGGTGCCCAATTACAACGCCCCTGGCTTGTTGTGAGGATCGCCGTGCCAGCCCCATCCCGCCCCACCATTCGTGCGCTGCTGCGCATGGCGCTGCCCGTCGGCACGACCATCGTCGCCGGGCACCAGGGGGCCGACCGCCCGGTGACCTGGATTCACGTCCTCAACACGCGCCCGCCCGCCTTCCCAGAGCTGAACGGCGGCGAGATGGCGCTGCTCTCGCTGGACGCTATGCACCTGCTGAGCGACAAGCTGACCCTCGTCAGCCTGATCCGCGATCTGGCCGAGATGGCGGTCAGCGGCATCGGCGTGCTGGGCGAGATCGGGCGTCCCGCCCAGGAGGCCGCCGACGAGCTAGGCGTCGCGCTGCTGCGCCTGCCCGACACAGCCCAACTGCGCAATGTCGAGCGCGATGTCGCCCAGGTGTTGCTCGGCACGCCGCCCTCGCCCGAACAGCGCGGTCACGAGATCCGCGAGCAGCTTCTCCAGCTTTCCACCGAGAATCGCGGCCTGGAGGCGCTCAGCGAAGTCATCGCCGCGATGGTCGGCAAGACAGTGGTAGTGCAGGATAAGCGGTTGCGCCCGCTGGCCGCCGCCGGCGCGCTGACCGAGTCGCGGCTGTGGCCGGACATCGAAGACGCGCTCTACGACACCAACCCGCTGCCCGCCCTGTTCCGCGACCGGGTCGAGGTGGCCCAGGCCAGCCCAGACCCGGTGGCTATCCCGCTGCCCAACCTGGGGATGCAGCGCCTCGTCGCGCCGATTGTCGCCGGCAAGATGGGGCGCGGCTTCCTCTCGCTGGTCTTCCCCAGGGACGAGCCATACGACACGCTGGACTTGCTGATCACACGGCACGGCGCGGCGGTCTGCGCGCTGGAGATGGCTAAAGAGAAAGCCATCCGCGAAGCGCAGAAGCGCGTGCAGGGCAACGTGCTGGAGCAGTTCCTCGGCGGGATGATCAACGAGAGCGAGGCGCTGCTGCGCCTGACGCGGCTCGGCTACCAGCCCGACCAACGCTACACAACGCTCTATCTGAGTGGCGTGCGCGAGAACGTGCCCACCGCCCGCCAGATCGAGGCGCTGTGCAATGAGCAAGCAGGGGCGCTCGGCTTCGGCGCGCTGGTGCAGCCCTACGGCAGCGCGGTGATCGTCTTCTGCGAGGGCGACGAGAACACCGCCCGTGACCTGGCCCTGGCTGTGCAGGGCCGCGTTGAAGAACGCTACAGCGCGCCAGTTGCCTGCGGACTGGGCCAGTGCGCCGGCGACCTGCGCGCCTGGCGCGAGAGCTTCGAGCAGGCCCGCGCCGCGCATCGCACCGCGCTGCAATGGCGGCTGAGCGCCCCGCTCGCCTTCAACGAAATGGGCGTTTACCGGCTGCTGTCGCTGCTGGTCGGCTCGGTGGAACTGGGCCGCTTCTACCGCGAGACGCTCGGCGACCTGGCCGGAACTACCCCGCAAAATGCCGAGTTCATCGCCACGCTCGAAGCGTTCTTCGAGGAGCACGGCAACCTGACGCGCACCGCCAAACGCCTGCACATCCACCGCAACACCCTGCTTTACCGCATGGATCGGATCAAGGAGATCAGCGGCCTGGACATGGGCAACCCGGAGACGCGGCTGGCCGTGCACCTGGCCTTGCGCATCCGGCGGATTCTGTAAGCTCCCTTTTTTGTACCCTGGCGTCTGGCAATCAGGCCGTAACCCAACCAGGCTGTTTGTGCGCGCAGTGGCAAGTGCCGTGCTGGTTGGTGGCAACCTTTGTATGCGCTTTCGCCTACCGAGAGAGCAACAAGGAAGAAATAAAGACATAAAAACGATTATGCGGCTTGTTCATAAAATACTTTAGTGACTGACGTTACGCACTGAGTGCGTGAAAATGCTGTAAACTCTGAGCATGGACGATAAAGAACTGCTGGACATATACACGGACTACCTGATCAGCTCGTTTGGACTGACCACGGGAACAGGACTGTCGCGCTTGTTGGATGGGGCGATCAGTCATGACCGGATTCAACGCTTTCTGGCGAGTCCGATGAAAACTGGCGCGGCGTTTTGGCAAGTCGTCAAGCCCTACATTCGCCAAATTCAACACGATGATGGGGTACTGATTGTGGATGACAGCGTTTCGGAAAAGCCGCATACCGACGAGAACGACCTCATCCGTTGGCACTACGATCACACCAGCGGACAAACCCTCAAAGGGGTCAACATCATCAGCGCGTTGTACCATGTGCAGGATGTGTCGCTGCCGGTGGGCTATCACCTGGTGACGAAAACGGAGCGATACATCGACAAGAAGACGGGCAAGGAAAAACGCCGTGCGAGCGTGACGAAAAACGAGGTCTACCGGCAATTGCTGCTGTGGGGGTCATTTGGGCTATCCGCCCGAGTTTTCTCCCTCAAGCAGCCCACTG
>DYGW01000073.1 GCA_020724485.1 Thermoflexus sp. | reverse complement strand
GCAGCGTGGGGGAAGGGGTTGGGAAATGGGGGGCAATCCCAGCGCCCAAGTGCCCCGCCCTAACAGGGTGTTCGTGGACCCCCTACGTTTTCCCCTCTTGTGCGCGCCGTGACATGGTGCTATAGTGCCAATAATAGGTGATGGAATTGCCCTCTGGCATGGGGCAAATTGCCTCGTGTCCAGCGTGCACGCGCACGACTACCCTATCAGGAGGCATGACCATGGGACAGAATCAATCGCAACCGCCGCGCAGACCGCAGTTCCAGGCCGGTGCTGTAGGGGGCCAGGCGCTGCGCGTACTCGACCAGCTTGGCATCGAAACGGGGCTGGGCCTCAAGGTGTTGATCATCGCCGTCGTGTCAGGCATCATCGCGGCGATCATTGACATCGTCCTGGAACTACCGACCGAGACGCTGTGGTTCGCGTTCGGCGCGGGCCTCATCGCTGCCCTCAACGGCCCGACCTACCTGTTCGCCAAGGGCAAGGAGAGCATCGCCGCGACGATCATGAGCGCGGTCACCGGCTTCGTGGCCCTGCTGGCCTGGTGGATTGTCACCAAGATCGCTGGCGAGCGGGACTTCGGCTACAACCCGGCTGACATGCTGAACCTGCTGGAAGTGCTCGTCTGCGGGGTCGTCGTCGGGCTGCTCAGCTATGGGTGGTTCGTGCTGCTGCGCCGCCTGCCCGCCAAGATCGGGCGTTAGGACTGACTGACAGGCGCAGAAAAGCGACGGGCGGCTCCCCCGCCGCCCGTCTCAGCCCGCTTATCCTAGCCCCGTCACAGCAGGCTGGCTATGACAATCGCCAACAGGACCAGGCTCAGGTAGATATTGGAGACTTTGAAGACGCTCAGGGCGCGCGGGCCGGTGTACTCCGCGCGCAGCGCCCACGAGGTGCGCCACAGCCACAGCGTCGCCGGCAGCGCCGGCAGCAGGTAGAGCCAGCCCAGCGAGCCGTGCGCAGCCAGCGCCAGCCCGAAGACGCCCGTTGCGGCGGCGTGCGCCAGCATCCAGAAGACGGCGTGCTCTCTGTCGGCGACGACCGGCAGCATGGGCACGCCCGCCCGCGCGTAGTCGGGGCGATAGGCCAGCGCCAGACTCCAGAAGTGCAGCGGCGACCAGGTGAAGAGCAGCGCCGCCAGCCCCCACACGCCGGGATCGTGCCAGGCCCCGGCGGCAGCGCCGCCGCTGATCACGGCTGCGCTGCCCGCCGCCCCACCAATAACCACGTTGAGGGCGCTGCGCGGCTTGAGCCAGATCGTGTACACGCCCACGTAGATGAACGCGCCCACGGCCAGCCACAGCGCCAGCCAGGGGTTGCCCGCTGCCCAGGCCAGCGCGCTGGCCCCGATCACCATCGCTGAGGCGACCACCAGCACCAGGCGCGCGCTCACCTGTCCTGTCACCAGCGGGCGGCGGCGCGTGCGCTTCATCAGCACGTCCTTGTGACGCTCGATGTACTGGTTGAGCGCCGACGCGCCTGCCGCCGACAGCGCCCCGGTGACCAGCAGCAGGGCCAGGTCGCTGCGCAAGGGCGCGCCCGCGCTGCCAATCAGCGCGCCACCCAGCGCGGCGAAGAGCAGCAACACGACCACCCGCAGCTTGAACAGGACGACGAGCGTCGCCAGCACGCCGCCGGACGCTTCCTCGCGGGCGCGAGCGATTCCAGGCTCAACGTTCGGGCGCGCAGCCGTTGTCATGACCCCTCCCTCATCGCGGGCGACCCAGTGCGCCGCAGGTGCAGCAGAGACAGCAAAGATTGTAACCATAGCAGGTGCCGGGCGCGTCTCTTTTAACAGATTTCTATCTATTTATTCATTTATTGTATCAGAGCGAACGTCCCTTCAGCAAGGCTCACTTGCCCGGCGACGGAGACGAGTCCGGCGCGACGTGGCACAAGACTTCCGAAGTCTCCGGAGACTTCGGAAGTCTGGCCATGAGTCCGCGCGCAAAGGGGAACCGGGCGGCCTGCTGGTCGCCCGGTCAGGCTGCCGGACCGTGAGGGTGGGAGGGGCACGGTCCGGCAGCCTGTGGATGGGGGTTTAATTCACCCTCAGTATAGCGAACATTTGTTCTGACTGTCAAGAGGGTGCAACCTTAAAAATTTCGCGCCCCTGCTACCCCGCTGCCGGGACGTAGAACAGCCACAGCGCCTTGCTGATAGGTACGTCGTCATGCGGGCTGCCCGTGACAGGGCGCGGGCCGAATGTCCCGGTCAGGCGGGCCAGTGTCGTGTTGTCGCCGGGCGGGAAGAAGATCGCCGCGTCCGTGTCGCGCGGCAGCGCGTCCAGCATGGCGGTGAATTCGTCCGGCGCGGAGACGAAGACCCGCAAGCCATCGGCCAGGAAATTGAGCAGGTGTTGGGCGTCAGTCTGGGGCAGGGCCGGGCCGTCCACCAGCACGTAGACGCGCGTGCCGGGCGGGAAGTCCGCCGCGCGCAGCAGGGCGTCCT
This sequence comes from Thermoflexus sp., assembly GCA_020724485.1. GTDB lineage: Bacteria > Chloroflexota > Anaerolineae > Aggregatilineales > Aggregatilineaceae > UBA2029. The sequence goes on along the minus strand of DYGW01000073.1, from coordinate 13,355 downwards.
CTACGTCGTAGGCCACGTGCTGGCGCACCTCGACGTTGAACGTATCCAGGAACGGGCCGTAATAGTACACCGCGCCGGGCACCGCCAGCGCCAGGGCCAGGATCAGCGCCAGCGCGGTCTGCGCAGCACCCGGCCAGCGGCGCGGCCACAGCAAGGCCAGCGTTTCGCCGACGCCCAGCGCGATCAGCAGCACCAGCGCCGGAAACACGACCACGTAGCGCGCGGTGACGGCGCTCTCGACCAGCAGCGCGTTGCCCGCCGACGTTCCCAGCAGCCAGATCAGCGGCAGGACGCCCGGCGTCCGCCAGCGCCAGGCGGCGAACACCACGCCAAGCAGCAGCGCGGGCACGGCGTAGGGCAGCACGAGCGCGTACTTTCCCCCATAGTACAGGTAGTAGTGATAGAGAGTGTTCTCCGGCGAGTTGACATAGTGCAGCAGCGAGTGCCGGAAGTGCGTCAGGCGCGTGCCCAGCGTGTCCGGCTCGCGCTCGCGTTCCCAGTACAGGTCGTCTAGCTCGGTCTTTTCCAGCCGGTCGAACAGCGGGAAATCCTGCCCGGCGAGCGTCACGTACACCGGCGCGGCGATCACGACGAACGCGACCGATGCCAGCAGGACGCCGCGCGCCGACGGGCGCGGTCGCCAGCAGGCGAAGCCGGCGGCCAGCCAGGTCGCCGCCAGCAGCGGGTAGAGGATGCGCCCGCCCTCGTAGAAATACTGCGTCAGGCCGAGGGCCACGCCGCCGAGCGCGTAGCCCGTCCGCCGGCCCGGCGGCCAGCCAGGTCGCCGCCAGCAGCGGGTAGAGGATGCGCCCGCCCTCGTAGAAATACTGCGTCAGGCCGAGGGCCACGCCGCCGAGCGCGTAGCCCGTCCGCCGGCCCGACTGCCAGCCCCAGGCCAGCAGCGCCAGGGCCAGCGTACCAAAGAGCGGGTCGGCGATGTTGTTGAGCGCCAGGCGGCTGTAGTGCAGGTGCGGCGGGAAGGCCAGCAGCACCAGCGCCGCGATCAACGCCGTGCGCCGCCCGTATAGCACGCAGCCCAGCAGGTACAGCGCGGGCACGGTCAGCGCGCCCAGGATGGCGCTGAGGGCGCGCAGCCCGGCCAGGTCGCGCCCGACCAGCGCGACCAACCCCGCCTGCCCATAGGGAAAGACGAACGGGAACGAGGCCGAGGTGGGCATCGGCGTCAGCAGCTTGACATCGGGGAAGGCGCGGAAGTAGGTTGCGCCGAGCGCGAAGTGCCCTTCGTCCACCATCACGCGCACCGCGTCGCCCAGGTCTGCCAGTCGCAGGCCGAGCGCCGCCCCGGTCAGCGCCAAGAGCAGCGCGGCTTCGCGGGCATGGTTCCCGCGCAGGGCGGGCCACCCCACTCCGCCTAGGCCCAACGTCACGAGCGCGATTCCCCCCGCCAGCAGTGCGAACTGCGCGTGATGCGACAGCGTGCGCAGCCCCTCGATCCCGGCCAGCGCAGCGTTGGCCTCGGTGACAGCGGCCAGGGCCAGCAGCCCCGGCGCGGTCAGCGCCCAGGCCCAGCGCGGACGCAGCGCCGTCAGGCGTGGCGCGGCTTGGCGCGGCGACCTTCCCGGCGCGTGGCTCAGCGCCAGCGCCGCGATCAGCAGCAGCGCCCCCGCCGCGAACGCCCAGGGCGCGTAACCGGCGTAGTAGTCTTTGGGGCCGGGGGTGGGGCGGTAGTGCACGAGGCTCTCAAGCTGTGGGCGGAAGCCGTAGGCGCTGGCGACCGTACACCCGACGGCGAGCAGCGCCAGGGCGCGGGAGGCCAGGGCGCGGCGGGGGATTCTGGAGGATGGGGAGCGGCCTAAGCGCACGGTCATTCTCTCGCGGCCATAGCTCGGACGGACCTGCTACGCGGGCAATCCTAGTGCGATTTCGCCCTGTCGTCAATGCGTGTGGCGGGCGGAGTCAGCGAACAGGGGCCTGTCAGGCAGTCAGCGGTTTCCCATGCACCGGTTTCGTAGGGACGCTGCTCTGCTGCGCCCAGCCCAAAACCAGACTTCCGAAGTCTGCGGAGACTTCGGAAGTCTTCTCGCGGCGCACGCCCCTCCCCCTGGTCTCCTGCCCGGCCAAGCCAGGCAGGGGGAAAACGCCCCAACCGGCGGTCAAAGCCCCCCTCTCTAGCTCGGCTGGAGAGAGGGATTGAGGGAGAGAGGCGTTCAGAGAATGCACCTGGCTCGCTCAGAGTAACAGGTTGTTCATGGAGCCGTGCATCTCAAGATTCGAGCGAGACAGGAATTGAAATATCCCTCCCCAGTAGCGTGTCATCTCTGAACATGCGGATATGGCGCAAAAGCCCACTTATGTGATTTCAGTTTTGTTCCATAGGTCGAATCGTCTCTACAATCATCATGGCGGTATCGCGCCAGGCGCTCAGTGCATTTTCGTCTCCACCAATGCCGACCACCATGCAATCTTCCAAAACGATGATGATCAACCGAGACTCGGTCGAGCCTGTCAGCGCCATTTCTACCATCACGGCAAATCTATCGCCGATGGCTGTTTTCTCAATGGTCAGCAACTCTGTGCCTGGCCTTGTCCCCTGCTCACCATCAAATGAAGTGGCGCTAGAAGCCGTGAAGGTATATGACGCTGCCACCGCGCCGCTATAGAGGCCAGCAAGGAAGAACATAGCGTCTTCCTCTCCAAGACCCTCGATTATCTGTTGCATAGTCCAGCCAGAGTCTTCGTCCTCTGTACTGCCAGGAAATGCTCTGCCAGGAATACCAATCTTGATCACCCCTGGCTCGGCAGCCAGAACGTTCGTGTCTTGAATCGGGGCGCTGGATAGGATCACCGAACCTTCAACTTCAGTGACGATCCACCCTGCGGGGTATTTGAAGGTGATTCCTTTGCCCTCATCCGGATACGTCTCAGTCAGGCCGTCCTGGGCCTGAACTGGCCCAGCCAAGAACGAAACCAGCAAACACACCAGCAGCACCCATCTCATTGGCCTCTCCTTGTTCTCTACATCTGACCTGAGTTTCATTTATCCTCGCTTAACAAGGCTTGAAACTCGCAACGGGCGCCTGTCTCTACTCTATGTGTCTTCCTCGTGCCATGGCTCGCCGCCAAAGGGCACAAACCCGCGCAGATGGTCGAGCAGCTCGGCCAGCCCCGCCTCCAGGCTCACCTGGGGATACCAGCCCAACCCGTTGAGGCGGCTCCCGCTCACGGCCAGCGATAGATGCGTGAGCACATCCTGCTCGGTGAAGCGCACCTGTGTGGCAGGTTGCAGCGCGCGCAGGGCAGCGACCACGTCTAGCACCCGCGCGTTCTCGCCCACGACATTGTAGGTTTCCCCTGCCACCTGCTCCGAATGCGCCAGCGCAAAGCGAATGGCATGGCTGGCATCGGCGACGTGCAACAGGGAGCGACGTTGTTCGCCCGCGCCGTACACCGTCAGCGGGCGGCACACGCCCGCCAGATAGGCCAGGCGATTGGCGACGGCGTCGAAGCGCACGGCGGGTGCCCAGCCAAACACCGATCCCAGGCGCAGAATGGTCACTCGCAACCGCCCTGCCGCCTGCAGGGCCTGTAGCTCGCGCTCGCCGCGCAGCTTGCTTTCGGCATAGGGTCCCAGCGGGCGGCAGACCGTCCCCTCGTCGAAGGGGCGCGGCGAGGAGGCGGGCGAACCCGCAACCGCGTCCACCGGCCCGTAGACCGCCGCGCTGCTGGTATAGATCAGATGGGCTACACCCGCTTCAGCCGCCACCCGACCGACTGTCGCCGATCCCCAGTGATTGACCTGCTCGATCCAGCCGGACGGGCCGAAAGCGAGCGGCGTGTGCACGATGGCCGCCATGTGTACCACCGCCCACACATCGCGCATGGCCAGGCTCAGGCCCGTGCCATCCAGGATATCGCCTTCCACAAACTGATAGCGTCCCTGTGCGGGCAGATCGAGCAGCGAGCGGTAGGTCTCGCGTTGCAGATTGTCGTAGATGCGGATCAGGCAGTCGTTGAAGGTGGGATCAACAGCCAGGTCGCGGATCAGGCGCGAGCCAATGTAGCCCGCGCCGCCGGTGACCAGGATCGTGCGCGTCATGTCCCGCGCTCCCCGTCCAGGCCAGGCGGTCGGTACAGGGCGTCCGTGTGCAGGCCACATTCGGTCTTGCCTGTACCGGCCCAGCGACCGGCCCGCTCGTCGCCGCCAAAAGCCGGGACGGTGCACGGCGCACAGCCGATGCTCAGATAGCCCTGCGCCAACAGGGGATGCGCGGGCAGATTGTGGCGATGGATATAGTGCCAGACATCCTCGCGCGTCCACGAAGCCAACGGGTTGATCTTCACCTCTCCCTGTGGCAATAGCTCTACCACCTGTGCTCCCGCGCGTTTGGGAGTCTGGTCGCGCCGGATGCCGCTGATCCAGGCGTCGAGGTCGCGCAGGGCACGTTGCATGGGCAAGACCTTGTGCACATAGCAGCACAGGTCTGGGTCGCGGCGATAGAGCGATTCGTGCCACGCCGCTGCCCGTTCTGCGTCCGGGCGCACTACTTGCACGGTCAGGCCGAGGCGCGCGACCAACTCATCGCGGAACGCCAGCGTCTCCGGGAAGTGATAGCCGGTGTCGAGGAAGAGAACCGGCACGTGCGGACACACCTGGCCGATCAGATGCAGCAAGGGCACACTTTGCGTCTGGAATGAAGAAGTGGCAGCCAGGCGCGGCATAAAGCGTTCCGCCGCCCAGGCGAGCACGACAGCGGGATCGACCCTGTCAAAGCGGGCGTTGAGGGCACTGGCTTCGTCCGGCGACAGAATGACCGGCATGGTTCTCTCCCCAGGCGAGTTCGGCAGACGCCAGAGATTATACTGCGCTGGCCCGCCGCGCGCTTCCAACACGTGGTACAATACAGGCCGTTGCCTGGCCGAGCGTCCGCGAGGAGGGCCGACCGATGTTCGAGGGCTGTAGTGGCTGCTGCCTGTCCATCATCCTGATCCCGCTGCTGTGCCTGGGACTGGCTGCCTGCGTGGTGATCTACGCCGCGACCAGCGACTCCAACGACGCGCCGCTGCCCAACACCTTCAAGCCGAGTCTCAGCGAAGCCCAGACCTTCGACCGGGCCATCAACGATGCAATTGCCCAGGCGCGCAGTCAAGGCTGGTGGGCGCTCAAGTTCAACGAGCGCGAGATCTCGTCGTGGATGGCCCTCGAAGGCAAGGCGTTCGCCGACGAGCACGGTCACATCTTCCCCTTCAAGAATGTCCGGGTCGGCCTGGATGATAGCGAGATGCGTTTTTACGCCGAAGTGGAGGTGCGCTTCCTCTCCGTGCCGCTCAAGGTCTTCATCAAGCCGGGGGTGGACTACGCCGGGCAGATCACCTTCGACATCACCAAAGTGGATGTGGCCGGCATCGGCGCGCCGGACTTCGTGGTGCAGACGGTCAAGGCGCAGTTCGAAGACCTGCTGATCCGGCCCTTCGAAGACCTGCCGGGCAGCTATTTCCTGTACGAGCAGAGTCTGATCGTGGACAACGGCACGTTCGAGGTGCAGGGCATGATCCGGCCCTGAGCGGCAGCGCAGCCGGGCAGCAAACCGGCGAAAGGACGGGCACGTGAGCATCCTGGTGACGGGCGGGGCGGGCTTCATCGGCAGCCATCTGGCGCGGGCGCTGCTGGCGCGCGGCGAGACGGTGATCGCCCTGGACAACTTCAACGACTACTACGATCCGGCCATCAAGCGGGCCAACGCCGCCGAACTGGCCCAGCACCCGGCTTTTACGCTGATCGAGGGCGACATCCGAGACGCCGATGCGGTCGAGGCGCTCTTCGCCGTGCACGACATCCGCCGCGTGGCGCACCTGGCGGCGATGGCGGGCGTGCGCGAGAGCATGAAGCAGCCGCGCCTGTACTACGCGGTCAACCTGGACGGCACGCTGACCCTGCTCGACGCGGCACAGCGGCACGGCTGCGACAACTTCGTGCTGGCCTCCACTTCGTCGGTCTATGGCGAAACCAAGCGCCTGCCCTTCAACGAAGAGGACGCCGCCGACCGCCCCCTGGCCGCGTACCCGGCCAGCAAGCGCGCCGCCGAATTGCTGGCGCACACGTTTCACCACCTGCACGGCATGAACATCACCGCCCTGCGCTTCTTCAACGTCTACGGCCCGGCGGGCCGCCCGGACATGATGCCCATGCGCGTGATGGAGGCCGTGCTGGATGGCAGCGTTGTGCCCATCTTCAACAACGGCGACATTCACCGCGACTGGACGTACATTGACGACACCGTGACTGGCGTGATCGCCGCGCTCGACCGCCCGCTTGGCTACGAGGTGATCAACCTGGGCGTCGGCGCGCCGATTTCACTGCGGGAGTTCATTGACGTGATCGAGGAGCTATCCGGGCGGAAACTTAACACGCGCAGCGTCCCCACGCCGCCCAGCGACCCGCCGATCACCTTCTGCGACAACAGCAAGGCACGCCGTTTGCTCGGCTTCGCCCCGTCCACGCCCGTGCACGAAGGGTTGGCCCGCACGTGGGCCTGGTTCAAAGCGTGGAAGCTGGCTACCGGCGGCTGACCCGAATGAGCCGCACTTCCCTGAAGGCAAACGCTGTATGACCCTGCCCATCGCCCTGCTCACTGTCGCTGCTGCCCTGTGCGCCGCGCTGACCATCGTCGCCAAGTACCGCCAGTCGAAGCGGCTGGAGTACGTCTGCAAGCCGCTGGCGACGGCGAGCATTATCTTGATCGCGCTGCTGGCGGAAGACCCGCTCACCACGCGCTACCAGGCGTTGATCGTCCTGGGGCTGACCGCGTCGCTGGCCGGGGATGTCTTCCTGATGCTGCCGGATCGCTTCTTGCCCGGCCTAGCCAGCTTCCTGGTAGCGCACCTCTTCTACATCGCCGCCTTCACCCTGGAGGGGCGCGGCACCGCCCCGCTGTGGTACCTGGCCCCCTTCCTGCTCTACGGTGTGCTGATGTTGCGCTGGCTGTGGCCGCACCTGGGATCGCTGCGCGGCCCGGTGATCGTCTACATGGCGGTGATCCTGCTCATGGCCTGGCAGGCGGCCAACCGCTGGATCGAGACGCGCCAGGACGGGACGCTGCTGGCCCTGGCTGGCGCGTACTTATTCGTCACGTCGGATTCGGCGCTGGCCGTCGAGCGCTTCCGGGGCGCATGGCGCAGCGCGCCGTTCTGGGTGCTCAGCACGTACTTCGCGGCGCAGTGGCTGATCGCGCTGTCGGTGTGAGCGAGGGGCTGGCTCGCCGTGTTGACCTCGCCCCCTGGCCTCGCTGCGCTCGGCCTTTCCTCCTCTCCGCAGCGGAGAGAGGGAGGCGAGGCGCGTCAGCGCCGAGCGGGGGTTGAGGTGAAACGAATGATCTCCCGCTAACTCGCTGCTGTCCTCACACCGGCCAGTCGCCCGCCGCGAAGCCCACGTCGAAGGCCACTGTCCCCGTGTGCACGGCCAGCACCGGCCCGGCGACCGACCGCTCCAGGTGCACGCAGTCAAAGTGCTGGCGCAGCTTCTCGCTCAGCCGGTCGGCCAGCGTCGGCGTGGGATCGGTGCCGTAGACGATGTGCGCGCGCAGCTTCTGCCCCTCGCCCACTTCCTTGATGATCTGCTCAACGAAAGCGTCAACCGCCTTTTCCAGGCGGCGGACGCGCCCCGCCGAGACGTAGGTGCCCGCCGTCTCGCCGCTCTTGCTGACGGTGATGATCGGCTTGATGTGCAACACCTGGGCCACGTGGTACTGCACCGTGCCGATGCGCCCGCCGCGCACCAGCGGCGTCAGGTCGTCGAGGATGAAGAGCAGGCCGCCGGCGGCGTGCGTCTGCGCCAGCAGCGGCACGATTTGCGCGGCGCTGTAACCAGCGGCGGCGGCGCGGGCGGCGGTCAGCACCTGCAGGCCCAGCGCGGCGGAGATGGTGCCGCTGTCGTGCACGGTGATGTCCTGGTCGGGCAGGGCCTGGGCCGCCTGGCGCGCCGCGTTGACCGTGCCGCTCAGCCCGGCGCTGAGGTGAATGGACAGGATGGGGCTGCCCGCGAGAGCTTCGTACAGCGCCTCGAAGTCGGGCACGGTGGGCTGCGACGAAGTCGGGTGTATGTCACCGCGCGCCAGCCGCTCGGCGAACTGGTACAGGTCCATATCCAGGTCGCTGCGATAGGATTCCTCGCCGAACAGAATCTTGAGCGGCACGCGCCGGATGTTGTAACGCTCCCATACGTCCGGCGGCAGATCGCAGGTGGAGTCGGTGACGATGATCGGCGGGCGGCTGCTCGCGGGGGAACCTTCTGCCATGCTAGTCTCCTTGGGTGATAGCCGCGCCAACCACAGTCAACGAGGAGATTGCACGCGGGCTGAAGCGGTCCGGCAGATGAGATAGTGCGGGGATGATACCCTGTTTGGGCCAAAGCTGCCCGTTGCTGGCGCGGGTGCAGAAGGACGAAGAGGAGATTCTGCGACGGCTGCTGGCGCTGAACCTGGGGCGACTGCAGGCAGAACAGGGACGGATTCATCTGTAAAGTCACTAATCTCTGACTACCATACAGAGTGAGACATGTGTATACTGTATATTGCGAGCGTCGCCTCTCCCAGGAATGGAGTCAGCCAAAGCTGGTCCGACGCAAATTCCCAATGCCTGATGGTACGGAACGCGAAGGCATCGAAGTGGGTTTCGATGCCATCAAGGAAGTATGGAACGAGTACAAATTAGAGGATGGCACTCGTCTGCGCATAAAGACAGTGCTGCTTCGTGCCGTGCGCTTGCTTGATGAACACGGACAGCCTGCATTCACGGAGTTGGGCGATCCAGAGATTTTGGTTAACACTAGCGTGTCGGTCGTTGGCTCACAGGACGACTAAAATGGCCATATCAGTCATCAATACCTCCCGCGAGCATATCGATGCGCACGTAACGGCGATTACAAGATTGAGCGGGTCTCGATCCTTGTCCAGTCTGGGGCAGGACGTGGCAGTCAACCGGCAGATTGATCAAGTGCTGGTCACTAGACCCAGCGATCACATATCTGCCACCACGAGGCAGACAGTGTGGAACGTTGGTGAAAGCTGGTATGCGCTACATCCCCTGACCCATGCTATCATCGAGATTGATCCCGAACAGCGCTGGTTCTGGACGCAAGAGTGGCAGGCAGGTGAACGCACTGTGGACGACCATATCCAAAGGGGTGAGCTAGAAGAGATTGAGGACTTGAGTTCGTATTTTGACAGTCTCTAGCCTTCTCTTGGTCCACGATGAAGCTCCTACGCACGCCGCAGTTTGACAAGGACCTACGGCGTCTCTCTCACCAGGACCGACAACGAGTGCTAGAGAAACTAGAGCGGTTTCGGGACAATCCAGAGCATCCGTCATTCAGGATGAAGAAGATGCAGGGCTAGCCTGGCATCTAGGAGGCACACATTTCTGACTGGTGCGTGTTTACGTTCCAATGGGGCGAGCCTGTCGACAGTGAGCTTGTTGTCCTACTGCGCCGAATAGGCAAGCACGACATCTACAAAAGCCCCTAGCAATTGCCGAAGCTCTGTGCTATCTCCCCTGGTTTCCCCCAAAGTCCCTCCGCTCTTGGCCGTGCTAGATTGCTTCATTTGTGACGCCTACGGCTAGGACGAGGAGGAGATTCTGCGGCGGCGGCTGGTGCTCAACCTGGAGGGCGTGCCCATCAGACTTCCGAAGTTTCCGCAAACTTCGGAAGTCTGAATCTCCGCGCCCATCTCCCGACATCTGCTACTTGCTTATTGCCGCGATTCTTTGTACCTTCATGAGTGCATCCACTTCTCATCCGGCGAGCGTGACATCATGGCGAGCGACGACCTCATCAACCAGGTCTTAGGGCGGGGCCAGTATGCGATTCGGTCTGTGCTGGGCCGGGGAGGGATGGCGACCGTCTACCTGGCCCGGCAGGCTTCGATGGACCGCGACGTAGCCATCAAGGTGATGGCGGCGGAGCTGGCCGACGACGAGCAATTCGTGGCGCGCTTCGAGCACGAAGCGCAGCTCATCGCCCGGTTGCAGCACCCGCACATCCTGCCGGTGATTGACTTCGGGCGCGAAGACAAGCACATCTACATCGTCATGCAGTCGGTGCGCGGCGGCAGTCTGGACGACCGCCTGTCGCGCGGGCCGCTGCCGCTGCCGTTGGCGGCGCGGATGCTCGGCCAGATCGCCAGCGCCCTGACCTTCGCTCACGAACAGGGGATCGTTCACCGCGATCTCAAGCCCAACAACGTGCTGCTCGACGAGCGCGACAACGCTTATTTGACCGACTTCGGCATCGCCAAGATGCTCGCCGGGACGACCAAGCTCACCGCGACGGGCAACATCCTGGGCACCCCGGCGTACATGGCCCCCGAACAGTGGCGCGGCGAATTGGTGGACGCCCGCACCGACATCTACTCGCTGGGCATCATGCTCTACGAGATGGTGCTCGGCCAGCTTCCCTTCTCCGGCGACACGCCCTATACCCTGATGTACAAGCACTTCAACGACGCGCCGCCGCCCCCACACCTGGCCAATCCCGATCTTGACCCCGGCGTGGAGGCAGTCATCCTGCGCGCGCTGGCCAAAAACCCCGACGACCGCTACCAGTCCGCCGAGGCGATGGCCGAGGATTTCGTCACCGCGCTGCGCGCCGGGCCGACTCGCCCCAGGTCAGCGCCTGCGCCAGAGATGGAGAAAACCGTGATCGGCGAGGAGGCGGCACCCACCCGCGCTCCCTCACCGCCAGAGCGTGCCACACCGCCCACGCCGCCGGGCAGCGTTCCCCCCACGCAGGCGGCCCCGGCGCGCCCGCTGGTTGCGCCGCCCGGTCGTGGCGGACTCAGCCCGCTGGTCATCGGGGCGGCGGCGCTGGGAGTGATCGCCGTCGTCGCGGTAATCGCGCTGCTGGCGCTGGGTGGCGGCGACGAGAAGGGGAAGGTGGCCGCCGTCCCTACGGCGACCGAGACGCCTGCCTCCACCGGCACGCCAACGGATACCCCGGCCCCCACTGACACACCTGCGCCGACCGATACGCCTGTGCCCACCGCGACGCCGCGCACCACGTTCGCCACCATCCTTTCGGAGCGGGGCAACGTGCGGCGCGGGCCGGGTTTTGAGCATGACGTGATCGCCACGCTGAGCCGCGAGGACGAGGTCATCGTCGTCGGCGTGAGCGAAGACGGCGACTGGTACCAGGTGGTCGGCGGCGGCATCCCCGGCACAGGCTGGGTCTCGGCGGAAGTGGTGCGTATCTCCGGCAACCCGAACATCCCAGTCGTCGCCCTGCCCACCGCCACGCTGACTCCATCGCTGACACCGACGCCGACGGAGACGCCCGCGCCGACCGACACCCCGACGCTCACGGGCACGCCGACCGATACGCCGACGGCCACGCACACGCCCGCGCCGACCGAGACGCTCACGCCCACCCCCGGCGCAGTAGACCCGGCCCTGTTCGTCCCGGAGACGTTGCAGCCCCGCAGCCTGGACACGTTGGGCATCACGCTCGATTACCCGGCAACGTGGCCCGATCCCTGGTTCTTCGGCCTGACGTACTTCCTGGCACCGGTGGATTCGAGCAATCCGTTGAGCGGCTCCTACCCGACGATCACGCTGGTGCGCGGCACGCCGGCGCAGGTCTTCGGCGCTGGGACAACAACCGACATCAGCAGCCTGATCAATGCCGTCGAGCACCCATTCGGCTCAGACTTTAGCGGGATGAGCATCCCCGCCGGGGAATTCTCCGTCCCGGCGCGGCTGATGGACATCCGCGAAGGGGGGATGCACCTGTGGACGTGGCTGATCGAGATCGCGGCGGATGACTGGCTGCACATCGTCGTGCTGGCGCCGATCGGTGAGTTCGATTTGCCGTTTGGCGAGAACGTCCTGCTGCCGATGGTTCGCTCGATCCAGGTGGATGGTCGCCCGCTGATCAGCCCGCCCACGCCGACACCCGGCCCCACCGACACGCCCGCACCAACGGACACACCCGCCGCCCCGACGCCCTTGCCGGAGAACGCGCTGGTGCTCAGCCGGACGCCGTTTCAGCCGGGCGAGGCAGTGCTCGACACCTTCGACACCAACCGCAACGACTGGCGTTTCGCCAACATCATTGACGGGCAGTTGATCATGGAGGCGCCGAGTCTGGACTTCATGCGCTGGGCCTTCGCCTATCCGCTGCTGCAGGGTGACGCGGCCTTTTACGCCGAGGTGACCGCCGAGTTGGCCAGCGACACCAACTACTACGAGTACGGGCTGGCCTTCCGCGTGGTAGACGACGAGAACTTCTACTACTTCGTGGTAGATCACCGCCAGCAGGTTGTGCTGTTCAAGGTCACTGACACCGAGGTACAGGAACTGCTTCCGGCGGTGATTGACAGCGCAGTGCGCGTGGGGCGCAACCGCCCTCACACCTTCGGCGTGCTGGTCATCGGCGACTACATCGAGGTCTATCTGAACGGGCAGCTCAAGGGCGCAGTCGTTGACGGCGCGCACACGCAAGGCGGCGCGCGCCCGATCTCGTACACCTATGTGGATTCGAACACGCCCGTGACCATCGCTTTCGACAACTTCGCCTACCTGCCGCTGACCATCACCGGTAACCCGCTGCTGGCCGAGCGACGCAGCGCCATCATCGGCACGGTGCAGCCCGACCTGACCAATATCCTGTTCACCGGGAGCAGCGGCGCGCGCGCGTTGGCGGCGCTCATTGGTGGGCAGCCGTTCGCGGCGCTGGCCCGCACCGCTGATAACCAGTACGTCTACGGCTACGCGCGCGGCGCGACCGGCTGGGTACCCGCCTCGGCGCTGGCGCTGACGCGCGGCGGCGCGCCCGCCCTGGTCACGGCGCTGCCGGTGCTCGACGCGGCGACGGAGGGCAGCGCAGACCTGCCCTGGCCGGTGACATGGCCCGGCCAGGAAACGCCCACGCCCGCCCCGTCGCCGACTGCTGCCGAGACGAGCACGTCGGCTCAGACCGGACTGGGCACCATCGCCTACGGGCAGACGGCGGAGGCTGCCATCGCCGCCGGGCAGACCGTCACCTGGGTCTTCTCTGGGAGTGCGGGCGATCAGGTGACGGTGGCCGCTGACGCCGGCGCGAACGCTGCCCTGGACACGGCCCTGCGCCTGTTGGGGCCGGACGGCACGCTCATCGCCGAGGACGACGACAGCGGCCCCGGCCTGAACCCGCTGCTGGCGGGCGTCGCCTTGCCCGCGAGCGGCCAGTACACGGTTGAGATCATCCAGTATCGCGGCGAGGGCACGGTGACGCTGCGCCTGGACAAGACGAACTGATCGGCGCCCGCGAGTGGAGGGACTACCCCATCCCCGCTCGGCGCTAACGCGCCTGGCCTCCCCCTCTCCGCAGCGGAGAGGGGGAAAGGCCGAGCGCAGCGAGGCCAGGG
>DYGW01000327.1 GCA_020724485.1 Thermoflexus sp. | reverse complement strand
ACTCCTCGTCACGCCCGCGCCCGTCGCTCACCCGCTGCCAGCACACCGGGCACTCGCGAGGCTCCACGTCCGCGCCGCAGTGCCAGCACGACGCGGCCGCGGTGTGGACCGTCTCGCCGCATCCGCACAGCGCGGCGTGCTCCGCGCAAGGCCGCGGGGCCTCGTAGCAGGCGTCGCAGGTGGTCATCCGCACACCGCCACCTGCGGGAGGGCGTTGATCGCCCGGACTTCGTCCGTGGTCAGCTTCGCTCCGCCCATCCAGAACCAGCCGATGCCCCAGCCGTCGCCGCGCCGACGGTATTCGGCCACCACGTTTCCGTGGACGTCGTAGGCGGCGTTGTTGCGGACCTGGGCGGGGGCGGCTTGCGTCTTCGTCATGCCCCCAATGTTGCACACTAGAAACGGTGTTGCAAGTAAGAAACGACGGGGGTGGTCGAAAAATCGACCGACGCGGTGCGTTAGCTCGCAACTAGGCCGCCGCCTGGCCGACGTTACCCCCTCAATGCCGCCGCCATTCCTAGCCGTGCTGGTCCGGGCCGACGACGGGAGCGCAGCTCTCGCGGTCTACATCAGAGAGGACGACTGCCTAACGCGGGCGGCGCTTGTCTTCGGCGAGCGTCCTGCGCTTCGGGCGCTGGCTACGCTTCGTCGGCACGGATGCGGGGAGCCTGGTGACCTGCTCGTGCGCCTCCGGCGCGCCGGCGCCCTTCTTGGCTGACGGCCGCGGGCCCGGCCAGTCCGGGATCTTGATCTCGGCGGGGCGCTTCGGCCCTTCGCCCTCGCCCAGCATGAGCCACTGCATCGAGACGCCCAGCTCAAGCGCGGCGGCGTACACGACCCGCCAACTGGGCTCGGAGTACTCCTCGTGAACCAGCTTCAGGAATTCGCCCTGGTTCAGCAGCGGACTGCGGCGGGTGATCTCGCGGTCCGCGACGGGGCGACCAAACTTGTCGCTTCCCGGGAGGCAGTGCCACGCCGCCCACGCACGATGCCCGTAGCCCCCGAACCGAGAACGACGCTTCGCCACAAAAAAAATTTCCCGCCTTTCCAGGCGCTTAGCTACCGGAGCGGGTGTGCAGCAAAGTTTCTCACTTGCAACGGAGTTTCGAGTATGCAACATAGCCCTCATGGCCGATTCACCTAGGAGCCCGTCGAGCCTGGCGCTGGACGCGCTGCTGGACGAAGGCGGGGACGCTGCGGACGCGGTCCGCGAGAAGATTAACAACCGAACAACGCTCTGGCGCTACCGCACTGGTCGCACGGTTCCGCCGGCTGACGTGGCCTCGGAAATAGAAGTGCTCTCCGCGGGCCGCGTGCCAGCGAACGGTTGGGCCAGCGAAACGGCCGAGGTCGCCTGATGGCCACCGGGGACCGCCGGGCTGGTGTTCGGCGTGCATCGGCGGTTTCGGTTCGTCCACGAAGCCGCTGCGAAGGTGCTGCCGCCGAGCAAGGCGCGGGTGCTGACCGGGCAGCACTTCCGGTCGGCGCGGGCGACGCACCTACTGGACGCCGGGGCGCCGCTGACCGGGGTGCAGCACCTGCTTGGGCACAAGTACGCTTCGACGACGGCTATCTACGTGCGGCCGTCGATGCGCGCGGCTGCGGAGGCGTTAAAAAAAGCGCACTGAAATTTCAATCTCGTCCGGGGGCGTTGCAGCCCCGGCTTGGCACGGCCACGAAGTCCCGGCTCGAAACCGGCAACCCGTGGGGCCACCGTGCGATCCTGCGACCGGCACGACGCGCCGAGAGCCCCCCGAAACCAGCATGGCTGGGAGTACGGGGGTCGTCATTTCGGGGGGCGATTCGGGGGAGCGGAATCACGAACCCCCTGTTTTTCTGCTGGAAAGATGGCTCCGGCGGTTGGACTCGAACCCACCGCGGAGCCTTCGAAGGCGCGTTTTTGCCGGGGTTTTTGCGTGCTACCGGGTCACTGCTGAGCACTGCTGAGCACCTTTCGGGGGATTCGGGGGGTGGGCATGGCTGACGTGAACAAGTGCGGAGGCCGGGCGCGTCC
>DYGW01000326.1 GCA_020724485.1 Thermoflexus sp. | reverse complement strand
TCGTGCGCGTTTACCAGGACGGGCTGTTCATGGGCAGCGACTTCGCCGAGACGACACCCCCTGGCGGCGAGGGTAGCGTGACGGTCGGCAGGCTGCCCGACGTGCGCGTGCGGCGCGGCGAGACCCAAACCTACCAGGTCGAGGCGGGCAACGACTATACCCTGCACGACGTGACGCTGGAAGTCCAGAACTTCGGCGCGCAAGACCTGGCGCTGACAATTCTGGACGCCTGGGAAAAGGACGCCTGGCAGTTCGAGTACTCTGTGACGCCGGAGCGCCAGGCTGATAACCTGCTGCGCTGGGAGATCAGCGTGCCTGCCGGGGAGAGCGTCACTATCACCTACCAATACCGGACGGAGTACTGACACGCGGCGGTTACTACGTGGCGCGCGGCGACGGCGCGGCGCGGCCCGGCGGGTTCAGGTTGGCGCGCAGCCAGGACAGAGCTTCGTCCCACTGCGCTGACGGACGGTGCTGCGGATCGGCCAGCCCTTCAGCAGCGTCCAGCAGACTGAAGACGCGCTCCTCGCCCCAGTGCGCGGCCAGCGGGATGGCTTCGCTCAGCAAGGCGACAGCCCGCGCGGATTCCCCGGTGGCAAGCCAGCCTTCTGCGGCAGCGAGGTACGCAGCGAGGAGGGCGGGGGCGTCCTCGTCCAGCTCGTGCGGGGCCATCTCCAGCACGGCGCGCGCGGCGGCGACGCTGCGCGGGAAGTCCCCGCGCTGCGCGTAGGCGACGGCTAGCGCCAGGTGGAGGTGCTGCGGCTGGTAGACGGTGTGCGCTTTGTGCGGGTCGGCGGGGGGCAGGGCGGGGAACTGCGCGTCCGCGCCGCGCTCCAGGAGGGCGATGCCGCGCTCGACCTGGCCGGAAGCGATCAGCAGGGTGCCCAGCCCGACCCAGGTGGGGCCATAGGCCGGGTTCTGCGCAAGCGCCGCCTCAAAGGCTTGCTGGCTGGCCGCCGCGTGATCGGGGTGCAGCGCCAACACCATGCCCAGCGTGTGCCAGGCGGGCGCTGTGCCCTGTTCGGCAGCGGCGCGCCGGAAAAGCTCCACGAGCCGCCGGTAGCGTTCGGGGTGGTCGAGCGACGCGGCTAGCGTCTCGTACAGCATGGCGTAGACCAGGTCGGGGTCGGCGGCGATGGCGGCGACTGTTGCATCGTCGGCGGCTTGCTCGTCGGCGTACTCGCGACGGTATAGGGCGGCGAGTGCAAGCTGGGCGTAGGGGAGATCGGGCTTGAGACGGGTGGCGTCGAGCAGCGCCGCATAGCCGTCGAGAAGCTGGTCGAGGGCGACCAGTGTCTCGCCCCACTCGGCGATTACCTCTGGTGTCTCCGCGTAGCGCGCGAGCAGCGGGCGCAGGCGATGCGCTGCCTGTTCGGGCGCGCCATTGTCGCGTAGTCGGCGAATGGCGTACAACTCGTGGAGGAGCGCCTGCGGGAGCGCCGGGCGCGAACCGTTGCGCGGGCGGTTGGCGGCCTGGTGTGGGGCGCTTCGCTGGCGCGGCCCCAACGCTCGCTTCAGGTCGGCCAGGAACTCACGCGCGTTCACCGGGCGATCTGCGGGCGTCTTGCTGAGCGCCCGCAGCAAAGGGTCAGCGATGGTCTGTGGCACTGACGGGTGGCCCGGCTCAATGGGCAGCGGCTCCGCCTCTACAATCAGGTCGAGCAGGGCGTCGTCTCCGTCGCGCTCCTCGTCGTACTCCAGATAGTAGTGGCCGGTTACTGCCTCATAGAGCACGACCGCCAGCGAGTACAGGTCGGAGCGCAGCGTGACCTCGTGCCCCAGTGCCTGCTCCGGCGACATATAGAGCAGCGTGCCCGGCTGCGGGCCGGAATCGTCGGCAGCGCCGTAGCGGTGAGCCGGATGGATATGCGCCAGGCCGAAATCGGCTAGCTTGAAGTGGCGCGGCTGGGCGAAGAGGATGTTCTCCGGCTTGATGTCGCGGTGGATGACTCCGCGTTGGTGCAGCGTATCCAGCGCCCGGCAGATGTCGGCGGTGACGGCGAGCAACGTGGCCCGATCCAGGG
>DYGW01000072.1 GCA_020724485.1 Thermoflexus sp. | reverse complement strand
CTCACACGACGTACCACGGGAACCATGACGGCCAGTAAGCGGGTGCTGCGCCGCCCGCCCGTGATTGTCACACGACCACTTCTATCCTTGTTTCTCAGAAATTCCGCGTCTCTACTATCTTATGTCAATAAATCCATAAATCTTATAAAAGTTCCGTAAAATTATTTTAAATTCACCTTCCTCGACAGTACAATTTCCAACAATTCTTCTGTAGCTGTACGAATTACTTTGGCGCGTTTCTCCTCGCTTGAGACGGTACTTGTAGCATTGGGGTCGGGGTGGCACTATGTATCAGCTACGCATTCTCATTGTCGCGGCAGCCTTATGGCTGATCTTCCTCTTCGGCCTGGCCCGCCCAGACCTGGTGGGCATGGACCTCTCGCCAGCTCTCTACGTCCTGGTGCTGGCCGCCGTGCTGATCATCTTCTTCCTGCCGGACATCGGCGCGTGGCACTGGGCCGCCGTCACAGTGCCCGGCCTGCTCATCTACATTGGCTTGGGGGCGTTGGGCGCGCTGGGACACAGCGTGCTGGCCTGGCCGGAGACGCCCATTGAGATCATCGTGCTGCTCATCACCCAGTTCCTGGCAAGCACGACCTCGCTGGTCGTCGCCAAGCTGGAACAGATCATGGAAAGCGTGGTCATTGACACGAATAGCTCGCGCATTCTACCCGCTGCCGACGGCGAAGAGGCCACCAACGGCGAGCTGTTCCGCGCGCGGCGCTTCAGCCGGCCCGTCGCCTTCCTACTGCTGCGCCTGACCGACATCCCCCAACTGCGCAGCGCGCCCACCGATCGCTTCGACCTTCACTCGGCGCTCCAGCGCAGCTATCTGCGCGCGCGCATCGGCCAGCTTGTCGAGTCAATGGTCTACCGCACCGATCCGCTGGCCTGGCAGGGCGACAACCTGGTGCTGTGCCTGCCGGAGACCAACCGGGGCGAAGCCGAGCAGTTGGCCGGGCAGATTCACGCCCTGGTGAGCATGTCGCTCAACATCCGGCTGCCCATCGGCGTCGCCAGCTTCCCCGACGACGGGCTGATCTACGCCGACCTGGTCGCAGCAGCCGGACGCCAACTGGTCCAGGGGGCCGACGCCCGCATTCCTGCGCCGGTTGCCGGGCGCACCGTATCCCGCGAGGAGAGCAGCCCGGCGCGCGAGCTACCCGTTGAACTGGCGCGCATTGAGCTAGGCGGCAACCACGGCGCGCTGGCGCTGCGCCAGCTCCCGTTGACGCGCGTGCTGGTCTCGCTGGGCCTGGGAGCGCTTGCCAGTTGGGATGAACTGGTGCAGCCGTTCCTGTCGCACGCGCAGGCGACGATCCGCTCGGAAACGCCGTATTACGACCCCGACTTCTGGATCAACCGCCTGCCCTACCAGAGCACCCACACGCGCCGCGTCTATTTCCGGGTCAAGCGGCTGATGGACCTGGCGGCGGTGCTGCTCACCCTGCCGCTGACGCTGCCGGTAGTACTGCTGCTGGCCCTGCTCATCTGGCTGGAAGATCGCGCCTCACCGATCTACGTCCAGAACCGCATCGGCCTGGGCGGGCACAAGTTCAAGATGCTCAAGTTCCGCTCGATGATCCCCAATGCCGACCAGCGCCTGGCCGAGCTAGGCGTGCGCGTCAACGAGCGCGGCGAGACCGTTGACGAGCACGGCAACAAGCTGGAGAACGACCCGCGCATCACGCGCCTGGGCAAAATCCTGCGCAAGACCAGCCTGGATGAGCTGCCCCAGCTTTGGAACGTGCTCGTCGGCGACATGAGCCTAGTGGGGCCGCGCCCGACCTCGTTCGGCGTGGACAAGTACTCGCTGCTGCAGACGCAGCGCCTGAGCGTCAAGCCAGGCATCACCGGCCTGTGGCAGATTTACGACCGGGGCGACACCGACTTCGACAAGCGTCTGATCTGGGACATCAAATACATCGAGAAGATGAGCCTGTCGCTCGACCTGGAACTCCTGCTGCGCACCGTGCTCAAGTTCACCAACGGCGCGCGCTAGACCTACACGCTGGGCGTGGCATGTGGTCGTGCGGCCTTCTGGGGAACCAGTCCCGGCGGGCCGTTGATTACTCTGATCGCCAGTTCGTCCCTTCCTGCTCGCAACCTCACCCCCTGCCCCCTCTTCGCCGGCAGAGAGGGGGAGCTAAGCGAAGCGAAACGGGAGTGAGGCGAACAACTGGCGATCACTGACTCTAACTGACAGGAAGACACAGAAAGCAGGGACTCGCATGATCCGCAGTTACTATGACGTTCTCCGCCGCTGGCTCTGGCTGCTAGGGCTCACTACCCTGATCGCCGGGGCGGGCAGCTACGCGCTGAGCAACCGCGAGCCGGTGCGCTACACGGCCAGGGCCAAGCTGCTGGTCGGCCCGGCAGTTGACAGCCTCAGCCCTCAAGTAAACGACCTGCGTGCGGCGGCCCAGCTTATGGAGGTCTACGCCGTGCTGCCGACCATGCGCCCCTTCCTGGAAACCGTCATCGCCGACCTGGGGCTGGACAGCAGTCCGGGCCAGCTTGAGCGCGACATCACCCTGACCACCGACACAACCACCCAGATTCTGACCGTGCGCGTAGATCAGGATGACCGCGACCAGGCCACCCTGATCGCCAACGCCATCGCCGAGCAGTTGGTCGCGCAAAGCCCGGCCAGCGGCACTCAGAACGCCACCGCCTGGGAGCAGCTTCAGCGGCAGATCGCGCGCGTGGAAAGCACTATCGCCCGCGCCGACGAGACGCTGCTGCGCCTGGATGGGGAGCTAAGCCGCGCCGAAACCGATGAGCAGCGCGCGCTCATCACCGAGCAGATCAGGCAGGAGCGCGCCTACAAGTCCGAGGCGGAGAAGCTGCTCATCTCGCTCTACTCGGCGCTGCAAAGCACGCCCAACAACCGCATCACCATCCTGGAACCGGCGACTCGTGGCAGGCCCATTGACCCCCAGGTGCCGCTCAAGACGGTGCTTGGCTTGCTGGCCGGGCTGATCGCCGGCGGCGCGATAGTGCTGGCCGCCGAGTACGCCAACGACACCATCCAGGGCGGGGATGACCTGCGCGCGGCGACGAGCGCCCCGTACCTGGGCGACCTGATCACGCACCCGACACCTGGCCGCGCCGCGCCCGTTGTGCTGGCCCGCGCCGACTCAGCGGCGGCGGAACGCTACCGCCAGTTGGGGATGAAGCTGCGCTTCGCCGGGCACGCTCGCTCGTTTCACCGGCTGCTCGTCGGCGACATTCAGGGCGATAGCAGCGGCGGCGAGATCGCGGCGAACCTGGCCGTTGTGCTGACCCAGCTTGGCGAGAACGTGGCCCTGCTCGACGCCGATGTTCAGGGGCGAACCGTCTCGCAGATGTTCGACCTGACCGGCAAACCCGGCCTGGCCGACTGGCACGAGGCGGACGGGGCACTGGCCGATCTGCTGGTGCCCGCCGGAGTCGAGGGACTGGCCGTGTTGCCTGCCGGGACGCGCACGCCCGATTTCTTCGCCATTGTCGCCTCAGCGCGCTTTGCCGACGCGCTGGCGAGCCTGGACGAGCTGGCCGACATCGTGCTGATCGCCGCGCCGCCTCTGCACGCGGTCGCCGCTGGTATGGTGCTCGCCGCGCGCGCCGACGGGACGATCCTTGTCGCGCGGCGCGGGCACAACCGCCCCCGGCACGTCCGGGAGGCCGCCGCCGCGCTGGACGAAGTCGGGGCGCAGATAGCCGGTACCGTGCTGGCGACGCGCGCGCGCAGCCTGCGCCGGCGGCCCTTCGCGCGGCAGGTGCGCGCCTCTGCCCAGTCCGCCCGCGTCCAGGCGACACCCGCCAACCGCCAGGCGTCCAGCAAAACAGTGGGGTCATAGCCGCAGTGGAGACTGTACTGGCGCGCGCGTTCGGCGCATTCGAGCAGGCGGGCATCGCCACCTGCCTGCTGCGCGACGCCGACCGGCTTGATGAGATCGCAGCGCGCGGGGGCGAGACAGACCTGCTCGTGCGAGCCGGTCAACTCGCCGCACTGCGCCGGACGCTGGCCGATCTGGGGGTTATCCCCCTGCCCGCGCCCGGCAGCGTGCCGCACCATTTTTTCATCGCCTATGACCGGGCGAGCGACGCCTGGCTCAAACTCGATGTTGTCACGCAGATCGTCTTCGGGCGATCTCCCAGGACGATCCCGACCGATCTGGCCGAGGCGTGCCTGAGCCGCCGCCGTCGTTTGGGCATGGCCTACGCTCCCGCGCCGGAGGAGGAACTGGTGACTCTGCTGCTACACGCCGCGCTGGATAAAGGGCAGTTCGCGCCGCACCGCCAGCAGCGCCTGCAAGCCCTGCGCCAGCAGATCACCGATCCGGCGCGCACCACCGACCTGCTGGCCCGTTACTGGACGCCAGACGCCACCTGGGAGCGCCTCGCGGCGCTGATCGCGGGGGAGCAATGGGACGCGCTGCTGGCCGAGCGCCCCGCCGTGATCGCCCACCTGACTCGCCGCGCCCCCGCCGCCCGCCTCGGTCACGCCCGGCGTCGGGCGACGCGCGTCGCCGGGCGGCTGGCCGGGCTGCTGCGCCCGCCGTTACCGTCGGTGGCCCTGCTGGGGCCGGACGGGGCGGGCAAGTCCACGCTGGTGAAGGGGCTGAGCGAGGGCTTCTGCCAGCCCGTGACCACAGTGTATATGGGCCTTTACCAGAAAAGCGCGCGCCGCCCACCGGCGTTGGATCGGCTGCCTGGCGTGCGCTTCGCCCGGTTGCTGCTGACGCAGTGGCGGCGCTACCTGCGCGCGCGCCTGGCCGGGGCGCGGGGGCAACTGGTGCTGTTTGACCGCTATTCCTACGACGCGCTGCTCAACGCGCCGCCGCAGCAGAGCGCGCTCAAGCGGGCGCGGCGCTGGATTCTAGCGCGGGCCTGCCCGCCGCCCGACCTGGTGCTGGTGCTCGACGCACCCGCCGAAACGCTCTGGGCGCGGAAGGGTGAGCATTCGCCGGAAGACCTGCAGAAGCAGCGCCAGGCGTACCGGGCGCTGGCCGGGCGGCTGCCCCAGGCGCGCATCATCGAGACGGGCGGCGCGGCGAGCGATTCGCGGCGGCAGGCGAGCGCCGCCATTTGGGACGTGTGTATAGCCCGCAGCAACGGCAGGACGGGGGAGCACTAATGAGAGAGCGCATGAGAAGTCTTGCGCTGGTCTTTGCCCCCCATCCCCGGCCCTTCCCCCACGAGGGGGGAAGGGAGCTATCCGCCAGGCGGACTCCTGAAGGGTGGACAGGCACTAGAGTTGGTCTGTGGTCTAGGGCGGCTCTT
Source organism: Thermoflexus sp. (assembly GCA_020724485.1). Classification (GTDB taxonomy): domain Bacteria; phylum Chloroflexota; class Anaerolineae; order Aggregatilineales; family Aggregatilineaceae; genus UBA2029. The sequence continues at coordinate 10,807 of DYGW01000072.1, read as the reverse complement.
CACTTTACCTCACCCCCGCTCGGCGCTAACGCGCCTCCCCTCCCCCTCTCCGCTAACGGAGAGGGGGAAAGGCCGAGCGCAGCGAGGCCAGGGGGTGAGGTCAACAGACTCCCAGCCGACCGAACAGAGGATATGCCAGCGCGCGCGCCGCGCGTGGCCTACCTCGTCTCGCGCTTCCCCAAGCTGACCGAGACGTTCATCCTCTACGAGATTCTCGCGGTGCAGGCGCAGGGCGTCAGCGTTGAGCTTTACCCGCTGCAACGCGAGCGCACATCCGTGATGCACCCGGAAGCGGCCCCCCTCGTCGCGGCGGCGCATTACCAGCCGCTGCTCTCGCCCGCGATTCTGCGCGCGCACCTGACCTACCTGCGCCGCAAGCCGCGCGCCTATTTCGCCGCCCTGTGCGACCTGCTGCGCGGCACCTGGGGCAGCCGGCGCTATTTCCTGGGGGCGCTGGCTTTCTTTCCCAAAGCGGTGCGCTTCGCCCAGATGATGGAGGCCGCCGGGATCGAGCACATTCACGCCCACTTCGCCAGCCACCCGGCGGCGGCAGCGTTCGTCATCCACCGCCTGACGGGCATTCCCTACAGCTTCACGGCGCACGGCTCCGACCTGCACCGCGACAGGCACATGCTCTGCGCCAAGACCGCCGAGGCCGCCTTCGTGGTGACCATCTCCGAGTTCAACCGGCGCATCTTCATCGCCGAGTGCGGCGAGACGGCGCGCGCCAAAGTCGAGGTGCTGCACTGCGGCGTAGACAGCAGCGCCTTCCAGCCGGACGGCAGCGCAACGCAGGCCGCCGGGCCGCTGCAAATCCTGTGCATCGGCACGCTGCACGAGGTCAAGGGGCAGACGCACCTGGTCGAAGCCTGTCGTCTGCTAGCTGAACGGGGTCTGGACTTCGTCTGCCGCTTCGTCGGCGACGGGCCGGACGGCCCCGCGCTGGCCGGGCAGGCCGCGCGCGCCGGGCTGAATGGCGCGGTTGAGTTCGCCGGGCGCAAGACGCGCCAGGAAGTGATCGCCCTGCTGAACGAAGCCGATGTCGTTGTCGCGCCGAGTGTCCCCTCGCGCGACAACCGGCGCGAGGGCATCCCCGTCGTGCTGATGGAGGCGATGAGCGCCGGCGTGCCGGTCGTCGCCAGCGACCTGTCGGGCATTCCCGAACTGGTCGAGCACGAGGTGAGCGGACTGCTCGTCCCGCCCGGCGACCCGGCGGCTATCGCCGCCGCGCTGGAGCGGCTGGCGAATGACCCGCCGCTACGCGCGCGGCTGGGGCGCGACGGGCGGGCCAAAGTCCTGCGCGAGTTCGACCTGGCGGCCAATGCCGCCCGGCTGGTGGAATGCTTCCGAAAGAGTGTGCAACCATGAGCATCAGCCTGATCCTGTTCTGGGGCGCGGTCGCGCTCCTCACCTACACCTACGCGCTCTTTCCGATCATCCTGGCCGTGCGCGGGCTGTTCTGGCGGCGACCGGTGCAGGCTACGGACATCGAGCCGCGCGTCAGCCTGATCATCGCCGCCTACAACGAGGCGGGCAGCATCGTCGCCAAGATCGAGAATCTGCTGGCGCTCGACTACCCGGCGGACCGTTTGCAGGTGGTGATCGCCTCCGACGGCTCGACCGACGGCACGGCGGAGGTCGCCTCGCGCTACGCGAGCGAGCGGATCAGGGTGCTGGCTCTGCCCCGCCAGGGCAAGGCGGGCGCGCTCAACGACGCCGTGCGCGCCGCGACCGGCGAGATTCTGGTCTTCTCCGACGCCAACAGCATGTACGCGCCGGACGCGATCCGCGCGCTGGTGCGCCCCTTCGCCGATCCAGCGGTGGGCGGCGTGGCCGGCAACCAGCGTTACCTGTCCGGCGGCGACGCCAGCATGACCGGCGCGGGCGAGCGGGGCTATTGGAGCTTCGACCGGCTGCTCAAGCGCACGCAGAGCCGGGCAGGCAGCACCATCTCGGCGACAGGAGCCATCTACGCCATCCGCCGTTCGCTGTTCCTGCCGGTGCCGGAGGGCGTGACCGACGATTTCGTGACCTCCACGCGGGTGATCGCCCAGGGCTACCGGCTGGTCTTCGCGCCGGACGCGGTCGCCTACGAGCCGGTCGCCAAATCCAGCGAAGTGGAGTTCGGGCGCAAGGTGCGGGTGATCACGCGCGGGCTGCACGGGGTGCTGGTCATGCGCGAGCTGCTCAACCCGTTCCGGCACGGCTTCTACGCGCTGCAACTGTTCACCCACAAGCTGCTACGCCGGCTGATGTTCGCCCCGCTGATCGTCCTGCTCCTGGCCAGCATCCCGCTGTGGGACGGCGGATGGTTCTACCAGCTGGCGCTGCTGGCCCAGCTTGCCTTTTACGGCTGCGCGCTGCTGGGGCTGCTGCTACGCGGCTCGCGCATCGGGCGGCTGAAGCCGTTCACCATCCCGTTTTATTTCTGCGTGGTTTACGCGGCGGCGCTGATCGCCACCTGGAACCTGCTGCGCGGCCAGCGCATCACCTACTGGACGCCGCAACGCCAGGCGGCGGCGCAGTAGCGCCCGGCGCGAGCGCGAGACGAGCGAGAGCGTATGACCATCTGGGAACAGCACGCAGAGCGCGCCCCATCCGACCGCCGGAGCCTCCTGGCCCTGGCTGTATTGGCCGCGCTGACCAGCACGGTGACCGGGCTGCTGCTGGCGACGATCAACCCGCTGTTCGGGTTCGCCGGGCTGCTGATCGCCGCCGTCGCGCTGGGCATCCTCTCGAACCCGGAGCGGGCGACGCTGGTGGTCTTCTTCGTGCTGTATTCCAACATCACCGTCGTCGCCATCCGCAGCGGGCTGCCATCCCAACTCGCCGGTAGTTTCTTCCTGCTGCTAGGCCTGCCTCTGTTCCACATCCTGATCGTGCGTCGCGAGCGGGTCATCGTCACGCCGACCATGATCCTGATGATCGGCTATCTGGCAACGCTGCTGCTCTCCGCCGCCGCCGCCGACCGCCCGGACCTGACCTTCACGCGTATTCAGAACTACCTGCTGGAAGGGCTGGTGCTCTACTTCCTGGTGGTCAACGTGGTACGGCGGCCAGAGACGCTGCGCCGGAGCCTGTGGGTGATCCTGCTGGCGGGCGCGCTGATGGGCGGCGTGACGCTCTACCAGGGCGTCACCAGGACTTTCGACAACGACTTCGGCGGCTTCGCCCAGATCACGGAGTCTGAGGTCAGCGTCGGCCAGGAAGACTACCTGGGCAACAAGCCGGTGACGCGCCGCTTCGCCGGGCCAATCGGCGAGAAGAACCGCTACGCCCAGATTCTGGTCGTACTGTTGCCGCTGGCGGCGGCGCTGGCGCTTGCTGAGCGTCGCCTGGCGCTGCGCCTGGCGGCGGGGGCGATGGCGTTGCTCATCCTGGGCGGGGCGCTGTATACCTTCTCGCGCGGGGCGGGTGTGGCCGTCGTCGTGATGGCGCTGGCCCTGCTGCCGCTGCGCATGATCCGCCCGCGCAGCGCGCTCATTGCCGGCGTGCTGGCCGTCATCCTGATCCTCACCCTGGCCCCCGGCTATGTCTACCGCCTGTCCACGCTGGGCAACGTGAGCAGCCTACTCAGCGGCGACCCGTCCGAAGCCGACACGTCGGTGCAGGGACGCGCCACCGAGAACCTAGCCACGCTGCGCATCTTCCTCGACCACCCGGTGCTGGGCGTGGGGCCGGGGCAGACACCGCGCTTCATCCGCGACTACGGGCGCGGGATCGGCTTCAAGCTGCTCGACCCCAGCCGCCGCGCGCACAACCTGTACCTGGAAGAGTTGGCCGACACGGGGATGGTGGGCTTCGCCCTGTTCGGCGGCATCGTGGCGCTGACGATGGGGCGGCTCGCTGGGCTGCGCCGCCGCGCCTACGGGCGCGACCGGGCGACATTCTTCCTGGCGTCCGGCTTGCTGCTGAGCATCCTCACCTATCTGGTGACTGCCGTGTTCCTGCAACTGTCGTATGCGCGCTACTACTGGTTTCTGCTCGCGCTGGCCGGCGCGGCCATTCACATCGAAGAACGGCGACGCTCTGGGCAGCCAGACGCCGTCGCTTCTGCCCTGGAACACTGAACCGGCCACGAGGAACCCATCTCTATGAACCTAGACCTCACGGACGCCACGCGCGGCCCGCTCCCATTGACCCCTGCGCTGGCGGGGGGCAGCCCGGCACCGGCGGAGACCGGCGCGGCACGAGCGACTCGCCGCCAGATTCGCGGCTCTGGCCTGTTGTTGGTCGGACGCCTGATCGCGATGGTCGTCAACTTCGTGGTGCAGGTGCTCACCGTGCGCTACCTAACCAAGTCCGACTACGGCGCGTTTGCATACGCGCTGTCCATCGTCGCCCTGGGCGAGACGATCGTCACGATGGGCCTGGATCGGGCGGTGTCGCGCTACATCCCGATCTACCAGGAGCGCGACGACTACCCGCGCATGTTCGGCACGCTGCTGATGGTGCTCGGCACGATCCTCGGCCTGGGCGTCGTGCTGGTTGTGGGCATGGTCGCGCTGCAGGGCACCGTCTCTGGCACGCTGATCAGCGACCGCCGCGCCGTCGAGTTGCTGGTCATCCTGATCGCGCTGTCGCCGGTACAGGCGCTCGACAACACGCTCAACGGCCTGTTCGCCGTCTTTTCGCGCCCGCGCGCTATCTTCTTCCGCAAATATGTGCTGAGTCCAAGCCTGAAAATCCTCATCGTAGCCCTGCTCATCCTGGGCGACAGCGGCGTGATCTTCCTGGCCTGGGGCTACCTGGGCGCGGGTGCACTGGGCGTAGCTATCTTCTCGGTGGTGCTGTGGCGCGTGCTGCGCGAGCAGGGTGTGCTCGCCCGCTTCAACCGGCGCACGGTGCAGATTCCGGCGCGCGAAGTGCTCATGTTCACGGTGCCGCTGCTGGCGACCGATCTCGTCTATGTGGTCATGAACACGGTGGACGCCGTGCTGTTGGAACGCAGCGGCGGCACGGTGGACGTGGCGGCCTTCCGCGCCGTGCAGCCGACCGCGCGGCTGAACCAGATCGTGCTGCAGACCTTCGCCCTGCTGTTCACCCCGGCGGCGGCGCGCCTCTTCGCCCGCAACGACCGCGAGGGCATCAACGCCCTGTACTGGCAGAACGCCGCCTGGATGGCCATCATCTCCTTCCCGCTGTTCGCGCTGACCTTCTCGCTGGCCGAGCCGATTACTGTCCTGCTCTACGGGTCGCGCTACGAGCAGTCGGCACTGATCATGGCCATGCTCTCGCTGGGCTACTACTTCAACGCCGCGACCGGGCAAAACGGCCTGACGCTCAAGGTGCTCGGCAAGCTGCGCTACGTGGTCAGCATAGACATCTTGGTGGCGGCGATCAACCTCGCCGTGAACCTGATCCTCATCCCGCGCTATGGCGCGGTCGGCGCGGCGGTAGGCACGATGAGCACGATGATCCTGTACAACATCCTCAAGCAGGCCGGGCTACTCTTCAACACCGGCATTCGCATCTTCGACCCCCGCTACCTGCGCATGTATGTGATCATCATCCTGAGTGCGGTCGGACTGCTCGTCTTAGAGGTGTTAGCCAACCCTCCGGCAGCGGTTGGCATCGTCATCGCCGCGCTGGTGTCGCTGCTGGTGCTGCGCTTGAACCGCACCCTGCTCAACCTGGAAACGATGTTCCCGGAACTGCTGCGCATCCCTGGAATGCGGCGGCTGTTCGGCGCATGAGCGAGGGCAGCCGATGCTAGCACATACCCTGTCCTCAGACTTCGTGCCCGGCAGCAACCGGCGCGGCGCGGTCGCCGGGGCCAACTGGGTCTTCTTGCTGCCAGACCTGGCGCTGGGCACAGTCGTCTGGCTGGGCACGCCGTCGCCCGCCGCGCTGCGCACAGTAGCCGCGCTCGCCGAGCGGGTGACCGTGTGTGGCGATCACGAGGCGCTGGACACCCTCGCCCAGGTAGAGAACAGCGCGGCGGTCAGCTTCGTCTCGTTCGCCAGCGGAGACACGCTCCCCTGCCCCGCCGCCAACGCCGACCTGGTGATCGTGGCGGGATACCGGATGCGCCAGCGCGTCGGGGCGAGCGCCGTGCTTCAGGCGGAGATCGAGCGCGTGCTGGCCCCCAACGGTGCCGTCTACTACGAGACGTGGACATTCGGAGGCAGGCGGGGCGCGCGCCCGATCATCAAAGCCCTGCGCGCGACGGGGCACTTCTGGCTGACGCCGCTGAGCGGCACGGTGCACACGGCAGTGCCCACTCACGACAGCGTCACCCGGCGCTACTTCGTGCAGCGCGCGCTGTTCAGCCCGGCGATCACCGTACACGGCCTCAAGCGCGCGTCACGGCGGATTCGCCAGCGACCAGAGGGGGGAAGCGCGGGCGCGCCGGAACCCAACTCGGAAGATGCGCGCCCGGGCGGGAGCAGCGGAGGGCTGCTGCGCCGGGTCAGCACGCGCACGCTCGGCGCCCTGGCTGCCTACGAAGGGCGGCTGCAGCGGCGCGCTTGGGGCGTGCAGCGAACCGGGACTCTGCTCACTGCGCCCGATGCGAGGCTCGATGAGGCCCCGCCCGCCTACCTGCGCGCACTGGCGCGGGCGTCGGGCCTGAACCTGGACGGGTATCGTTGGGGTCTGTGGGCCGGCGGGCAGTACAGCTCGCGCAAGCTGCTGTTCTTCCTGTTCGAAGGCAACGACCCGTCGCCGCGCTACCTGGTCAAGATGGTGCGCGACGCAGCCTTCAACGCGCGCCTGGAGAACGAAGCGCGCGCGCTCACCCTGCTCCAGGCACTGACCTTCTCCCGCGACTATCCCCTGCCCCAGGTGGTCTTCGCCGGGCACGCGGGCGGGCTGGCGCTGGTGGGGCAAACGGTCATCGAGGGTGCGCCGTTCTTGCAGCGAACGGCGCTGCGCACGGACTGTTCCCTGGCCCGCGCCGCCATTGACTGGCTAACGGCATTGGGCGCGGCCACAGCCGATCCGCGCCAGACGACTTCCGCCGCTGCCGCTGGCGTTCTGGAGACGTTGTTCGCGCGCTTCCAGGCGATCTACAACCTGCCCGCCGCCGAGCGCGACTTCCTGGCCGGGCAGATCGCCCGGCTGGGCAAGGCTGCCGGGGACTTCCCGCTCGTCTTCCAGCACGGCGACCCCGGCCCCTGGAACATGCTGGCGACGCCCGACGGGCGCGTCGCCCTGCTGGACTGGGAATCCGCCGAGCCGCAGGGAATGCCGCTGTGGGACTTGCTCTACTTCCTGCGCTCCTATGCGATCAACGCTGCGCGCGCCGAGGGCATTGCAGACCGCGAGGCGGGCATCGCCCGGCACCTCTTCGCGGAGTCGGTGTTGGGCCGTTTGATCGTTGACGCGGTGCGCGCTTACTGCGCGCAGGTGCAAGTACCGGTTCAGCTAGTGGAACCGCTATACTATACGTGTTGGATGCACCGCGCGCTCAAGCAGTCCACCCTGCTCGACCCGGCCCGGCTGGCGCAGGGTCCCTACGTGCGCTTGCTGGTGCGGTCCATTGCGGAGCGCGACGCGCCCACGCTGCGCGCGCTGTTCTCGCTGCGCTGAGGAGACAAATCGTCAGCGGCGGCAGACCACCAACTGCCCACTGACAACCGACAACCGACGACCGATAACTCTTGCGAGCATTGACCATGCATTTTTTCATCACACGCCTTGTCACCCTTCTGGGAATCGCCATGTTGCTGCTGGGCGCGCCCCGCGCTGCCCGGCTAGACGCTCAACAGCCCGCGCCGGGCGTCTCGCGCGGGTACCAGACCACGCCCGACGAACTGCGCGCCATCGCTGTGAAGGCCAACGCGGGGCTGGAGCCGTACCGGAGCGCCGTCGCCGACGTGCTCAACTGGGCAGACCGCGAGTGGGATTACAAGCTCGACGCCAACGAATCGTGTCGCAGCTCGACCAATCCGGCCTGGATTCACAGCGAGCGCGGGATCAAGCGGCTCTATGCCAGGGCGCTCGCCTACCACCTCACCGGCGAGACGCACTACGCTGAGGAGGTCAAGACCATCCTGGAACAGATCATGAGCCAGGTGCTGACCATCTCGCTGAGCAAGCAGCAGTGCCGGCTCAACTTCGGCTGGGGCACGCCAGAGCTCGTCGCCACCGCCGACCTGATCGAGGGCTACTGGCAGGGCCAGCTTTGCAGCGGGCCGCTCAGCACCCGCTACGACGATACGACCATCGGCACCGGAGACTGTAAGGTGCTGTTTCAAAACTGGCTGGTCAAGAATCCCTACTATGTGGTGTCGTACACCGCCGAGGACAGCCAGAGCAATTGGGGCGCGGCGGCGACGGCGACGCTGGCGACCATCGCCGACTACCTGTGGGACCGGCCCGACGTGCTGCTGGCGCACCGCTTCCCGCCGCAGATCAACGGTGGGCAGGACGCGCTGCTCACCCCGGCGGAGGCTTACGAGCACGCCAACCGGCTGGCACTCGACCGCATGAACGGCTACCGCGTCGAGTATCACTCCAGCAGCGCGTGCGACTTCATGGACGGCGATCAGCAGCGCGCAGACTGGCCGCCGGTCAAGTCGCAGATCACCGAGAACGGCATCATCCCCGAAGACGCCCGCCGCGAAGAAGCCTGCAACATCCCGCACTACAACGGCGAGTACCAGAACTATCCGCAGGTGCACCTGGGCAACGTCATCCAGCAGTGCGAATTGCTGCTGCGGCGCGGCGACCGCTCATGCTACGACAACATAGACCTGACCGACATCCCCGATTACACGTTCGTGGACTCTAGGAGCCGGTCGCACACCACCCACCTGTATGCGGGCCGGGGGTCTATCGAGCGGGCGATTGACGCGATCATCGTGGACAGCCACACCGAGTGGAAGCACGACTCGGCGCTGGAAGTGGCCTACCGCTATTACGCGCAGTTCTCCCGCTTTGGCAATGTGGCGCAGTGGGCGGATCAACTCAACCGCCCCGGCGATTGCAGCCAGGACGTGTGCTTCGGCACGCTGACGCACGGCTTCGCGCCCGGTGAGACGCCGGGACTCCCCCCGACGGTGCCGCCGCCGGGGGCGGAGTGAGCAGTGATCGGTGGTCGGTGGTCGGTGATCAGTGGTCAGTGGTCAGCAGAGCAAGGCTTCCCCAGACTTCCGAAGTCTTGGAGACTTCGGAAGTCTGCTGTTAAGGCACCCCAGTAGCGTGCGCCGCCCCCCTGAAAACTGACAGCCGACCACCGACGACTGATCGCCCCCAACAAAAAACCAGCGGCGGGAGGCGCGCCCCCTGCCGCTGGCCCTATGCAAGTCGGGTGCTGCTGCGCGCTTATGGCACCAGCACCACCGTCCCCGCGCCCGGCACGCTGGCGCAGGTGTAGCCGCCCTCGCTGACTGCCGGAAGCTGGCTGAGCGCGCGCGGCGAGGTTGCCGCGTCTAGGAACAGGAAGCGCCCGCTGCCCTGCAGGCAGACCTCAATCGGGTTGTTGAAGGCAACGAAACCCGTCCCACCTGCCATACCGAACACGTCCACCGCCTGGATGACGCCCTGCGCCAGCACGTCGGGGTTACCGAGCGCCGCCGCACCCTGGTTCATCTCCACGAACTCGCCATCCTGAGCGATCACCCGGCAATAGACCCAGCCATTCGTCACCGTGCCGCTGGGGATGTCGGCGCGCACGATCGGGTTGGTCGCCCCGGTCAGGTCGGCGCACAACGGGGCCTGCGAGCGCGCGATATCGGCTGCGGTGATCAGCGGCGCGGCTGACTTGGGCGTCGCGGTCTTGGTCGGTGTGCCCGGTGCGAGAGTGACGGTTGGCGTAGGCGTATCCGGTGGCGTTTGTGTGCCGGTGGGCGTGTCGGTCGGAGTAGGAGTGTCAGTCGGCGTATCGGTTGGCGTAGGTGTGTCAGTCGCCGTCAGGGTACCGGTTGGTGTGTCGGTGGGCGTGTCGGTCGGTGTCGGCGTGTCGGTGGGCGTAGATGTATCAGTCGGCGTAGGCGTGTCAGTGGGTGTGCCTGTCGGCGTCTCGGTCAATGTATCCGTAGGGGTGGGAGTCGGGTCTTCTGTCTGGATAGTCAGGCTCCAGCCGGAGATAGTTCCGCCAGAACCGTCGCGGTCATCCATGACATACAGGCTCCACGTCCCGTTGGGGTTCGTGCCGTCGAAGACGGAGAGTGTCGCACCGTAGGGGCCGGCGGGCGCGGGGGCAAAGAAACCCTCTGTTCCGCCACCCACGTAGTTGGTAGGCTTGTAAGAGCCTGTGGGACATTCCGCCGTGGTAGGATCGTCGTCATCGGTGTTCGGCAGAGAGGCAGCAGCCTCATCGTCGAAAGTCCAGTCGGCCCCGTTCGGATTTTCACTGCCGCACGCATCAGAGACCAGGATGACGGTCTGTCCCCCTGGCCCCACCAGCAACACGTCCAGGTCATCGGGGCGGCTGTGACGCACCCCGTGCAGCGTGGCGTTCACGTCCAGGATGTTGCCCGTCAGGCCGGATACCGAGATGGTAGAAGGGTAAAGACTGGCGGACCCAGCGCCCGGACCGACAGAGAAAGCTGTCATATTGGAGAATGAATTGGTGGCAGCGTTCACCAGGACAGGGTGTTCGCTCCACATCACGCCTATCAGAGCACACACCCAGGCTACCAGAACCAGACTGCTGACAATGGTTGCCCGCAAAGCACGATGATGTTTCATTAGCATATCCTCCGATCGGCCTTCACTTGCTGATGAAAACCGAGAAAAAATTAAGAACCGAGGAGCAGATGGTGCCGCCCCTACCCCCACACTGTGCTCTCAGCGTGTAACTATTCACGTTGTGCCCGAAGTTGCCCCCCCCCCCCCCCCCCCCCCCCCCCCCCCCCCC
>DYGW01000325.1 GCA_020724485.1 Thermoflexus sp. | reverse complement strand
TTGCGCCAGGGGACACCGGGCTTTAGCCCGGCGGGGAATGGCGCTTGCCTCCTTTTCTCTCCCGTGATACAATTAGATTGCTATGAGCAAACAAACCCGGCACGCGACGTACAACATCAACTACCACCTCGTCTGGTGTCCGAAATATCGGCGTCCAGCCCTGGCAGGGAATGTTGGCGCGCGCTTGGCCGAGTTGCTGCCCAATTACGTCCGGGAGCTTGGCGGTGAGGTGCTTGACCTGGTGGTGAAGCCAGACCACGTACACCTGTTCGCCTCGTTCCCGCCGACCCTGGCGATTAGCCAGATCATGTACCGGCTGAAAGGTTCGACCAGCCGCCAACTGCGGAAAGAGTTTCCGCACCTCAAGAGCCGCTTGCCCTCGCTCTGGACTCGCTCGTACTACGTTGGTACAGCCGGGCACGTCAGCGCCGCGACAATCAAGCGGTACATTGACGAGCAGAAGGGACAATAGCGCGTGATTCGTACCTACCGCTATCGGCTGTATCCGACGAACGCGCAGGCGCGGGCGCTTGACTTCCTGTTGTGGCAGGGGCGCACGCTCTACAACGCCGCGCTGGAACAGCGCATCACCGTCTACAAAGAGACGGGCAAGGGCGTGAGCTACTACCAGCAGTGGGCGTACTTCCGCGACCAACGCCGCGCCAACCCGGACACGCTCGGCCAGCTGAACGCGACCAGCGTGCAGCAGATGCTCCGCCGCCTGGACAAAGCCTTTCGCGCGTTCTTTCGCCGCCTGGAAGCGGGCGAGAAGGCGGGTTTTCCGCGCTTCAAAGGCCGTCGCCGTTTCAACAGCCTGGAATACCGGCACGGCGACGGCTGCAAGCTGCGCCTGGATGAGCGGGCAATGCTCTACGTCCAGAATGTGGGCGAGGTCAAGGTCAAGTATCATCGCCCGGTCCCCAGCAACGCGACGATCAAGCATGTCATCTTGAAGCGCCGCAACCGCAAATGGTACGTCTGCCTGATGCTCGACCTGCCTGACCCAGTTATCCAGGAGCACACCGGTCCCGCTGTCGGCATCGACATGGGGCTGCACAGCCTGCTGGCGCTCAGCGACGGGGCGACGGTTGACAACCCGCGCTGGCTGCGAAACAGCCTCGCCCAGCTTCGCGTCGCGCAGCGGCGCATGGCGCGGCGCAGGAAGGGCAGCCAGGGCTGGCAGGAAGCCGCCGCGCAGGTTGCCCGGCTGCATGAGCGCGTCGCCAACCAGCGCCGCGACTTCTGGCACAAGCTCACGCGCCAGCTGGCCGACACCTACTCGCTGATTGCCCTCGAAGACCTCACGCTCGCCTTCATGACGGCCAATCACCACCTCGCCCTCAGCGCGCATGACGCGGGGCTGGCAGAGTTCCAACAACTGCTTGCGTACAAAGCGGAAGAAGCTGGTACGCAGGTCGTGACCGTGAACCCTGCCTACACCTCGCAGGCGTGCTCCGGGTGTGGTGTGGTCGTCAAGAAGGATTTGAGCGTTCGCGTACATGTGTGTCCTGACTGCGGTCTCACGCTTGACCGTGACGTGAATGCCGCTCGGAATATCCTGATGCTTGCGGTCAACCCGGCCCGGACGGGGCCGCCAGAGCGTAACGTGGCCGGTCACGGCGAGCGTGCTCTGGGAAGCTCCCCGCTTTAGCGGGGAGAGTCGTCACAGACAAGGAGAGGGACATGAAAGACAACGAGAATGAAGCCTGGATGCTGTTGTTCGATGCGATGGTGTCGGGCGATCCGTGACAGGCGATTGTAAATCAGGAAAAGCGCGGGCAGCAGCAGATGGTACACAGCGACGTGTTGCCCCGTGAGTGTCCGCGCGAACAGGGGGTGGAGACGATGAGCGAAGTCAAGCGGTACACGAAACGTCCCGTTGTTGTTGAGGCCATGCTGTATGATGGCACGAACGCGCAAGACGTCATTGATTGGATTGCAGCGGCCAATCAGCCGCACTGTGATGCGGCGCGGTCAATAGTGAGGAATAGCCTATTCATTGGCACGCTGGAGGGTGACATGCGTGCCGAGGTTGGCGATTATATCAT
>DYGW01000071.1 GCA_020724485.1 Thermoflexus sp. | reverse complement strand
TGCCTGCGGGGAGGGACTTCAAGAGCAGGCCTTTTCTCCCTTCCCTCGCTTGCGGGGGAAGGGCCGGGGAGGGGGGTAAAGAACTTATCAATGGCCTCTTATAATTCATGTATCCAAAGGCATTTGGGAGGCCGTTTGAAAACCTCACCCCCTGGCCTCGCTGCGCTCGGCCTTTCCCCCTCTCCGCGAGCGGAGAGGGAGAAGTGAGGCGCGTCAGCGCCGAGCGGGGGTGAGGTGACGTAGGGGCGTATTGCAATACGCCCCCTACGGGCGCAGCAGAGCGACGTTCCTATACTGCCTGACAGGTTTTGCACGCCCACCCCACGCCCCACCCGGTGGCGGCGCACCCAAGCCTTGCTATACTCACTATGCGGGGATTTGATGCATGGGTCGCCGGACGGCTGCCCGCCGAGAGCAGACACACGCTAGAAAGGCATGAGGGAGTGTAGTTGCGCATGTCACGCAAACGATACTTCAAGACTGAGCACGACGCTGGCGACCACAGAGTGATCCGCTATCTAGAGTTCAGGGGTGAGCTGTGCACGCGCCAGATCGAGGTCAGCCGGGGACGCTGGCGCTTCGCCTGGCAGTCGCCCGATCTGCGCAATCCGCTGATCGCTGATGTGCCGCTGAGCACGCTGGCGCTCGCCGAGGCCAACGCCGTCACGCGCCAGGCATTTGACGACGCGTGGGCGACGGCGCAGGCGCGCGGTCGCCACACGCTGATCGCCGATGTGCCCTGGGAGCACAGCGCCTGCTGCGCGCAGGCGGTGCGTGTCGGACGCACGGTGATGGTCGCCGGGACAAACGCCACCGACGATCAGTGGCAGGTGGTCGGCCTGGACGACGCTTACGCGCAGACCGTCTTCATCCTGCAGCGGATCGAGCGCGCGCTGCACCAGGTGGGCGCTGCGCCCGAAGACATCGTGCGCACGCGCGTCTTCGTGACCGACACCGCCTCGCTGCCAGACGTGGTGCGCGCGCACGCCGAGTTCTTCGCCGACATCCGGCCCGTCACTACGCTGGCCGTCGTACAGTCTCTGATCATGCCGGGCCTGTTGGTCACCATCGAAGCGGACGCGCTCATCGCCAGCGCCGACTGACTCGCCCGCCCAGAGACGTGCCACGTCAGTTCTAGAGGGTGAAACCAACTCCAACCCGCACTGCTTGGGTCCTGAGTTATGAGTCGTGAGTTGTGAGTCAGAGGGATCGCTCTATGTTCTAGACTCAAGACTCCTGACTCCAAACTCGCCGCCCCCAGCGAACGTGCGGCATGGGCCTGGTTTGCCCTGAATGAGGAAGCACAATGACCGAACTACCCCCTGCTCACTTCCGGGCTGATGTTCTGGTCGTGGACGACAACCAGGCCAACCTCCGCCTGCTGACCGACGTGCTCTCTTCGGGCAGTTACCGGGTTCACGAGGCGCTCAGCGGCCCTGACGCCCTGCGCCTCGCGCAGTCGGCCCGCCCCGACCTGGTGCTGCTGGACATCTCCATGCCGGGCATGGACGGCTTCCAAGTGTGCGAGCGGCTCAAAGCCGACGCCTGCACGCGCGATATTCCCGTCATCTTCATCAGCGCGCTGAGCGACACCGATGATGTGGTCAGGGGGTTCGAGGTGGGCGGCGTGGATTATATCACCAAGCCGTTCAAGTTCCGCGAAGTGCTGGCCCGCATCGCCAGCCAGCTCACCCTGGTTCACCAGCGGCAGGAAATCGAAGCGCTGCGCCGCCAGGATCGCCAGACGTTCGAGTCGCTCAGCCGGATGAAGAACGAGTTCATTCGCATGGCCACCCATGACCTGCGCAACCCGCTCAATGTCATCCTGGGCTACACGTCCGTGCTGGAGCGGCTGGCCGTCGCCGACGAGCACCGGGCGCTGATGGACGAGGCGCTCCAGGCGATCAACGGCAATGTTGAGAAGATGCGCAAGCTGGTGACCGACATGCTCGACCTGGCCCAGATGGAGACTAGCTGGCAGTTCAAGCCAGCGCCGGTGTCGCTGGCAGGCTTGCTGGAGAAGGCGGTCGGCAGCTTCCATCTGATCGCCGAGCAGAAGGGGATCGCGCTGTCGCTCACGCCGCCCGCAGGCGATACGACTGTTGTCGTGGACGCGAACGCCATCACCCGCGTGGTGGATAACCTGATCGTCAACGCGCTCAAATACACGCCGCTGGGCGGGCGCATCGCCGTGCGCGCGAAACTGCGTGGCCAGTACGCGATCATCCAGGTCGGCGATAACGGCATTGGCATCCCGCCGGAGGATGCGCCCCACGTGTTCGACGCATTCTACCGCGTCAAGCAGGCCAATAACCCCGATGTCGAAGGGACCGGGCTGGGTCTCTCCATTGTCAAGGCGATTGTCGAGCGGCACGGGGGCCGCATTGACGTGCGCAGCAAGGTCGGCGCGGGCAGCGTGTTCAGCGTCGTCCTGCCGCGCGGATCGCGCTCCTGAACTCCGCGCCGCTCACTGCCCCCGCCCAACAGCGCCGCCTCCGCTGCTTGCAGCACCTCGTCCTGCGGCGAGATGACGCTCTGCCACGTGCGCGGCACGCGCACATCGGGCAGCACGCCCGTCCCCTCGATTAACGCTGCGCCGCTGACCGGATCAGTGGGCCGCCCGGTAGGAATCTGCATTTGCAGCCCGCCGGGGAGCAGGTACTGGCCGTCGCCCACCTCGCCGGTGAAGCCGCCGCTTGGCGTCTCGCCGACGACCAGCGCGCGGCCCCTGTGCTGCAAGGCGTAGACAAACAAATCCCCCGCGCTGCCCGTCATCTCATTGACCAGCACGGCCAGCGGCCCCTCGTAGGCTGGCTCGCTGAGCAGAACCTCGATGAAGCCGCGATAGGCGAAATCGCCTGTGCCGTCCGCGTAGTAGAGATCGGACAGCCGCTCGTAGTCTGCCGCGAAGTGCCCGGCCATGTCCATAGCCAACTGCACCAGTCCGCCGCTGTTGTCGCGCAGATCGAGCACGATGCCCGGCACGCCAGCGTCAGTCAGCTCGCGCAGCGCCTCGGCGAAGCGCGCCCCGGCCTGGCTGACCTCCTGGGAGAAGCTGCGCACGCGGATGTAGCCCAGACCCGACGGCAGGACATACGACTCGACCGGATCGCCGAACACCGACGCTCCGAACGCGGCCAGAATCGCATTGACATCGGCGCTGCGGGTCAGGGTGGCGCTGCGTTGCTGGCCCGCCGGCGTGCGCCAGGTCAGCCCTACCGACGAGCCAACCGGCCCCTGGAGCATGGTCGCCGCCTGCAGGTAGCGCCGGCTGTGCGGCGTGGAGGCGCTGGTCAGCAGCAGCGGGGTTTCGTCGAGCGCCTGTAACGCGGGGGAGCCGTCCACTTCAACCAGCACGTCGCCCGCGCGGATGCCCACGTCGTTGGCCGCCGACCGCCGCCTCACCTCGACGACCACGACCTCGTCCTCGTCCGTCACCGTCAGCCGGTTGATGCCGACCCCGCCCAACAGAAAGCTCTGCATCACCGGCAATGAGACGTAGCCGATATGCGTATCCGGGATCAGGTTGCCGAAGCGGGTGATGATCAGGTGGAAGTCCAGGTCGGTGACCGCGCGCTTGACCAGGGGGGTGATCTCGGCGTAGATGGCCTCCCAATCGAGGGCTTTTTCGGCGCTGAAGGGGTACGTTTCTGCTGTCCGCCGGAAGAGCGTCTCCCACGCACCGAGATAGCCCATGTCCGAATAATCGTTCAGGCTGCCGAAGTTCTCCACGATGGGGAAGGTGACGGTGGCCTCGCGCAGCAGGGTGAACGGCTCCGTCTCCAGCGAGACCACGCTCCAGCCAGCGGGCAGCGTCAGCAGCGGGTCGTCGGCGGTGAAGGCGACGCCGTCCGCGCCGAATCCGGCGGGGAATTGCTCGCCTTTGCCCGGCGTCCAGACGATGACGTGGCCGCCGATCAGGTTGAAGGACAGCGGCTCCAGCCGCACCGACAGGTCGAGCGGCATCTCGCCGCGATTCATGC
This sequence comes from Thermoflexus sp., assembly GCA_020724485.1. Taxonomy (GTDB): domain Bacteria; phylum Chloroflexota; class Anaerolineae; order Aggregatilineales; family Aggregatilineaceae; genus UBA2029. The sequence goes on along the minus strand of DYGW01000071.1, from coordinate 12,333 downwards.
GCTCGTCGCCCCGGAACTCGATGAACGTCGCCGCCGCGAAGACGCGCACGGCGGGCGGGGTGGTCGCGTCGCCGTCGAAGTCGAGCGCCTGGCCAACCGGGCTGCCCGGCAGGGCAATCGTGTACTCGCCGCTGACGATGTCGCCGTCCAGCGTGCCGAGAACCTGCGCCTCGTCCGGCGGCTGGAAGTCGAAGTCGCCCTGCACCAGGCCGGACAGGTCATAGAGCAGCACGCCGGTTTGCGCGCCAATGGTGGGGTAAATCGGGTTGGTGGTCGTGTAGCTGCCGCTGATGAGGCGCGGGCCGGCGGCGGTCTCCTGCGCGCGGGATGGCGCGCCCGCCGGGCCTAGCGCGCCCACCATCACGAACACGATCACCACGACGAGCGCCATGCGTTTCATGCCCAGTTTCCTCTCATGTGGCACAAGGCGTGCTGCCTAGCTTATAACGCAAAGCCGGGCAGATGACCAGCGGCGGGAGTTGTCCTCACATCGCCAGGGTGAGCATGAGCAGGTCGTCCGCGCCGCCGAGATCGTGCCCGTTGACCATGCGCACCCGCGTATGGACGATGCGCAGCCCGGCGGCGAGCGCCGATCCCAGCAGGGCAGGCTGCCGCCCGTTGACCGGCAGAACCAGCCCCATCTGCCCCAGGCGCTCGGCGTAGGCTTGCATCTCGCGCAGGTAGCGCGGCCAGCGCCCCGCCGCCTGGGGCAGGCAGGCCGCCGCCTCGATAGTCAGGTGCGTCTGCATCCCCTCCAGGCGGCGCGGCTTGTGGCGCAGCACGGCGAAAGCGACCGCCTCGCCGTCTTCGTGCCAGACAAGGCTGCGCCCGGCTTCTTCGTCCTCCAGCCAGCGCGCCGCCGGCGTGGGGTCGAGGCCGGGGGCCAGCCGCCCGGCGACCTCGCGCAGCGCGCCGCCGCCGTCCCAGACCTCGAAATGCGTGCTCTCGGCGGCAGGGACTTCGCCCTGAAGCAGACAGGTCAGGGTGCGCGGTTCCAGGCCCAACCGCGCGTAAAGCGCGATGTTCTTGCCGCTCTCCGGCATGGTCTCCAGAGCAAGCGTCTCGCAGCCAGCCTGGCGCAGCAGTTCCAGCCCGGCAGCGGTCACCGCCCGCCCCAGGCCGAGGCCCTGGCTCGCCGGGGTGACTCCCAGCGTGCCCAGCCAGCCGAGCGCCCCCCAGACGTGGGTGAAGCAGTAGCCGACCACGCGCCCCGGCGGGGACTCGACCACCACGCCCGGATGGGAGCGGCGCACGGCGGCGTTCAGGTTTTCGGGCGTGCGCAGGCGCAGCGGGCGCGCCAGGCGGCGCTGCTGGCGGCGATATAACTCGAAGGCGTCGCGGTCAATCTGCGCCACGGCCTTCAGATCGGCAGGCGTCATGACGCGCGTGCGGTAGGGGAGGGACTGGCGTAGTTCGTCGGGCAGCACAGGCACGATGCACGACCTCAAGGGTAAAGGGTTGATGGTTATTGGTTGTTGGTGGTCAGTGATCAGTCGTCAGTCGTCAGTTATCAGGCAGGAGCGCTGCCTTGCGATCTCCCTTGAGGATCGCGGCTCGCTGAGAACTGACAACTGACGACCGATCACCACTCACCTTGCCCATTGTGGGCCAGGCACACCGCTCACGCAAGCGCGCGGACGCGCTCGCGCACCCAGGTGTAGCGCCGCGCGCGCTGCGCCAGCAGGTCGGGAGGCGGGTCGGCCACGCCGGTCACCTCCAGGGCGAACGAGGCCGCGACCGCGCCGTAGCAGGCCGCCGCCGCCAGGTCGCCGGTTTCGACCCAGCCGGCGAGGAACGCCCCGCAGTAGGTGTTGCCCGCGCCGGTCTGATCCACCACCTGCGCGACGGGGATGGCGGGCACGTGCAGCAGGGCGTCCTGCCTGCGCGCGCCCACCAGCGACCCCTCCGCGCCCAGGCGCAGCGCCGCGATCCGCGCGCCGTCGTCCAGCATGGCTCGCACCAACGCCGCCGGGTCGTCGAAGCCGTAGACGAGCGCCGCTTCCAGGTGATTGGGCGAGACGATGTCCGCGCTCGTCAGGGCCGGGCGGAACTCCGAGCCGTAGCCCGGCACCATGATCTGCTGCAGTGGCTCCCACAGCAGCGTCGCCGCCGGGAAGCGCGCGCGCCAGGCGGGGAGTTGGGCCGCGTCGCGCAGCAGGTAGACGGCCCGCGCCTGACCGTAGGCCGGAGGCAGTTGGCCGGGGAGCGGCTCGTAGACGAACGGATCGAGCGCGTCCACGCGCCACACCTCGGTGCGCCTGCCGTCCCACTCGAACAACTGCCAGGCGCGCGCCTGCGGCAGGTCGCGCACGACGAGGCCGCGCGTGTCGAAGTCGCGCGCCAGGCGGCGGCGCGCCTCCGGGGGGAGGTCGCGCCCGGCGCAGGCGAATATCCCCGCGCGCTGGCCCCAGATCAGCATCCCAGCGGCGGCGTGCGAGACTCCGCCGCCCAGCAAGCCCATCTGCGTCCAGCCATCAGGGTAGACGATGTCGTCAATGATGATCCCGCCCACGCACAGGCAGGAGGGCGCGTTGTTGGTGGTGAGCGTCACGGGTTCCGCTCCGCGAGAAAGGCTTTGAGTCAGGCGTTATGAGTCACGAGTCGAGATCGAGTGACAAGCTCAAGACTCCAAACTCACGACTCATGACTCATGACTAACGAAACCATTCCCGCCCGCGCCTCGTCCAGGCGGCGCGCGTAATCGCGCGGTTCGGGGGGCGAGTGCGGCAGGCCGATCTGCTCGACCAGGTACGAGGCGGCTGCGCTGGCGTGACAGGCCGCTTCCCCAATCCCTTCGTCCAGCCGGGCCAGCAGCGCCCCGCAGAAGGCATTGCCCGCGCCGACCGTGTCTGCAATCGCCGTCCGCACAGCGGGTACGTGAACGCCGCGCCCTGCCCGCAAGTCCCACACGTCCGCGCCGTCCGGCCCGCGTCGCAGCGCCAGCACCCGCCCGCCCAGCGCGCGGAAGCGGGCGATCACGGCATCATACCCCGTCTCGCCGGTGATGCGCGCCGCCTCATCCCAGGTCGGCGAGAAGACCGCGCACGCCGCCAGCAGGTCGCGCAGTGCGTCGTCGCTTAGCGGGCGCTGCGGCGCGCGGAACTGCTCCAGGCTGACGGTGCGGCCCGCCTCCGTCAGTTCGGCGGCGAAGGCGGCGGCTCCCGGCTCGTCCGGGTGAATTCCCCAGTGAAAGCGGCGCGCGGCGCGGTACGCCTCCGGTAGGACATCCCAGCGCCGCGCAAGCTGCGCGCCGAGCGTCTGCGGCGGCACGCGCCAGACCTGCGCCCGCCGCCCGTCGGACTCGGTCACCTGCCAGGCGCGCGGCGTCGGCAGGCCAGTGACGCGCACGCCGGTCAGGTCAATCCCCGCCGCGCGCAGCGGGGCGAGGATCGCCGTGTCCAGGTCCGACCCGACGCCCGCCACCAGTCCGACCGCCGCGCCAGAGCCGAGCGCTGCGGCCATGCCCCAGGCGGTCTGCGCGCCGCCCCCGCCGAGGGTGCCCATGTGCGTCGTGCCGTCGGGCAGGACGATGTCGTCCAGGATGAGGCCGAAGGTCACGCAGTCAATCACACCACACTCCAGTTGTCAGCTATCAGCCATCAGCCATCAGCCAATAGCTCTCAGAGCGGCAGAGAGCGGTGGCCCTTACCGCCTGGCAGCCGCTGATCGCGGATTGCCGCAAGCCACGAGACAGGCAGCTAGTTCTCGCTGAGCGCTGACTGCTGACTGCTGACCGCTCCGGCGATCTGCGCCCCGACGCGGGCGTTGTTGACCAGCGCGGCGACGTTCGCCCGCTGCGAGCGCCCGCCGGTCAGTTCCAGCACCTTGCTCAGCACGAAGGGCGTCACCGCCTTGCCGTGCACGCCAGCCTGCTCGGCCTGGCGCGTGGCCTCGGCGATGGCCCGCTCCGCTTCATCGGCTGGCAGTGCGTCCGCTTCCGACACGGGCACCGTCACCAGCGTGCCGTGCCCCAGGCCCAGTCGTTTGCGCGCAGCGACGATGGCCGCGACCTGCTCCGGCGTGTCCACGCGCTGGTCAACGGGCAGCCCGCTGGAACGGCTGTAGAAGGCGGGCAGCGTGTCGGTGCCATAGCCGAGGACGGGCACGCCCTGCGTCTCCAGCACTTCGAGCGTCAGCGGCAGGTCGAGGATGGACTTGGCCCCGGCGCAGACTACCGTGACCGGGGTGCGCCCTAGCTCGATCAGGTCGGCGGACACATCCTGCGGGTGCCCGCGATGCACGCCGCCAATCCCGCCGGTGGCAAAGACCTCGATTCCGGCGCTGTAGGCGACGATCATCGTCCCGGCGACAGTCGTCGCGCCGTGCGCACCCAGCCCGACGACGATGGACAGGTCGCGGCGCGAGCACTTGCGCACCCCCGCCTGGCCCAGCTCGGCCAGCAGCTCGATCTGCGTGGCGCTCAGCCCGACGGTGATGCGCCCGTCGAGCACGGCGATGGTCGCCGGGATGGCTCCCTCCGCGCGGATGGCGTTCTCCATCGCCAGCGCGGTCTCGACGTTGGCCGGGTAGGGGAAGCCGTGCGTGATCAGCGTGGATTCGAGCGCGACCACCGGCGACCCGGCCAGCAACGCCGCACCCACTTCATCGGAGAAAACCAGCGCATCGTGCATCGTGCAGCCTCTTTCACCTGAACATGGCGGGCGTCAGCGCGCGTCGAGCAGCACCGCGTCCGCCCAGAAATACGGGTACAGGGTGCGCGCGGTCACCTGGGCGAAGCCCACCGCGCGCAGATCATCCATCCAGTCCTGGATGGGGCCTTCCCAGTTGGTGCGCGCCGCCGTCCGGTCAAAGGCGCCGAACAGCACCGGCAGCAGAAAGCCCTGAGCGACCAGCCCGCCGTCGCCGCTGTACTCGGCCAGGCCGCGCTCGTAGCGGGCCACGAAGTAGCGGACGCGCTCCGGGCTGAGCGGCGCGGCGAACTCCGGCACGTCGAACTCGGCGATCAGGACGCGCGCGCCGTGCGCCCGCAGCCAGCGAAAGGCCGCCGGGCGCTCGTCCGGCGGGATGGACTGCAAGCTCCACGTCGCCTGGATCACGTCCCACTCCCCACGCTGACCGTCCACACTGGCCATGAACTCGCCCAGCGTCTGAGGATACGCCCCGTAGACGATCCCACGCGCTTCCAGGGCGGCGCGTGTGGCAGAGAGCATCGCCACTGCCGGCTCAACCAGATCGAGGCGGGTCACGGCGGGCGTCAGCGCGGGGAGCAGCGCCAGCCCGTCGCCGACGCCGATGTCGAGCAGGCGCAGCGACTCGTATTCCCCATAGATTGCGCGCAGCACCGCGCTAACCGCCGCGTACAGGCCGACGTTGCCGCCGCCGCGAATGAACGCGGCGAAAGCCGTCCCGTCGTCGTACACGCGCGCCGTGCCCGCCTGGACGACGCGCGCCAGATACGCTGCCGCCTGGGTGTAGACGCGGCTCTCCGGCTGGCGCTCGGCGGCGGCGGTCGCCCAGCGCGCGGCGCGGTCAGGCTCGCCCTCGGCAAAGGCGATCAGCGCCAGATAGAAGCAGCCCTCCGCGTCCGCCGGGATCGCGTCGCGCATGGCGGCGTACCCGCCGGCGGTATAGCGTTGCCAGAGCGTCTCCAGGGGCACCGGCCCGTCCTTCCGTTTTGCCCAAGTTAGGGGTCTATTATGCTGCGAGTGAGGGAGAAGGCCAAACGATGGGTGGCGTAGGGGCGTCCACGAACAAGTTGTTAGCGTGTTTGTTCCCCCCATCCCCGGCCCTTCCCTCACAGGGGGGGAAGGGAGACAATTGCTGGGCGTGCTCCCCTTCCCTCCGCTTGCGTGGGGGAAGGGGTTGGGGGATGGGGGGGTGATCCTAGCGCCCAAGTGATCAGCTCTGACAGGTCGCTCGTGGACCCCGGCGTAGGGGGTATGACAATGCGCCCCAGACTCGATTCGCCAACAACACGAAGCAGAGTGCGCCCGCTCAGTCGGGTAGCGTGAACCAGAAGGTGGCACCCTCGCCCGGCACCGACTCCACGCCGATCTCCCCGCCGTGTGCTTCCACGACACGCCGCGTGATGGTCAGCCCCAGCCCGATGCTGCGCTCGCCGCCGGTAGGGTGCGCCGACAGCCGGGCAAACGCCTGAAACAGCCGCGCGCGCTCTTCGGGCAGGATGCCCGGCCCCTGGTCAGTGACGCTGATCCGCCACGCACCGGCACCTCGTGCGGCGCTGACCTGGATGGTGCTGCCCGCCGGAGAATACTTCACCGCATTGGAGATCAGGTTGTCCATCACCTGGCGCAGCCGCACCGGGTCGGCGCGCACGGCGCCGGCTTCGCCAGCCAGGGACAAGATCACTTGCGTGCCCTTAGGCCGGGCCATATTCTGGTGGCGCTCGACCGCCTCGGCCAGGAACGGCCCCAGAGCAATGGGGATCAGTTCCAGGCGCAGATGGCCGGATTCGATGGCAGTCACATCGAGCAACTCGTCAATCAGGCTCAGCATATGCCGGGCCTGGCGCTCCATGTCGCGCAGCAGGATCAGGCGCTCTTCGTCGCTAATGCCTGCGTCTGCGTCAAGCAGCATAGAAGTCGCCATCTCGAACAAGCTGAGCGGGCTGCGCAAGTCGTGCGTGGCGATGCCCAGGAAGGTATTCCTCTGCTCGTTCAGTTGGCTCAGCTCGCGGTTCTGGCGCTCCACGGCGCGCTTCTGCTCGGCCAACTCGCTCGCCAGCCGTCCCCGCTCGACGATCACCGACAGGTGCCCGGCGACGCGCATGAACGTCTCAACGTGCGCGTCACGGTAGGCTCCCGCCTTGCTACTGGAGAAGAACAAGAAGCCGACTGGCGCGCCGTTAGCGATCAGCGGGCAAGTCAGCGAGGCGTGCATCCCCTCGGCCACGATCAGGCGCGTGGACTCGGACTCAGGCTTGCGGCGCAGGTACTCCGGCAGGTCGTTGAGGATGCGCGGCTGGCCCGTTTCCAAGATCGTCTGCAAGCTGCTGCCGGCCAGGGGCGCGGCGTACCCTCGACGCAGGTGAATGTGGCCGCCGTCAATCCTGGCCCAGCGGGAGCGGACTGTCTGGCCGTCGGGGTCAAGCAGCGCCAGGCCGAGGCGATCATAGGGGATGAGATCGCGGAAATCGTCGTAAACGCTGTCCAGGATTTCGTCCAGCAGCAAACCCGCATTCACCCGCTGGACGAGGCGGTCGAAACGCTCGGTTTCGCGCGTCCAGCCGGCGAGCGTCTGAGCCAGCGCTCCCAGCGCCTGGCCAAGCGGATCGGCTTCACCGTTGGTGGAGACGACCAACGCTGCGCCGGCGAAGTCGCCGCGCTGTAGGCGGCGCAGCGCCTCGATGTACTGCTCAACTCGGCCCGATAGGCCAGTCTCTGCCTGAGCCATACTTCTCTCCTCTGGCACATATCGTCCGCTAAGGCGGCTTAGGGGGCAGCTTCTCGCCTGGGGGATGCTGCGATCAGAGGCCCCACCGGTTCAGCGCCACCTTGATCCTACGCAACAGGAAGACTCTCTGCAAAGCGCCATTGTAAGTACATAAACAAATAACGCCTCGCCAGGGTGCGCCCAGTGAGGCGTAAGTCAGTGGGGGGCGACTGCTTGATGCTACATCTCGTTAAATTCCATCTCGCGCTCACCCAGGCTGATCAGGCCACTCAGGACGCCCAGCGGGTCCTCTCCCTCCGCGAAGCCTTGCGTAAACAGAGCGGTAAGCTGGTCGTTGAACGACGTAGGCTGCAAACCATTGCGCTGGCTGGCAAGCTGGACAATGGAGGGGTGGACGGTGGGCAGCATCGTCTCAAATTCGGCGTACAACTCCTCGCGCAGCTTTTCGCCGGGGCGCACGCCGGTGATCACGATCGGGATGTCTGTGTAGGGGCGCAGCCCGCGCAGGCGGATCATGCGCTCGGCCAGCTCGATGATGCGCACTTCTTCGCCCATTTGCAGCATGAACAGGTCATCGCCTGTGGTCATGCAGGCCGCGTGAATCACCAGGTTGACCGCTTCGGGGATGGTCATGAAGTAGCGCATCATCTCGCGGTCGGTCACAGTGACCGGCCCACCCCGATCGATCTGGCGGTCGAAGGTCGGGACCACGCTGCCCCGGCTGCCCAGCACATTGCCAAAGCGCACCGATGTGAACAGCGTGCGGTTGCCGGGTTGCTGGGCCAGGGCGTGCATGAGCAACTCGCACAGGCGCTTGCTCGCCCCCATGACGCTGGTCGAGTGGACGGCTTTATCGGTCGAGATGAGCACGAAACGCTCCGCCCCATAATCGCGCGCCAGCCCGGCGACCTGCTGCGAGCCGCCGACGTTCACGCGCACAGCCTCGGCAGGATAATATTGCAGCATGGGCACGTGCTTGTAGGCCGCCGAATGAAAGATCACCTGCGGGCGAAATTGGGCAAAGAGACGGTTCAGCGCGGGGCGCTGGGTGACATCGGCCAGATAGGGCACGAGCACAGCGCGCGTCCGGTCGTTGAGCAGCTCAGTGACCAGATCGTGCAGCCCGCTCTCGTTGTTGTCGAGCATGATCAGCTTGACCGGCTGGTAGCGCAGGAGTTGGCGGCATAGCTCCGCGCCAATCGAGCCAGCCGCCCCAGTGACCAGGATAACCTTGCCGGACACGGGGCTGGCGTCCACGCCCTCGTGCCAGCCTACCGACTGGCGGCCCAGCAAGTCCTCGGCGCGAATGTCGCGCAGCACCGGGACGCCCGCCTTGGCGTCCATCTGGGCGAACAGGTCGGGGACCAGCTTGATGCGCGCGTCGGTTTTCTCGCACTGGGCGAGCACCGCGCGAAAGTCGGCCCCGCTGATTTTGTGGATGGCGATGACGATCAGCTCGACGGCGCGCTTCTTGACCAGATCGGGGATGTCAGCGCAGGTGCCGAGCACCTGGCAGCCCTCGATGTACATATGGAGCTTTTCCGGGTCGTCGTCCACATAGCCGACCACGTCGTACCGGTGCTCGTGGTCGGGCGCGCGATGCTTCAAGCGCCAGGCGGTCGCCTGGCCGGCATCGCCAGCGCCAACAATGAGCACCCGCGTGCCTTGCTGTGGAAACTCCTGGTGCCAGATGGCCCGCCAGCGCCACGAGAGACCGCTGATCAGCCGCGACCGGTAGCGCACGGCGACAAAGCCCATCAGTGCCATGCCGTTGCCGACGACGACCACGCTCAGCGGCACGGGGCGGGGCCGCCAGAAGAAATCAATGGGCAGGAGCACCACTGACGCCAGGGCCACCCCGTTGACAATCACCGTCACGTCGTGGCCGCTGGTGCGCGACCAGAGGCGGTTATAGCCGCCCGCCACGAACAGGGAGAGCACCATCGTCACGATGGCCAGGGCCATAAACTCGGCCCCCTGCCGGCCAAGCTCAGCCAGGGCGCTCATCGTGCGTACTGAATACACGGAGAAGTACGCCAGCAGAAGGATAACAGTATCGAGAAAAGCGAGAGGCGCTGCGCGTCGAGTCTTGCCGAGGAGCCGTCTAAGTTGTTTTTTCCGTAGCATTAGTTGCCAGTGCCCCCCACCACCAACTAAAGCACCTGAGAACCGCTAACGTTCAACGACTGGAGCACAAGGCCCATAGACGCTTCGCCTGGCGGCGCGCCTGTGCCGAGCCGAGGACAGGATGAGACGGCGCCATCCCCTAGAGCCAGCCGGAGATATTGGGCCGTGTGCTACGCTCTCCCCACCCCTAGGACAGAGCCAACCGGTTAACCCGGCGCGAGATTCAATCTAAGCGCTTTGTCTTTAGACCAACACCCTTTATCTTCCTACAGAACGGTGTAATTTGCAAGTAGTAGAGCACAGCAATGCATCAATCCCGGTTGAAGTAACGGGCGGTGTTGGCCGTCTTGTGCACTGCGGTTAGAGTCCTGGATAGATTGGGGCCAGAATAGCCGAGGGCATCCGCTTGCAGGCGAAAGCTGGCGCTCCCCGCCCGCGCCCTACCTGGATGCCAGGTCGTTGAGCCGGTCGGAAGTCTTGAACTCCTCGTAGATGCGATCCAGGCCGCTCTTGATGCGCCGCTGGACGTTCTCGCTGTCGCCCGTGTCGTAGGGAAACATTTCCAGCAACTCCGGCACCAACGCGGCTGTGTCGGCGCGCGGGCGGCCCGCCCGGTAGAGGCTGTACACCCGCCGCCGCGCCACTCGCAGATAGTTGGAGATCGGCTCGGTGGCGCTCTTGTCCACCACCGGCCCGCGCCCTGGCACGATGATGTCCGCCGCAAAGCGCGGGCGGCGCAGCTCGGTCAGATTCTCCAGCCAGTCCTTCGTGTGGCAACTGGCGATGTGGGGGTGCTCGTCCACGCAGATGCTCGGCCCGGTGAAGAGCACGCGCTGCTCTGGCAGGTGCACCCACACGCTGCCCGCCGTGGGGCCGGCCATCGCCAGCAAAGGGATGTGCCACGCCCCAAAGCGAAGCTGCATCCACTCGGTGAAGCCGACGTTGGGCGTCAGCAGGCGAACCGACGCGAACTGCTCGCGCTCCAACGCATTCGACGCCAGCGCGTCACTGGCGCTGTCGAGGAACGTCTGTGGCAGATTCGCCATCTGAAGCAAGGTTTCCTCGTGAGCGACAATCGCCCGCGCGCCGAACCAGCAGGCTCCCAGCAGGCGGTCGCGCTGGCTGTCGGTGAGGATGAGCGCCAGCACCGGCAGGGGCGCGATCTCCGCCAGGGTATCGCGCCAATGCTGCGCGTCGCGCGGGTAGGGCGGCGCGTCCACCAACACCCACCCGTCGCCGGTCAGGATGGCCCCGGCGTTGACCAGCCGGTAACCTGTCTCGACAAAGACACCAGGAGCTAACTCGCGCACTGTTCTCCATCCTCACTCGTGTGATATTCGCCCGCTTGCCGGATATGCTCTGCCGCTGCCTGGAGCGCGGCCTGCACCTCCGCCGGCGACACGGCGCCTCCGCCGCCCTGCGCGAACGATGGGCGACCGCCGCCCCGCTCAATCCCCCAAACCGCCAGCCCGCGCTTGAGCACGGCCACCATGTCCAGCGCCACGTCGTCCGACCGCGCGGCGATCAGTTGGGCTTTGGCCCCGCTCGCCGCGCACACCATCACCGTTGACGGGCGGGCGATGACCTGTTGGACAAGCTGGCGCAATTCGCCCGCGTCGCGCTCGGCGAAGGCCGCCAGCACGAGCCGGACTCCGCTGGCCTGCTCGCCCGCCGCCCACAGCGTCTCAGCTTCGTGGGCCAGGGCCAGCGCCTGAACCTGGCGCAGATCGCGGCGCAGCGCCTTGTTCTCATCGCGCAGCTTGGCCAGCACCGCCGGCAGATCGGCGAAGCCAGTGGTCATCTCGGCGGCGATCTGGTGCAGCAGCGCGTTCTTGAGGCGGTAATCGCGCAGCGCGCGCCCCCCGCAGCGGAACTCCACGCGCAGGATGTCGCCGCGCCGCTCGGTGCGCAGGACTTTGATCAGGCCGATCTCGCCCGTTCGGGCGACGTGCGTGCCGCCGCAGGCGGTGACATCGAACCCCTCGACCGCCACCACGCGGAATTTGCCCTCCACGTCCGGCACTTTGCGCAGGGCCAGCGCCGCCAACTCGTCGTCAGCGGGGAACCAGGCGCGCACCGGGCGGTTTTCGGTCACGATCTGGTTGGCCAGGTCTTCGGCGGCGTCTACCGTCGCCGGGGCGAGATCGGGCCGGTTTAGGTCAATGGTGATGCTGTCCGGACTCATGTGGAAGCCGACCGTCTCGGCGCGGGTGAGGCGCACGAACGCCTGCGAGAGGATGTGTTGGCCGGTGTGGTGCTGCATGTGGTCGAAGCGCCGCACCCAGTCCACCTGGCCGGAGACGCGGCCTGCCCCCAGCGCCCGGTCGAGGACGTGCAGCACCGCCCCGTCGGACTCGCGGACGATCACATCCAGCGCTGCTGCACCGTTGAGCGTCCCCGTGTCATGCGGCTGCCCGCCGCTGGTCGGGTAGAAGCAGGTGCGGTCGAGGATCGCCGCCGGCGCCCCGTTGACGGTGGTAGTGCTGATCAAATTCGCTTCAAAGGTGGTGCTGTACGAATCAGCGTAATACAGGCGTTCGGTGATCATACCAGGCTTCCGCGCGGTGAGGTCTCGGCGAGACGGCGAAGCATGGTGCCTATTGTAACATGATCGGGGGGCAGGGAATGAGGTAATCTGGTGCGGGGGGTCCACGAACAAGTCGTGAACGTGTTTGTCCCCCCCTCCCCGGCCCTTCCCCCACGAGGGGGGAAGGGAGAAAAGCGGCGGGCCGGCTCCCCTTCCCTGCGCGCAGCGTGGGGGAAGGGGTTGGGGAATAGGGGGCAATCCCAGCGCCCAAGTGCCCAGCCCTAACAGGGTGTTCGTGGACCCTG
>DYGW01000070.1 GCA_020724485.1 Thermoflexus sp. | reverse complement strand
TCTACACCGCCGTGACGCGCGCGCGGCAGCTTGTCGTGCTGGTCGGCACGCGCAAAGCCATCGCCATCGCCGTGCGCAACGACCAGGTCGCCCAGCGGTGGAGCGCGCTGGACTGGCGGCTGCGGGCCGGGCGGGGGTAGTGACCTCACCCCTCCCCCGCCAGACTTCCGAAGTTGCCAGAAGACTTCCGAAGTTTTCGGAAACTTCGGAAGTCTATGGCGGGACCGAGCGATCTCATAGCGCCTGCGCCAGAATCCGCTAAACTGGTGCGCCAGACGTGCGTCGCGCCGCTGGCGCGTCGCGTGATGCGCACCCGCCGACCAGCGAAGGAGAGAGCGCCCCATGTCGCAGACCTGGCACAGCCTGTTCATTCCCGGCGCGGACACAAGCGCTGTCGCTGAAGCGCTGCGCGCGCTGCTCACCCGGCGCGGCTGCGCGCCCTATGACCCGTTCCCCGGCGGGACGGGCACGCCGCCAGAGCTAACCGCGCTCGTCCGGCTGTTCGTCGCCCCGGCGCAGGACGGCTGGGTGCGCGTGCTCGGCGACCTGGACGCGGCGCTACTGCCAGACCTGGCGGCGGCGCTGGGCACCGCGCTGCTGGTCGCCTGGCTGGAAGGGGACGGGGGCGGATTCGCGCTGGTCGGTGCGGACGGTGCTCACCGCGAGGACGCCGACGCTTTCGCCCCGTACCTGCGCGCGGGCGCTGCGCCTGACGACCTGCGCCGTGCGTTCGCCGGAGAGGTGCGCGTCGCGCCGCTGGAGAGCGACTCTGCCAGCGCGGGCCTGCCCCCTGGCCTGCATGACGTGGCGCGGGAGCAGGGGGTCAGCCCGCAGCAGGCCGGCAAGCTGTTCGAGCGGCTCAGCGGGAGTCTGTTCGGCAAGCTGGCGGGACAGACCGGCGAATCGGAGGCGGAGCAGGAGCGCGCGCGGGCGGTGATCATGGGCGGCGGGCGCGATCCCTGGAACAGCCTGCACGGGCAGCGCGTGCGGGCCATCGCCGGGATGTTGGCGCTGCCCGCCAACTGGCGACTGCCCGCCTGGGAAGACGTGCGCGACGCCTACCACGCCCACCGGATGCGGGAGCGTTATCCGCGCATGATGGCCCTGCCCGGCGACCGCGAGAGCCTGGCTGCCGTGCCGGACATCGCCGCTTATCTCCCCGTGTTCATGGGGCGCGCCCAGGCCAGGGGGACGGATGGCTGAGTCCGACCGGGAGCGTTGGGATCGCCGCTACGCCGATCCGGTTGACAAGCTCAAGCGCGGGCCGAACCCGCTGTTGGAGCGTTGTGCGCCGCGCGGCACGGGTCTGCGCGCGCTGGAGCTGGCCTGCGGCCTGGGCCAGAACGCGCTGTGGCTGGCGGCCCAGGGGTACACGGTTGATGCGTTCGACATCAGCCTGGCGGCGCTGCGCCTGGCGCGGTCGGAGATGCTACGGCGCGGCCTGGCCGGGGTCAATTTCGTCGTGGCCGATCTGGATCACTTCGTCCTGCCGGCCTACCCCTACGATCTGGTGCTCGTCTTCCGCTTCCTCGACCGGGGGCTGTTCCCAGCCATCCGCGAGCGCGTGCGCCCTGGCGGGCTGGTCATCTACCAGACGTTCAACATCCGCCAGCGGGCGCGCCGGCCTTCTGTGTCCCCTGCGCACATGCTGCGCCTGGGCGAGCTACCCGGCTATTTCCCCGGCTGGGAGGTGATCGAAGTGAGCGACGAGGGCTACCTGAGCACGTTTGTCGGGCGCAAGCCGGGCGGCTGACGGCGCTGGTTGGGGATGGCCGTGCCAAGCAGGATACGCGCATTTGCTGTCTGGGGCAAAGGATCGTCGCAGAGAGACGCAGAGAGCGCAGAGGAAGAACCGTTTTAAGAACGCTCTGCAAGTTCTTCTCCGCGTCCTCTGCGTCTCAGTGGTTCAAAGAATCCCGCCCCAAAACCTGGAAAGCGCCGGACTGGTCACATGCGGCGGTTCGCTGTTATACTGCACGGCAGCACGGACGGCACGAAACGAGAGAGGCCCATGACCCGACTCCTCCGGCTGGCGGTGATGGTGAGTCTGGTGGCGCTGGCAGCGATGCCTGTCGCCCTGGCGCGCGCGCAGGAAGGGGCGTTCCCGCTGCCCGCGCCGCTCTATATCCTCACTTCGCAGCATGACCTGATCTACGTAGACCCGGTCAACGGCGGCCAGACGGTGATCTCTAGCCCCGGCCAGCCCGTCGCTGATTTCGACATCGCCCCGGACGGCGAGTGGGTTGTCTACCGCACGCCCGCCAACAACCTCGTTGTCGTGACGCAACTGGCCGGCCAGAGCGGTTATGTGTTGGAGTTCGGCGACAACCCGCCGCCAGATAGCAGCCCAGCGCAGACCATCGCCTGGTCGCCGGACGCAGCGCGCATCGCCTACATTGTGCCCGGCGGGGTGCGCATTGTGGAACTGGGTGCGGGCGAATATGGCACGCCGCTGTTTAGTACGGTGCAGGGTCCCTGGATCGAACTCTATTGGGCCGACCCTCTCACCCTGATCGCCAGCGACGTGGGCGGGAACGCCACGCGCATCAGCGGCACGCAGGGCGCATGGGCATTGGCGGCAGCGCCGGGTGTCCCCGCGCGCCCGCAGCCGCCCGTGCCCTCGTACCTGGCGGCGGGGGGCGTCGTGCGCGATGGCAACGTCCTCGTGCCGGGCACCGCCGGGGCGCTGGCCTTCGACTGGGGGCCGCTCCCACCGCCGCTGCTGGAGGCTCCAGACGGCGTCCTCGCCCTGCCCGCCGACCTGACCTTCCTGGCACCGGACGCGGCGGGCGTCACTCAGGTCTGGCGGCTGGCGCGGGCGGGAGGCCCGCCGCAGGCGCTCACCGCGTCCGCCACGCCCGTGACCGGTTACGGCCTCGCGCCGTCCGGTGACTGGGTCGCCTACGCGACCGGGCGCGTGCTGGTCGTCGCCCGCCTGGACGGGACGGAGCAGCGCGCTCTGGCTACCCTCGAAGGTGATGTCCGGCCCCCGCACCCGGCCTGGAGTCCCGATGGGACGCGCCTCGCCTACCATGACGGGCGCGGGCTGTGGGTCGCGCCAGCAGACGGCGGCAGCCCGCCGCGCCTGATCGCGCAGAACGTGCTATTCGCCGAGAACGTGTCGCCTGGCGACGTGCGTGTGTACTTCGACCCGCAGTGGAGTCCGGACGGGACGCGGCTGCTGGTTGGCGTGGGCTTCTGGGAGGGCGCGACGACCGCCGTGCTCGATGTGGGCACGGGCGCGGAGCTTTTCATGGCCAATGTAGTCGCGGGCGAGAGCGCCTGGACTGACGACGGGCGCGTGCTGGCCTGGGCCTCGGCGTGGGGCTACCAGACACCGGGCCTCTACCTGTTCAACCCGGCTGCGCCGGCGGGGTCGCCGCCGCGCGAACTGCTAGCGAGCGGCACCGCCGTGCTGGACGTGCGCCGCAGCGAAGCCGGGGTCTGGTACGCGCTGGTCGCCACCTCAGCGGAGATCGGCCCGCAGTATGTGCGCGTTCTGGCCGCCCCCACGCTCGATGGACGTTACGCGCCGCTGGCTGTGGGCGCGGGGGGCTTCGCCAGCGCGCCGCAGCTTGGCGTGGCGGGGCAAGGCGAGCCGGTGATCGTGGCCGGACTGCGCGGGATGACTTATGGCGAGGACGGGCGCGCCGCCGGGAGCCTGGTGCTGCTCGACATGCTCACCGGTCAGCTGATCCAGGTGCGGACGGCGGGGCCGGTCAGCGAGGTGCGCTGGGCGACGCGATAATAGGGTCTCATAGGGGAGCCAAAACGATGTCGCACCATCGCTGCGGGTGCTGAGTTCTGAGTGAGGAGTCTTGAGTCTGGAACAAGGGACACTCTCTGACTCAGAACTCCAGACGCAGAACCCCATGATGCAGATATGAATTGGTTTCTTCACAAGGGGGATGTGCGGCCCGCGCGCCGCACGCATGGCGAAAGGACACCGGCGATGGCAGAGCGTATCCTGGTCATCGAGGACGAAGAGCGCATCGCGCAGTTCGTCAAGCGCGGCCTGATCTACGAAGGCTATCGCGTTGACGTGGCTTACGATGGCCCCAGCGGTCTGCAAATGGCGCGCGAGCAGTTGCCCGACCTGGTCATCCTCGACTGGATGCTGCCGGGCCTGGACGGGCTGGAAGTCTGCCGCCGCCTGCGCGCCGCCAGCGACGTGCCGATCTTGATGCTCACCGCGAAGGAAGACGTGCAGGATCGCGTGACCGGCCTCGACGCCGGGGCGGACGATTACTTGGTCAAGCCTTTCGACTTTGATGAATTGCTAGCGCGCATCCGCGCCCTGTTCCGCCGGGCCGCGCCCTCCTCGCGCCCGGAAGTGCTCAAGTTCGGCGACCTGACGCTCGACACGGGCACGCACCGCGCCCAGCGCAGCGACCGCTACATTGACCTGACGGCGAAGGAGTACGAACTGCTGGAGCTATTCATGCGCAACCCACGCCGCGTCCTCACCCGCGAGATGATCTTCGACCGCGTGTGGGGCTACGACTTCGGCGGCGAGAGCAACATCATTGAGGTCTACGTGCGCTATCTGCGCCAGAAGACTGAGGAGAAAGGCGAGCCGCGCGTCATCCATACGGTGCGCGGCGTGGGCTACGTGCTGCGCGAAGACGAGTGAGTCCGGGTGCGGGCCGTCGCGCCCCCACGCAACCATGCCGTCCCCAACACCCTCGCGCCCCAGGGGAATCACGCGATTCGCAGCGGACTCTCATGGGGCGTTAACATTTGAATGCTACAATGGATAAGCAGGCAGCGCGCAACTGCGCCTCTGCGCACGAGTAATTCCCAACCCGGTTAGCCTGTGATGAGCATCCGCACCCGCCTGACATTCCTCTATGCCAGCCTGCTGGCCATCGCCATGCTGCTATTCAGCGCGGCGACGCTCAGCGTGCTGAACTGGACGATGCGCCGCCAGGTGGACGAGACGCTGCTCAAAGCGGCCAACGACGTGCACCTGGAAGCGGTGTTGGGCGCCATCCCGGCCACGCTGCAGAACCCGCTGCTGAGCGAGCTAACGCGGATGCGCGTCAACAGCCTGGACACGCCAGGCCTGTACGTGCAAATCTGGCTGCGCGACTCCTCGACCGATCGCGTCGTCCTCTACGATTACTCGTGGAGCTTGCTGGGCATCGGACTGACCGGCCCCCTCGACTCCAGGGCGCTGGGCAGCTCCCAGCAAGTCCGGCGTGATGTGACGGTCAACGGCCACCATCTGCGCGTGGTCACCGTGCCGTTGGAGATCAACGGCGAGCTACGCGGCGCCATCCAGACCGGGCAATCGCTGCGCACGATGGATGCGGCGATTGACCGGCTGCTCAAGATCATGCTGATCGGCGGCGCGCTGACCATGCTGGCGGCGCTGCTCCTCGGCGACTATTTGACCCGGCGCGCGCTGCAGCCTGTTGACACCATCGCCCAGACCGCCCGCCAGATCACCGCCGCCGACGACCTCAGCCGGCGCATTCCCTACGACGGGCCGCCCGACGAGCTGGGCCAGCTCACCCAAACCTTCAATGAAACGTTGGCGCGGCTGGAGCGGCTGTTCAATGTACAGCGCCGCTTTGTGGCCGATGTCTCGCACGAGATGCGCACGCCGCTGACGACCATTCGCGGCAACGTGGACCTGATGCGCCGCTTCGGGTATGACGAGGAGGCCATCGCCGCCATTGACGGCGAGGCGCGGCGCATGTCGCGCCTAGTCGAAGACCTGCTGCTGCTGGCCAAAGCCGACGCCGGGCGGTTGCCACTGGAGCGCCAACTGGTCGAGCTTGATTCCATCGTCGTCGAAGTCTTCAACCAGGCCCGCGTGCTCAGCGACGCGGTGACGGTGGCGCTTGGCCCGGTCGAACCGGCGCGCGTCATCGGCGACCCAGACCGGATCAAGCAGCTTCTGCTCAACCTGGTCTCTAACGGGCTGAAGTACACGCCGGAGGGCGGCACGGTGACGCTGGGGCTGCGGCGCGACGGCCAATGGGTGGATGTCAACGTGGCCGACACGGGCATCGGCATCCCTGCCGAAGACCTGCCGCATATCTTCGACCGCTTCTACCGCGTGGACAAAGCGCGCTCGCGCGTCCAGGGCGGCACTGGCTTGGGGCTGTCCATCGCCAAGTGGCTGGCCGAAGCGCACGGCGGGCAGATCACGGTCACCAGCGAGCCAGGCAGCGGTTCGACGTTCACCATCCGGCTGCCGCTGGTGGCTGATCAGACGCATCAGGCCTCAATCCGCGATACCATCCCCAACCTGCGCCCGGTGCGCCTGCCGCGCACGCGCTGAGGCCGTCGCATTTCTAAGCGCATTCTTAGCTTGGGGTTACACAGTTTTTACAAATCAGCAGCACACTAGAGGGCAGTATCGTGGAGTGTGCTATAAGGAGGCAACTGGTATGCTGCAAAAACGCACTTTGATCGTCCTGCTAACTGTCGCGTTAGCTTTGAGCGGGCTGGGCGTGCTGAGCGCCAGCGCCGCGAACCTGATGCCCGCCGCTGAGCGGGCCGCCCAGACGGACGCCAAAGCGTGGCTGGGCGTCTCGGTGGCCGACAGCGACGACGGCGTGACCGTGCGCTTGGTCGTGCCCGGCTCGCCCGCCGACGAAGCCGGGCTGCGGCGTGGTGACGTGATCCAGGCCGTTGACGAGACGGCCATTGAGACCGCCGCACAGCTTGTGGACGTGATCGGCTCGTATGCGCCCGGTGATGAGGTGACCCTGACGGTCGTCTGGCGCGGCGAATCGCGCGAGGTGACGGTCGTGCTCGGCGAACAGCCCAGCGTGACGAGCCTCGCGCCGCAGACCGGCCCCGTGCTGCGCGGCGCGCTGAACCTGCTCGGCCTCGACCTGGAACTCACCGACGAGGGGCTGCTCGTTCAGGCGATTGACCCGGACTCGCCGCTGGTAGATGCGGGCTTTGAGGAAGGCGACGTGATCACCGCCATCAACGGCGAGCCAATTGACACCGATCTGCCCGGCATGATGCTGCGCCTCTTCCGCTTCGGTGACGAGCCGCTGGTCTTCACCGTGCAGCGCGGCGGCGAGGAGATCGAGATCTCGGTTGATCCGGCGACGGTGTTCGGCGGCTGGCAGGGCGTCATGCCCATGATGCCCACTGCGCGCCCGTCGCAGCTTGGCGTCAGCTTCCAGACGATTGACGCCGACCTGGCCGCCGAGAAAGATCTGCCCGTGACCGAGGGCGCGCTGATCCTCGAAGTCTATGAGGACACGCCCGCCGCACAGGCCGGACTACAGGTGGATGACATCATCCTGGCCGTAGATGGCGATGTCGTGGATGAAGAGCGCACGCTGCGCGACCGCCTGATTGCCTATGAAGAAGGCGACGTGGTGACGCTGACCGTGCGGCGCGGTGACGAGGAACTCGCCATCGAGGTGACGCTCGGCCCAAGCAGCGTCCAGTACTGGGGCGGGATGATGGTGCCCGGCCATCCCTTCGAGGGCTGGCCAGAGATGTGGGGCAATATGCCCGGCTGGGGCGGCATGGGGCAGGGACGCGGCTTCAACTGGGGCGGCCAGTTGGAGCAGTTCCTCGACCAGCACCCGTTCATGGACAAATTCTTCGGGGGCCGCCAGAACCGGGGATCGGGCATGGGGAGCCTGTTCGACTTCGGCCAGATGCCTGAGACGGTGCCCGCCGTGCCCGGCCAGTCGGCCTAGCGCGGCCCGGCAAGAAGAGCCTGACGTGGGGGCGTATCGCATATACGCCCCCCACATGCACCAACTTAAGCCGGTCTGCACACGCCTCACCCCCTAAATTCCCCTCTCCAGCCGAGCTAGAGAGGGGGACTTTGATCGCCGGACGCGGCACTTTCCCCCTCCCTGGCAAAACCAGGGAGGGGCTTCCGCCTAGACGCTCCCGCCAGGTGCCTTAGCTTAATGCGTATGTATGGCGATACGCCTCTACGCCACGCTCCAAAGCATGGCCCGGCACATGCTGGCTGCTCTTCGCTGACTGCTGACGGCTGACCACCACCCCCAATGATAGGATCGTTTGTGGCGAGGGGGGGACACCACAAACGACCCTAGGTGTAGGCCTAACAACGCTACCGGCGACGCGCATCTCCGTGCATGCTAGGCCAAAGCGTCTCTTACTCTTCCGTCAAGCCACTTCTATCCCAGTACATGAGCCACTGCATCCGATCAGGAAGAGACGCTTCATGTCTTATGATAGACCGCGCATCTGAGATTTTCGTGAATGAAATATGAGAGAACTGTGAGAAAAACCGCGTCCGCAGCGGCCCCCGACCCTACTCGTCATCTTCGACGCCGAACTCGGCCATCCAATACGCCTTTTCTTGCGGCGACAGGCGCGGGTTGGGGTCTTTATCGTCTGTAGCAGCGGGGGGTGTGGGGGCGCTCAGCAGGCGCGCGAAGTCCGTCGCGCTGATGACGTGCATTCGGCGTTGGCGCGCCGCGTCTCTCACCTGCCAGTCGTCGCTGACTACCGTCACCGCGCCGGGATCGGGCGCTTTGCGAATGCGGGCGATGATCATGCGGTCGGCGTCGGTTCCCCCGTGCGCGAAGACGACTCTGACCCCGCCCGATGATAGTTCGTGCGAAGGGCCGCCCGGCAATCCCGCGTCGAAGAACACAGTGCAGCGGTCGTTCTGGCGGGCCATGACCTGCTTGAGCCAGCCAACCAGCTTGGCCTCGTCGTCCGGGTCGTCCAGGCTGATGCCTGGAAGCTGCCCGATCAGGTTATGGCCGTCAATCCAATAGCGCACGGGTCTCGCGCCCCAAAACCAGCGCGCGGCCCCAGGGCCGCGCGCGCGCTCGATCACGAAAAGAGGGTCAGCAGGCGATCCGGGTAATTGGTCGTCAGCTCGTCCACGCCCATGGCGATCAGCCGCCGCGCGTCGTCCAGCTCGTTGACTGTCCAGGCCGTCACCTGCACGCCGCGCCGGTGCAGCCGAGCGACGTTCTCTGCCGTGTAGAGAATGTGATGGCAGTTGACCGTCTTGTAGATCACCTCGTCGTCTTCCGGTACCCGATCCAGCCACAGCTCCGAGACGGCGATCTCCGGAGCCAGGCGGTGAATGGTGTGCAGCGCGTCGTGGTAGAAGGTGCGCACCTGCGAACGCTCCACCAGGTCAAACTCGCGAATCAGCGCGACGATCTGCTCTTCGACGCCGGGATAGCGCCACGGCTCCTTCAGCTCGATCATCAGGAGCTGTTCGCAGGTGCGCAGGAGCTCGAACGTCTCGCGCAGCGTGGGGATGCGCACGTTGTGATAGTCGTCGTGCTGGATCGCGGCGTCGAGCGCCTTTAGCTCGGCCAGCGTCTTGTCCCACACCTTGCCCGTCCCGTTCGTCACACGGTCCAGGTCTTCGTCGTGGAAGACGACGAGGACTCCGTCCTTACTGCGCTGCACGTCAAACTCGATGCCATCTATAGCCAGGTCTAGCGCGACCTGGAGCGCCTCGAGCGTGTTCTCGGGGGCCAAGCCGGCGGCACCCCGGTGCCCGATAATAATCGGCTTGCGCGTCGAGACGCGCGAGGCGGGCATGGGCAGGATCGTGTCCCAGGCGGGCCGCTGGTCGGGCGGCAGAATCGGTGAGGTGCGGACGATAGACATCGCTTGCTGTACCATCCTCAGGAGCAATAGCCACACAATGCGCCGGACATCCCGGCGGATGCTACCAAGTATACGAGGAATCCGCCTCATCGCCTAGACGATCTTTCGCCGTGCGGGGCCTGCCGCCAGGGTGAGCACAGCGAACTCCGGGCGGCAGTTGAAGCGGACGACGAACCAGCCGGTGCCCGTCCCTGTCGTGACGAAAAGCTGCAGATCGCCGATGGTGTACAGCCCCGCCGGGTACGCCTTGCCGCCGCACGGCAGGACAAGCGGGCGTCCGCCGGGTAGACGCACCTGCCCACCGTGCGAGTGACCGGAAAGTTGCAGCGCGAGGCGCGGGTCGGCGGCGGCGCGCGGGGCGAAGTCCGGCGCGTGGGCGAGCAGGATGGCTGGCTGGTTGGGCGGAGCGCCGTCCAGGGCCGCACGCAAATCCGGTGCGCCCTGCACGGCATCGTCCACTCCAGCGAGCACGAGGGGATCGCCGCCGCGTCGCAGCGTATGCGAGGCATTGTGCAGCAGCCCGATCCCCGCCGCATGCAGCATGGCGGCCACGCGATCCGGCCCGACGAAGTGATCGTGGTTGCCGAGCACGGCCCAGGCACCGTCGGGAGCGCGCAGCGCGCCCAGCAGCGCCTCCCCCTCGGCCAGGCCGTCGCGCCCGCCGGTGGCGAAGTCGCCGGTGAGGGCGATCAGGTCGGGGCGCTCGCGCTGGACGGCAGCGGCAATCAGCGGCAGGCGGGCGTGATTCAGGCGCACGCCCAGGTGCAGGTCGGACAGGTGGGCGATGCGATAGCCCTCAAAGGCAGGCGGCAGCCCTGGCACGCGCACCGTCAGGCGGGTGATGCGCAGCCAGCGCGTTTCCACCTGCCAGGCGTAGCCGCCCACTGCCAGCGCCAGCCCCGCCAGGGCGGACACAGTCCGCGCCCGGCTCAGGGCGACGCCGTCTCCGGCGAGCACTCTCAACAGCTTCCCTCTCATTCGTGCGTCAGGGTGTCCTCACAGCCCGGCCAGCAGCAGGATGAGCACGATCAAGCCGACGAGCAGGGCAATCAGTGCGCTAGGGTCCATCGGGCGGCTCCTCCCCGGCCTGGGCCGGTAACGGTCGGCGGTGTGGTGTCGCCCCAGCATACCGCAGGCAAGCGCGGTGGGGCAATGATCGGGTGGGCAGTGAAAACAATCTGGATGACCTCTCCGCAATCGTTGGGCGTGGCCCGACGAGATGTCTGGTTGCACAATTCAATAAAAGATAGACTGTACAATTGTATTATTTTACAATAAGTGAGAACGGTGCTATAGTTGGGTCTAGCGAAGAATTGGAGCGATGAGGAGAGACAAATGCCATGTTCCTGAAACCGATCCTGGCTATGCACATTCCTGATGGATTTCTCACCGCGCCGGTGGCGGTGGTGGGCTGGCTAGCAATGGTGGTACTCGTAGGGCTGGCGCTGCGCCAGGCGCGCGCGCAGCTTGGCGACCGCCAGATTCCGCTGATGGGCGTTTTGGCGGCGTTTGTTTTCGCTGCCCAGATGATCAACTTCCCGGTGGCGGGGGGGACATCAGGACATCTAATAGGTGGCACGTTGGTGGCGGTGCTGGTGGGGCCGTGGGCTGCGGTGCTGGTGATGACCACCGTCGTGGCCGTGCAGGCGCTGCTGTTCCAAGACGGCGGATTGCTGGCGCTGGGCTTCAACGTGTTCAATATGGGCATCCTGGCCGCCTTCTCCGGCTATGCGGTCTACCTGTGGGCGCACAAGGCGCTAGGCTCCCGGCACAACACCCCCTTGATCGCTGCCGGGCTGGGCGCGTGGGTGTCGGTGGAACTGGCGGCGATTGCCACCTCGCTAGAACTGGCGATCTCCGGCACGTCGCCGCTGGACGTGGCGCTGCCCGCCATGGCGAGTGTTCACGCTCTGATCGGCATCGGCGAGGCGCTGATCACGGTGGGCGCGCTGGCCTTCATCCGCCAGGCCCGGCCCGACCTGCTGGGCGCGCCGTCGCCCGCTGCCGTGCGGCAGTCCACACTGA
This sequence comes from Thermoflexus sp., assembly GCA_020724485.1. GTDB lineage: Bacteria > Chloroflexota > Anaerolineae > Aggregatilineales > Aggregatilineaceae > UBA2029. Next base: position 4,750 of record DYGW01000070.1, on the reverse strand, counting down.
TCGCCGCCGGATTGGCGATTGCGCTGGCGATTGCGTTTGTATCGCCGCTGGCCGACCCCAACCCGGACGGCCTGGAGCGCGTGGCCGAAGACAAAGCGTTCATTGACAAGGCTGAAGAACCCGCCTATGAGATTCTGCCCGACTATACCATCCCCTTCATTGACGACGAAACGCTGACCACCATTGTGGCCGGCGTGATCGGCGTGCTGATTGTGGCAGGTATCGGCTTCGGGGTGCCCCGGCTCGCGCGCCAGACCGCGCCAGAATCAGCACGGCAGCCATAGGATGTGATGATCCACTCCCTCGACCGCTACCAGCCCGGCCATAGTCCTCTTCACCAGGGCGATCCGCGCGTGAAGGTCGTGGTGGCCTTTGCCCTGATCGGCGGGATCGCCCTGACGCCAGAGCGCGCCTGGCCCGCCTATCCCGCCCTGTGGACGCTGGTGGCCGGGCTGGGGGCGCTGGCCGGGCTGAGCGCCGGACGCTTGGCCCGCCTGGGGAGCGTGGCCTTGCCCTTCATGCTGGCGGCAGTGCCGCTGCTCTTCACCATGCCCGGCGAGACACTGGCCATCGGCGGGGGCATCGCCATCAGCCAGGCCGGGCTGGCGCGTTTCGTCACCCTCCTGCTCAAAAGCTGGCTGTCGGTACAGGTCGCGCTGCTGCTAGCCATGACCACTCCCTTTGCCGACCTGGTGTGGGCTTTAGGCAGTCTGCGCGTGCCAGGCACGCTGGTGACGCTGATCGCCTTCATGGTTCGCTACCTGTCCACGCTGAGCGACGAGGCGCAGCGGCTGCTGCGCGCCCGCGCCGCGCGCAGCGCCTGGGGCGCAGGACGCCCGGCAGGAGGATCTCTGCTGTGGCGGGCGCGAGTGACTGGTGGTATGGTGGGCAACCTGTTTCTGCGCAGCTACGAGCGCAGCGAGCGAGTCTACGCGGCGATGGTGGCGCGCGGCTACGCCGGGGAAATGCGCCAGCTCGCGCCGCCGCCGCTTTCCTGGCGGGCGGTGCTGGCCGGTGCCATGCCGTTGGCGATCCTGGGCCTCATCCAACTGGCGGCGGTGGTCTGGTGGGGGTAGCGGCAGGCACGCCTAACCATGATTGAGATTGAGGAGTTGACGTTCTGCTATCCCGACGGGCAGTGCGCGCTGTCCGGGGTGACGCTGCGCGTGGAGGCCGGAGAGCGAGTGGCGCTGGTTGGTCCGAACGGGGCGGGCAAGTCCACCCTGCTGCTACACCTCAACGGCATTCTGCGGGCCACAGAGGGGACGATTCGCACGGGAGGACTGGCGCTGACCGACCGTACCCTAGGGCAAATCCGGGTTATGGTCGGCCTAGTCTTCCAGAATCCAGACGACCAGTTGTTTTCGCCCCGCGTGTTCGAGGACGTGGCCTTTGGCCCGCTGCATATGGGATTGCCAGAAGACGAGGTTCGCGAGCGGGTGCAGGGGGCGCTGGCGGCAGTGGGCATGAGCGCCTATGCTGGGCGGGTGAGCTACCATCTGAGCCTGGGCGAGAAGAAGCGCATTGCCCTGGCCACGGTGCTGAGCATGGAGCCGCGCATCCTGGCCCTGGACGAGCCGACAGCCGGTCTCGATCCGCGCGCCCGCCGGAGCCTGATCAAGCTCTTGCAGGGGCTGGACGGGCAGACGCTGCTCATTGCGTCACACGATATGCGCCTGGTGCGCGATCTGTGCACGCGCATGGTGGTGCTGGATGGTGGGGCAGTGGTGGCCGACGGCCCGACTGAGGTATTGATCCACGACAGTTCACTTCTAGAACAGCACGGTCTGGAAAGCGCCTGAAAGACTCTCGCTGCTGTGCTGGCAAGACGAGTCCCCGATCTTCAGCGAGATGACCTGCCCGATCAGCACCTCGCTCGGCGTCATGCGGCGCGCCGTGTACGACAGTCTGCACGCCTACGCTGACACCTGGGCAACGCCCGGCGTTCTCGCCCCCACTGCCTGACCCCCTTTGCATGTACCGTGCAAAAACCTGCGCAGCAGTCAAGACGCGGTATACTGGGTGGGCACGTCCGCTTAGGCATGAGGTGGGGAAAGCGGTATGCCACAGTCGCCCCTGGACATCAGCGAGCAGGAAATTCGCAAGCGCAGCAGCCCGCTGCTCGAAGGCGCCATCCAGGAAGCCGCCCGGCTGCGCCACAACTACATCGGCACCGAGCACCTGTTCAACGCCATGACGCGCCTGCCCGGCAGCATCACCGCCCGCCTGCTGGTCGAAAGCGGGATGGAGCCGCGCACCATTCGCAACCTGATCCGGCGCGAGATCGGTGCGGGCGACGACGCGGTGAGCGAGTCGCCGCCGTTCACCCCACGCGCGCACCGCGTGCTGGCTATGGCCGTCTATCTGGCCGACGACGCAGGCGAGCGTTTCGTCTCCGAGCAGCAAGTATTGATCGCGCTGCTGCAGGAAGGCGAGGGGATCGCCGCCCGCGTGCTGATCCGCCAGGGAGCCGACCTGTCGGCCTGGATCGAGCGGCTGCTGGACGACATGGACGGCGACGCCAACGACTTCGACGAGTTCCTTTTCGGCGACCTGGACTCCTCGCCGGACGCCGAGGACGACCTGGGCGCGGAGCGGCATATGCCCACCCCGCTGCTCGACCGCTACGGGCGTGATCTCACCGCGCAGGTGCGCCAGGGCAAGATCGGCCCGGCGGTGGGCCGCGAGACCGAGATTCGCATGATCGCCCGCACGCTGCGCCGCAGCAAGAAGAACAACCCGCTGCTGCTCGGCGACTCCGGCGTGGGCAAGACGGCGGTGGTCGAGGGGCTGGCCTACGACATCGTGCACGGGCGCGTGCCCAAGTTCCTGTACAACCGGCGCATCATCGGGCTGGAGATCGGGATGCTCGTCGCCGGAACCAGCCTGCGCGGGCAGTTCGAGGAGCGCATCGTCGGCATCGTGGACGAGGCCAAGAACGCGCCGGACGTGATCCTGTTCATTGACGAGATTCACACCATCGTCGGCGCGGGCGACACCATTGACAGCAACCTGGACGCGGCCAACATCCTCAAGCCGGCCCTGGCGCGCGGCGAGATCACCTGCATCGGCGCGACGACGTTCGAGGAGTACCGCAAGGCCATCGCCAAAGACCCGGCGCTCGACCGCCGCTTCCGCACCATTGACATCCGCGAGCAGGGCGTGGCCGAGACGTTGGTCGTCGTCGAGCACGTCTACCAGCGTTACGAGGCGCACCACAAGGTGACCATCCTGCCCGAAGCGCGCGAAGCCGCCGTGCGCCTGTCCGACCGCTACATCCGCGACCGGCGGCTGCCGGACAAGGCGCTCGACCTGCTCGACGAGGCGTGCGCGCGCCTGGCCATCCAGACCAACGCGCCGGACGCCGCCGAAGACGAAGACGCGCCGCCGCTCGAAGTCACCGCTGACATGATCACCCAGGTGCTCAGCGAGTGGACGGGCATCCCCGTCAGCGAGTTGACGGCCAACGAGCGCCAGCGGTTCGCGCAGATGGCCGAGACGTTGGCCCGGCGCGTCGTCGGCCAGGAGCACGCCATCCAGATCGTCTCCGACGCGATCAAGACCAATCGCGCCGGCCTGGGCGATCCCAGGCGGCCCATCGGCGTCTTCCTGTTCCTGGGGCCGAGCGGCGTCGGCAAGACGGAGTTGGCTAAGGCGCTGGCCGCCTTCCTGTTCAACGACGAAGACGCCATCATCCGCCTGGATATGTCCGAGTTTCACGACGAGCACACCGTCGCCCGCCTGATCGGCGCGCCGCCCGGCTATAAGGGCATGGAACAGGGCGGGCAGCTCACCGAGGCCCTGCGCCGCCGCCCCTATAGCGTCGTGCTGCTCGACGAGGTGGAGAAAGCCGCGCCGGAAGTGTTCGACATCTTCCTGCAAGTCTTCGACGAGGGCCGCCTGACCGACTCGCAGGGCGCGACGATGGACGGGCGTCACGCCGTCTGGATCATGACCAGCAACATCGGCACCGGCGACGTGGGTAAGGGGCTGGGCTTTACCGCCCAGCCGGACCAGCTTCCCGACTACGACTTCCACCTCAAGAAGCACTTCCGCCCGGAGTTCCTCAACCGGCTGGATGAGGTGGTCGTCTTCAGGCCGCTCTCGCCGCAGACGCTCGACGCCATCCTCGACCTGCAAATCCAGGAAGTGACCGCCCGCCTGACCGACCAGCGGCTCAAGCTGGCGCTGGATCAGGGGGCGCGGGCGCTGCTGCTGCGCGAGGGCTACGTCCCGGCCTACGGCGCGCGCCCGCTGCGCCGCGCCATCCAGCGCCTGCTGACCCGCCCGCTGAGCAACGCCATCCTGGAGGAGCGCTTCCAGCCCGGCGACACAGTGCGCATCACCGCGCAGGGCGACGCGCTGGTGCTCAAGAAGGCGCACGGGGATCGCCCAGCCGCAGCCAACGGCGACCCGGCTGCTGCCCAGGCCGAAGGCGCTGAGCCGCCCCAAGACGCGCCGTCCAGGGCCGCCGGCCATGTGGAGTAGCGTTCCACGCAGACAGACAGCAGAGACCGATCATGAGCGCGATGGCTTCCCGGCCTGATGACCCGGCGCGCGGTACCCTGCTCTCCGACCACCCGCACCCCCGGCCTGCCCTGCGCCGGGTCACGGCAATGCTGGTCGCGCTGGGCATCGCTGGCGCGCTGGTGGGGATCGTGGGGTTGCTGGTGCTGGGCTTCGGTTGCGGACTGCCCCAGCTGGTGGCGTACCCGTTCGCGCAGCACCGCGTTGAGACGTTCCCACGTGC
>DYGW01000324.1 GCA_020724485.1 Thermoflexus sp. | reverse complement strand
GTTGTTGCGCCCGCTCAGCCGCTCCAACAAACGGTGATCGAGCGTCCGCTGGTAGCTGCGCTCGTCGCGGAACAGGCCGAGCAGCCGCCCGGCGCGGTCGAAGCTGTAGCTTTCGCCGAAGCGCAGCGAGATGACCAGCGCGCTGCCCGCCAGGTTGGCGGTGATGGTGTCCCCGGTGGCCGGGTCGGTGATGTGGATGGGCATGGGTGCGTTTCCCTAGAGCGTGCCGCCGCAAATCAGATTATAGCTTGCTGGCCGCTGAAAGACGCTTCAACCGCAGAGGAAAGATGCCAAGAAAAGCTCTTGTTCTTCTCCGTGCCCTCTGCGGCTCTGCGTTTCAGGCATTTCGTCCCCAGCGTGAGACGACCCCGCCGAAGCGTTTGACTTTTCGCTGGCTTGGGGCTTAACTAAGAGAGGGAACAGGAACAACGATCACCAAGCAGGGAGGAAGCAGCACATGGAGTATCGCAAGCTGGGCCGGACGGGGCTGAAAGTCAGCGCGTTGTGCCTGGGCACGATGACCTTTCGCTGGACGAGCACCGAGCAGCAGGCGTTGCGCGTGCTCGATCGGGCCTATGAGGCGGGCATCAACTTCATTGACACCGCCGACATCTACAGCTTCTGGGCGCCGGGCAACCCCGGCGGCGTCGCCGAGCGGATCATTGGCAAGTGGCTCAAGACCAAGCTGCGCCATACGGTGGTCATCGCCACCAAAGTGCGCGGGCGCATGTGGGCCGGGCCAAACGGCGAGGGCCTCAGCCGCCAGCACATCATGCTCGCCGTCGAAGACAGCCTGCGCCGGCTGGGCGTGGAGGCCATTGACCTCTACCAGACCCACCATCCCGACTGGGACACGCCGCTCGACGAGACGCTGCGCGCGCTCGATGACCTGGTGCGCGCGGGCAAGGTACGCTACATCGGCGCCAGCAATCACGCCGCCTGGCTGCTGACCAAGGCGCTGTGGATCAGCGACAAACACGGGCTGGCCCGCTACGATTGCATCCAGCCGCACTACAACCTGCTCAACCGCGCCGAGGTCGAGCCGGACCTGGCCGCGCTATGCCTGGATCAGGGCATCGGCATGATCCCGTACAGTCCGCTGGCGGGCGGCTTCCTCACCGGCAAGTACACGCGCGAGACTGTGCCGCCCGATTCGCGCGGGGCACAGAACGAGCGCATTGCCGGCTACCGCACCGAGCAGAACTTCCGCATTGTGGACGCGCTGGATGAGATGGGCGAGCAGCGCGGGGCGACCGTCGCGCAGATGGCGCTGGCCTGGCTGCTGACGCAGCCGTTCGTCACCGCGCCGATTGTCGGGGCCAACACCGTCGCCCAGTTGGACGAGTCGCTGGGCGCGGTTGATCTGCGCCTGACCGAAGACGAAATGCTGCACCTGGACGAATTGACCGGGATGAACCGCAACTGGTTCCGGCGCTGAGGATCGCCCGCCAGGGCGTATGCCATACCCCCTACGACGGATCGGCGCGCTGCACCCGGCTACCCGCCCAGCACCGCCTTGAGATTCTCGGCGATGGCGCGGGTGATGCCCGGCACGGCAGTCAGTTCCTCGATGCTCGCCTGCCGAATGGCTTCGATGTCGCGGTCGAACGCTTTTAGCAGCGCCTTGCGCCGCTGCGGGCCGATGCCGGGCACTTCCTCAAGCTGGCTGGCCAAGCCGGTTTTGCTCCGGCGCTGGCGGTGACTGGTGATGGCAAAGCGGTGCGCCTCGTCGCGCACGCGCTGGAGCAGGAACAGTCCCTCGCTGCGGCGCGGCAACAGAATTGACTCGGCCCGGCCTGGCACGAACACTTCCTCGAACTGCTTGGCCAGCCCGCAGACCGGCACGCGCTCCGTCAGCCCGAAGTGCGCCAGCACCTCCACCGCCACGCCAAGCTGCCCTTTGCCGCCGTCCACGATCAACAGGTCGGGCAGCAGCCGCCAGGTCTCGTCGTGATCCTGTTTGCCCGGTTCGACCGGCAACGGGTTGGCGACAGCGTCGGCGTGGCGCTGGAAGCGGCGGGCCAGCGCCTCGCGCATGGACTGGTAATCGTCGGAGCCTTCGTGCGTCACCGTGCGGATATTGAAGCGGCGATATTCGC
>DYGW01000323.1 GCA_020724485.1 Thermoflexus sp. | reverse complement strand
GGAAGGGCCGGGGATGGGGGGGACAAACACGTTCACGACTTGTTCGTGGACCCTCAGGGCGCGGGCGTATAGACAGGCGGACAGCGCCTATGGTACACTACCCGTAATACGCGACTACAGATGATTTCTTCTGCAGTGGGGGGTATCGCCTGGGCGGTCGCTGCAAGGGCAGAGCGCTCGTTTCCTCTGGAGTAGGCACGATGGCAGACGAATCCAAGTCCGTCCACATCCTGTGTATTGAAGATGACCCGGAGATGATCGAATTAGTCCGGCTCATTCTCGCCCGGCATGGCTATGAGGTCATCGGCGCGGCGGGAGGGGAGGCGGGTCTGGCTGCCATCGAGCGCGAAAAGCCGGCCCTGGTGCTGCTCGATCTGATGATGCCGGAGATGGACGGGTGGGAAGTTTTCCAGCGGATGCGCTCGGACGAGCGTATGCAGGATATCCCCGTCATCGTCGTGACGGCCAAAGCGCAGAGCATTGACAAGGTGCTGGGGCTGCATATCGCCAAAGTGAACGATTATATCACCAAGCCGTTCGGCCCCTCAGAGCTACTCTCCAGCGTGATTCGGGTGCTTCAAGAAGCCGGCATCGAAGTCGAAGAAGCCAGCTAACGCCTTCCATCATAGCTGCCCCGTGCCAGAGGTGCCGCCCGCCAGGGCGCGCACCTCTTTTTGCGGTGCGGCGGGTGATGCTCTCTTCTGCCGGTGGGTGTAGGGGCGTTGCTCTGCTGCGGCCGGCCCGAAGTCTAAAGTCGGCACGCCTGCGCCTCTCCCCCTAAGTCCCCCTCTCCAGCCGAGCTAGAGAGGGGGACTTTGCCCGCCGGATGTGGCACTTTCCCCCTCCCTGGCTTTGCCGGGGAGGGGGCCAGGGGGGAGGGGCGTTCCGCCCACACCACGCCCCTGGAAGCCTTAACTTAATGCACATGGGGCGTATTGATACGCCCCCACGAAGTCATTTCGCCAACGGCATCAATCGGGAACGCGCGCTGCGACTCGTCCGGTTCGCGCAAGGCGGCAACTTCCAGTAGAATACGGAGCAGTTGCGCCGTGATGTTAAGGGAAAGGCAACCATGCAAACAACCTGGCAGGTCCTGCTCGCGGCAGGGCAACCGATCATCGCTGACGGCGGCATGGGCACCATGTTGATCGCGCGCGGGCTGCAACGCGGCACCGCGCCGGAACTGTGGAACGTCGAGCGCCCGGACGACGTGCGGGCCATTCACCGTGCCTACATTCAGGCGGGCGCGCAGATCATCCTCACCAACAGCTTCGGGGGCAACCGGCTGCGTCTGGGGATGCATGGCCTGGCGGAGCGCGCCGCCGAGTTGAATCGTGCCGCCGCTCGCCTAGCGCGGGCGGAGGCTGACTCTGCCTCGCAGCCGGTCGTCGTGGCTGGCTCGCTCGGCCCGACCGGGCAAATGCTCGCTCCGATGGGCACGCTGCCACCCGGAGAAGCCGCCGCCGCGTTTGCTGAACAGGCGAGGGCGCTGGTCGCGGGCGGCGCAGACGTGCTGTGGATCGAGACCATGTCCGACCTGGAAGAAGTGCGCGCGGCGGTCGCTGGCTGCGGTCAGGCCGCGCCAGAGGTGCCGGTCGTCGCCACGATGACCTTTGACACGCGCGGGCGCACGATGATGGGCACCACGCCGGAACAGGCCGCCGCCGCCCTGAGCGAGTTGGGCGTCGTGGCGCTGGGGGCCAACTGCGGCAAGGGGCCGGATGAGCTTGAAGCAGCGATTGGCCGGATGCAGGACGCCGGGCCAGGCGTGCCCCTGGTGGCTAAGGCCAATGCTGGAGCGCCGCGCCTGGAAGGGGACGTCGCCGTTTACGATGCCACACCCGACGTGATGGCCGGTTATGCGCTGCGCGTGCGCGCTCTCGGCGCGAGCATCATCGGGGCCTGCTGCGGCAGCACGCCGGATCACATCCGCGCCATCGCCAGGGCGCTGGAGGCGGGGGACTCGTAGCGGTGGAGCGTTGCGCCGCCGCCAGGGTCCACGAACAAGCGGTTAGGGCTGGGCACTTGGGCGCTGGGATTGCCCCCCATTCCCTAACCCCTTCCCCCACGCTGCGCGGAGGGAAGGGGAGCCGGCCCGCCGCTTTTCTC
>DYGW01000069.1:6936-16825 GCA_020724485.1 Thermoflexus sp. | reverse complement strand
GCTCGCTCCGCTGGGCGCGCAGGCGCTATGGGTGGCGCAGCCGGCGCTGGGCCTAGTGCTGCCGCGCGACGCCGTCGCTGACCTGGCGCGCGTGCTCGACGCGCCCGGCGGCGTGGCCTGGCTGCGCGAGCGGTTGGCGACGCCACAAGACGAGGCGGACACATGATTGACAACAGCGAGTTGATCTGGGTCGTGGTCGCCATCACGTTTGCGGCGATGATGACCGGGCGTTTCATCGCGCGGCGCTTCACCGTGCGCCTGCGCCCCATCCGCGCCTACGAGACGCTGCCCGTGCTGGCCGCCGACGCCGTGGAGAGCGCCAAGCGCGTTCATTTCTCGCTGGGCGACAGCGCGCTCGGCAGCGCCAGCACAGTCACTGCGCTGGTGTCCGCTGAGATCGCCTACCGCATGAGCGAGCGGCTGGCGATCAGCCGCCAGCTCCCGCTGCTGACGCTGACCAGCCCCATGACGCTCCCGCTGGCGCAGGATACGCTGCGCCGCGCTTACCTCTATCGCCGGACGATGGACTATTACCGCAGCAGCACCGCGGTCTGGTACCCGCCGGGGCTGGCGTTCGCGGCGGGGGCCGCCAGCCTGTCCGCCGATCTGGACGCCGACAGCAATATCCTGTTGGGGCGCTTCGGCACCAATCTGGCCCTGCTGGGCGAGAGCGCGCTGCGCCACAGCCAGACCGTGATCGCCCACAGCGACCTGCTGGAAGGGCAGGCGGTCGCCTTCGCCCAGGCGCGCGAGGTGCTGCTCGGCGAGGAATTGTACGCTGGCCCGGCCTACCTGGGCGGCACGGCGTTGGAGCGCGGCAGCGTCCTGGCGCAGGACGTGCTGCGCTGGCTGGTCATCCTGGGCATCATCGCCGTCGCGCTGCAAGCGATCTAGCCCGGCGCGCGCGCCCAGCGGAGCGCGCGCATGGCTGAGGGGGTCTCGTGAACAACCATCGTCTGCTCCATTTCCTGTCGTCCCTCACCGTCATCAGCGTGGGCGTGGCCATGCTCGTCGGCCTGTCCAGCGACTGGGGGACGCCAGCGGCGAGTTTCGCCGCGTTTGTGCTGCGCCTGGTCACGGTGATTGCGGCGGTTGCAGTGTTTGTCGGCGTGTTCAACCTGTTGGCGGTGCACTTGGGCCGCCTGGCCCGCTCCGAGCGCGGCTGGCCGTATAGCCTGCTGGCCCTGCTGACGGCGGCGGGCGTGATCGCGCTGCGCATCCTCGACCGCGCCGAGGTGTGGTCGGGCGACCTCGAAGGCGAGCAAATGAGCGCGCGGGCGTTCGAGGCGGTGCAGGTCAGCCTGGAGTCAGCGCTGGCCGGGCTGCTGGTCTTCTTCCTGGTTTACGCTGCCTACCGCTTGATGCGCCGCCAGGTGACGATCTGGTCGGTGTTATTCACCCTGGCGGTGTTGGTGGCGCTGGTTGGCTGGATTCCGCTCGAAGAAACCTCAGCCCTGGCCGATGCGCGCGATTGGCTGGTGCGCGTGCCGGTGAGCGCCGGGGCGCGCGGCATCCTGATCGGGGTGGGCCTGGGCACGGTGGCCGCTGGTGTGCGCGTGCTGACCGGCCAGGATCGTTCGATCCGAGGCTGATGGGGGCAGGCTCATGAGAGCAGGACAAGAAGGCTATGCCGGACGATCCGAAGCACTTTGACGACGACCTGCTGCCAGACCAGCCAGATGAGCTGGTCGGCGGATCAGCCGCGCCGCGCGCGCCCTGGGAGGAGTTCGCCGGCCAGTCGCCCGGCGCGCCGGAGGCGAGCGGGCCGGGGCCAGCCCCCTGGGACGAGTTCGGTGCGGCCAGGCCGTCCGTCTACGAAGATCAGCACGCTTCTCCCGCGCCCTGGGAAAGTCCCCACGATGTGCTCGGCGACCTGGAGACGCTCGACTGGCTCACCGGGGAGCAGGAGCCTGCTCCCGCTGACGCCGCCCTGACCTTCCCCGCCGACGAGGACTGGCTGGGCGCTTTCGGCCAGGCCGCCGATTACAGCCGCGAGGTGCCCGCCGCCCCTGAAGACGACCTGACCTGGCTGGGCGCTTCCGGCGAATTCCCTGACCGGCCAGCGCCACAGCCGGAAGACTCCGGGGAGCAGCCTTTCCCGGATGACGCGGAAGTGCTCCCCGACTGGCTCACCGCCAGGGCGGACGAGGAGCTTCCTGCGCAGGAGGAAAGCCCGTTCCCCGATTGGCCGCTCGCCGAGTCGCTGCAGGAGAGCGAACCGCCTGCGGCGAAGACTTACGAGGAATGGGAGCGCGAGCAGCGCGAGCTTGAAGCCGAGGCGCAGAAGTCGCCCGAAGAGCGCCTGCTCGAAGAAGTCCCCGACTGGTTCGAGCAGCTTGACGAGACGCCGCCCGCCCCGCTCGCGCCCGACGCGGCGACCGGTGAAGGGCCGGAATTCGTGCCTGGCTGGTTCCTAGGGCTGGAGGAGCAGGCGGAGGAAACGCCGGACTGGTTCCGCCGCATGGACCTGTCCACTGGCCCGCTGGAAGAGCCGGTCGCGCCCGAAACAGCGCCCGCTCCTGCCCCGTCCGAGCCGGACGTGCCAGACTGGTTCCGGGGCGCTTCCGACGCGGATAGTATTGACTGGCAGGCGCTCGGCGCGAGCCTGGATGCGGGCGAAACGCCCGCAGAGACGCCGCTAGAAGCGGAGACGGGCGAGGGCGCGCTGCCAGCCTGGATGACCGGCGAACCGGCGGACGACGACCGCATCCTCGCCCCAGAAGATATACCCTTCCCCGACCTCGATCTCGAACAGACTCCGCCTCCCCTGGCGGGCGAGGAAGCGGAGATCGAGGATTTCGTCGAGCGGTTCGAGCCGCTGGAGCCGGAAGATTTCGACCGCCGGGCGGTCGCTGCGGCTGACGCCGCTGGTGCGGATATGCCCGATTGGTTGCGCGAGCTTTCCGCCAGCGCGGAGTCCGCGCTCGGCGAGCGGTACCGGGCGGACGCCGGGGTGAGCACGCCGCCGCCGGATACAGCGGACGCGCTGGACTGGCTGGAGGAGCTTTCGCCGGGAGATGTCACCCCGGCAGAGGAATTCCCCATCCCGCCCGCCGCCACCGCGCTCGCCCCGCCGGAGGCCGCGCCCCATACGCTCGAAACCGCCCCCCTTGACAGCGCGGCGCTCGATGCCTTGCTCGGCTACGAGAGGGAGCAACCCGCAGCCGGGCCGCCGTTCGGTCTGGATACTGGCGACGAGGCCCTGCAAGACCTGGAGGCGCTCTTCGGCGAAGTGAGCGCGGATCGCCAGGTGCCCGATTTGCAGCGGCTGTTCGACCAGGACGAGATGGATCGCGTGTTGGGCGACATGCTGACGCCGCAGGAAGAGGCCGCGCCGCCCGTTGACGCCCCGCCGCCTCCGCCCGCCCCAGAACGAACTACTGCCCCCAGCCCGCAACCCTCCTGGGTCGAGGAACTGCGCCCGTCCGAGCTACCCGTCACGGTGAAGGCTGGCGGCGCGCAGGCGAGCGTCAAGCAGAAGCAGGTTGACGAGTTACCGGAGCGACTGCGCGCTTTCCGCGAAGAGGCGCTGCGCGAGTTGGGCGCGGCCCAGGCCGAGCAGGTTCCCGCTGGCGGACTGCTGGCGGGCATCCCCGGCGCGCTGCCCGCCGCCGATATGGTCATTCCCGCTGCGGTGGGGCGGCGCGCCGCCGAGCAACTGGTCATCACGCCCGACCAGGAGTGGCGCGTCAAGCGGCTGCAAGCCCTGCTCGACATCGGCGCGGGCGAAGAAGACGAGGACGCCGTCCTGGACGATGCCGCGCGGCTGGCCTTCGCCGGGCTGGAGCCGGAAGAATTGCCCGTGCCCGCTCGCCGTCCTCGCCGACCCCGCCACTTCAAGCTCGACCGCATGCTGGTCATGCTGGCGCTGCTGGCCGCGCTGCTCGGCCCCTTTGCCACCGACGCGCTGCACTTCGCCGCCGATCCACCCCCGCTCGGCGGAGACCGGGCGGCGGTCGCTGCCCAGGTGGACGCGCTGGCCGCTGGCGACTATGTGCTCTTCGCCTTCGAGTACGGCCCGGTGTCGGCGGGCGAGCTAGACGCGCTGGCCGAAGCTGTGCTGCGCGATACGCTGGCGCGCGGCGCCGTCCCGCTGACGATCAGCACCAGCCCGGCGGGTGCCTTCCACGCCGGGTCGGTTGTCGCCGCGCTGGGCGACGACGCCCTGCTGCTCGCCGCGCGCGACCAGGGCGAGGACGCATTACAGGCGGGCGAGAACTACACCGCGCTGCGTTACCTGTCCGGCGAGGCGGTGGGCGTGCGCTCGCTGGCTTCAGTGGTCTGGGGCGCGGACGGCGTGTTGGAGCGTCATCCGGCGTTCGCCACCGACCTGCGCGGCGACGACAGTGGCCTGCCCATCACCAGTCTGGCCGGCGACATCGCCCTGGTCGTGGTCGTCGGGGACGAGTCAACGGCGGTGCGCACGTGGGCCGAGCAGTTGGCGGCGGTGCCGGTGCCCAAGGTGGCCCTGGTGACGGCGGCGATTGAGCCGCTGGCCGCGCCCTACGTGGGCGAGACGGGCTACGCCGGGCTGCTGGCTGGCGTGCGCGACACCGTCCGCTACAACGCCGAGCGCAACGCCGCCACCCTTGCGCCGTACCAGATGCCCGGCGATCTCCCCGTCGAGCTGCCCGATCCGCCGACGGCGCGCTGGCACAGCATAGCCCTGGGCGCGGCGGGAGCGGCGGGCCTGATCGCCCTGGGGATGGTCATCAACCTGCTGCGCGCGTTGGGACGGAGGCGACGGCGGTGACTCCTGAGAACCTCGACCTGATCGCAGGGTGGGTCTCGCTGGTGCTCACTCTGCTGGTCTTCAGCTATCTGCTGGGCGACAACGTGCTCTACCGGCTGGCCGTGCACGTGCTGGTCGGCGTGGCGGCGGGCTACACGGTCATCGTCGCCGCCGAGAGCGTGATCAAGCCCTGGCTCGACGAGACGCTGCTGGCCGAAGCCAACGGGCGCGCCGAGGCGACGCTGGCCGCGCTGCGCGTCGTGGGAGCGGTACCGTTCCTGGTCGGCGCGCTGTTGTTGTTCAAGGTCTCGCCGCGACTGGCCCCGGTTGGCAACCTGGGCCTCGTCTTTGTGATCGGCGTGGGCGTGGCCGTGGCCATCGCCGGGGCGGTGGCCGGGACGATTGTCCCGCTGGCGCGCGCGGCGGGCGAGTCGGTCGGTGAGGACACGGCGGACGGGCTGGTCATCCTGGTTGGCGTGATCACCACGCTGATCTACTTCCAGTTCTTCGCCGTCGCCCGGCGCGGCGCGGTGCGCCGCCCACGCCTGCTGCGTGGGCTGAGCGCGATCGGGCAGGTCTTCGTGACGATCACGCTCGGCGCGCTCTACGCCGGGGCCATCCTGACCAGCCTGACGATCTTCAGCGACGTGGTCCGCGCGCAGTTGGAATTCATCCTCGACCGGTTAGGGGGCTGATGGCGCATGGGCGTTGAGCACGTCAATTCCATCCTGGTGGCCGATCTCGGCAGCGTCCACACCCGCCTGGCGCTGATTGACCTGGTCGAAGGGCAATACCGCCTCATCGCCTCGGCGCGGTCGCGCACGACCGCCGAGCCGCCGCTAGGCCGGGCTAGCCTGGGCCTGGATCGCGCCGCGCAGCGCATGTCCGAGTTGATCGGGCGGCGGATCGTGGACGAGCATGGCGACGGCCTGTTCTTGATGCCGGAGAGCGAGGGGCACGGCGTGGACGCTTTCCTGGCGACCGGCAGCGCGGGCCGCCCGATGCGCGTCTTCCTGGTCGGCCTCACGCCAGAGCTAAGCCTGGCCAGCGGCGCGCGCGTCCTCGCCAGCAGCTTCATCACCGTCACAGGGATGCTGTGCCCCGACGACCTGCGCCCGGAAGAAGCGCAGATCAACGCCCTGCTGACTGGCGAGCCGGACGTGATCCTGATCACCGGCGGGACGGACGACGGTGCGGACGACATTCTGCTGGCGCTGCTGCGCCGGGTGGCGCGGGCGCTGGGCCTGATCCGGCGCGGGACGATGCCAGTGGTGCTCTTCGCCGGCAACCAGGCGCTGCGCGCGCACGTCAAGGCGCTGTTCAGCCCCTATACGACCGTGTTCACCGCGCGCAACGTGCGCCCGGCGCTGGATCAGGAGCAGTTTGTCCCCGCGCAGATCGAGCTGGCGCTGGTCTACGACGAGTTCCGCACGCGCAGCCCCGGCGGGTTCGAGGCGGTGGGGCGCTCCAGCCAGGTGGGGGTGGTGCCCACCGTGCAGGGCACCATCAGCACCGTGCGCTATCTGAGCGCGCTGCCCGCGCCGGGCCTCGGCCCGCTGTGCGTGGACGTGGGCAGTGCCAACAGTCTGCTCGTGGCGGGCGTGCACGGGCAGCCCCATTACGTGGTGCGCACCGACCTGGGCGTGGGGCACAGCTTCCCGGCGGCCCTGCAAGCGGTGACGCCAGACCGTCTGCGGCGCTGGCTCCCGGCGGAAGTGGGCGAGGACGCGCTGTGGGACTATGCCTACAACAAGCAGCTTCGCCCGGCGACGATTCCCGCCACGCTGGACGACCTGCTGATCGAGCAGGCGTTGGCCCGCGAGCTTGTGCGCTCCCTGGTGAGCAGCGCGCGCCCGGACTGGGGTCAGGGAACCGGCGAGTTGCTGCCACCCTTCGGCCCGCTGATCGGGGCGGGGGCCATCCTGACCGAAGCGCCGCATCCGGGCGTGGCGGCCATGCTGCTGCTCGACGCGCTGCAACCGGTCGGGCTGGCCGACTTGCGCCTCGACCCGCACAACCTGATCGCGGCGCTGGGCGTGGTCGCCTACCTCAAGCCGGTGGCGACCGTGCAGGCGCTGGAAGCGGGCGGCCTGGTTGAGCTAGGCACGGCGTTCTGCCCGCTGGGGCGCGTCAAAGATGGGCGCAACGCCATGTCGGTCGAGATTCGCCAGCCGGGCGAACAGATCATCCGCCACATGGTGCACGGCGGCGAGCTGTGGCTGGCTCCTGTGACGCCGGGGACGCGCGTCGAGGTGGTGGTGCGGCTGCGGCGCGGCCTGTCCATTGACGGGCGGCGGCGCATCAAGCGGCGGCTGGTCGCCGGGGCCGCCGGCCTGATCTTCGACGCGCGCGGGCGACCGCTGGCCCTGCCGCGCGGCGCGGAGCGCGCTCGCCGCCTGACCGCCTGGCTCAAGGCGGCGATGGGCGGTCATTTGCCCGAACCGGCCCCCGTCGCCGATGATGCCGAGCTTCGCCCCGCCCCGCGCGACTTCGCCGCGCCCGACCCCGGTGCGCGCCTGGCTGCGCTGGCGGAGTCCCCTACCTGGGACGAGGAGGGGGAGGATGCCCTACTACCCTGAGACGAGCGTGATCAAGGGCCTGGCCCGCGTGACGCGCGAGCGGCGGCTGCCGCCGGGCGTGGTGCACCGCCGGACGGCGACCGGGCCGGGGGCGCAGGTCAGCGCGGTCACCGTCGTGCTGCAAGGGGACGCGCTGCGCGAGTATCACATCCTGGACGTGGCGCGCGCCCTCCGGCTGCGCAAGGCTGGCCCGGAGCAGGTCGCCGACCTGATCACAGTCGCCCCGGATCAGCGCGTGCGCCTGGGGCAGGAATTGGCCGCGCGCGGGCGCGGCAAGCGCGCCCAGACGTTGCTCTCACCGGTGGACGGTGAGGTGGTCAGCGTGGACGACGGGCAGATCATCGTCCAGGCGAGCGAACGCACGGTCGAGGTGCCGGCCAAGATACCGGGCGAAGTCGAGTCCGTCGAGAATGACATTGTGCGCATCAGCGGCGTGGGTGCGGTCATGCAGTGCGCGTGGGGCAATGGGCGCTTCTTCTTCGGGGCGTACCAATTCCTGCCCGAAGAAGGCTTCGCCGCGCTGCGCACGCTCGACCCGACCATCTCGCCCTATCGCGCCAAGATGATCATCAGCCCCCTGCCCATCGAGCGGGCCGACCTGCTGCTGGCCCAGCGCCAGGAAGCGGCGGGAGTCGTCGCGCCGAGCATGTCGGCCAGCTTGCGCGAATTCGTGATGGGGCTTACATTCCCAGTTATACTGACGGAGGGGTTCGGACGCCGCCAGCCGACGACGTTGATCTACCGCCTGCTGCACAGTAACATGGGGCGGCAGGCCACCTTCGACGCGGCAACGCCAGACCATTGGCGGTGGGAGCGCCCGGAGATCATGCTGCCGCTGCCTGCGGGCGGCACCTTCCCAGAGACGCCCTCCGTGACGCGGGCATTGGCTGTGGGGGCCGGCGTGCGTTTGACGCGCGCGCCGTGGGATGGCGTTCTGGCCGAGGTCGTCGCCCTGCCCCCGACGCCCCAGGTCATTGACAACGGTCTGCGGACACAGTGTGCCAGGGTGCGCCTGCCGAACAACCGTGAGGTGCTGGTGCCGCTGGCCAATCTTGAGCTACTCGGCTAGGGGGCAGGCGGCCCGCCGCTCTGCTTCGCTTGCCAGGGGGATGACAGGGCCGGACTGAAGCATTTACTAGCGGGGGCGCAGCCCGATCCAGGCAGCGGCGGGCGCATAACGCGGAGGATAGATTCTCATGGCTGATGACGAACTCTTTGAAAACCTGGACGATTTCGGCGATCTGGACGAAGAGCCGAGTTTCGGGCTGGTCGAGGACGAGTTTCCGCTCGACCTGATGGAGCCGGAGCCGGAAGGGTTGAGCCGCACCTTCAAGATCGTGGGCGCGCTCATGGCGCTGGCGGTGCTGGCCATCATCATCGTGCTCGTCTATATCGCCCTGGGCGACCAGGATGAGCTATCGCCCAACGAGAAGACTAGTACGGCGGTAGCTCAGCTTAACCAGACCATCGAGGCGGAGTACAACGCGACGCTGACGGCTTTGGCGGCCATTGAAGCGGCCACGCAGACGGCAGTCTACAACGCCGAACTGACGGCGACCGCCGAGTTCTTCGTCCGCCAGACCGAGCAGGCTCTCGCCGCGACCGACGCCGCCCTGACTGCTACCGCCGAGTTCGTTGCCAACCAGACGCTGGCTGCTGCCCAGGCCGCGACTCAGGATGCGCTCAACCAGAGCTTGACGGCCACCGCCGAGGCCAATCGCCTCATCGGGATCGTCATTGACGAGCAGGGCACCATCTTCGGCAACGTCACGCTCAAGCTCTACCGCGACGACGGCGATGGCGTCTTCACCCCCGAAGACCGCACCCCTGCTCCGGCGCAAGCCCCGGCGGGCACGACGACCCTCGCCTATAACGAGCCGGTCGAAGGGACGCTGGAGGTCGGGCAGACGGTCACCTGGCGCTTCAATGGCGCGGCGGGCGATGTGGTCACCATTGACGCGGTCGCTGCCGCCGAGGGGCTGGACCTGTTCGCTGAGTTAGTCGGGCCGGATGGCGCGCTGCTGGCCGGCGACGACGACAGCGGCGACGGCTCCAACGCGCGCATCGCCGGCGTCGCCCTGCCAGCCAGCGGCCAGTACACGGTGCGCGTGAGCAGCGTCGCCGGGGCGGGCAGCTACACGCTGACCGTCGCCAGCGAAGGGGGCGGCACCGCCCGCTCGTCCCAATCTGAGTCGGGCATTGTGCTGGTGCAGGCGGGCGGGGTCACGCCCACGCCGGAGATCAGCGTAGATGAGCTGATCGCCGTGATCACCACCGCGACCGACGGCAGGTTCGACTTCGGCTCCTTGGAGCCGGGCGACTACTGGCTGGAGCTAGACTACGAGTCGCTGCCGCCGGAACTGAAAGCGTTGGTGCCCGCCGGTGAGCCGCTGGTGATCAAGGTCACAGTGCCGGTTGCCGGGGAAGTCACCTTCACCATCGGCGCTCCACCGCCGACCGCGACCCCAACGCCGGCCGTCACGCCCACCACAGCGGGGCTTAGCCCCTTCGACATGACGGCGACCGCGTTCGCTGCGCAAGCCGCCGAGTCCGCCACGCCGACGATGACCGGCGAGCC
>DYGW01000069.1:0-6926 GCA_020724485.1 Thermoflexus sp. | reverse complement strand
TGCGTTTCAACGCCGCCGACCAACTCGCCCGCCGCGCCGACCGCGACGCCCGCCGCGCTGCCGACCACTGGCTTCTTCTCCGACATTGGCGACCAGGCCGGTGCCATCGGCGGCACGAGCGGCCTGACACTGCTGGCGATTGCTGCGGCGGGGTTGGTGGCTGTGGTGTTCATTGCGCGCAAGCTGCGCACCGCAGCCTGACGCACGATGCCCGCCCCGCGCCCTGGCGTGGGCAGGCTTGACTTGATGAGATCATCCGCTATGTGCAGGGGCGATTGTGGGCTTTGCTCGCCCGCGTCGCCCCTGTACAGACATGTGGCCCAACGGATCGCATGATCGCCCATGTCCCACTATACGCGCCTGACGCGCTACCGCCCCGCTGACGTGGCGGCCATCCTCGAAACGCTGGCGATAGGCCGCCCGGTAGCGGTGGTTGGCCTGAGCAATTTCGGCAAGTCCACCCTGCTGCGCCAGATGGTCGTGCCCGCCGTGGCTGAGCACTACCACGCTCTGACCAGCCAAAGCGCGCTGTTCGTGTATATTGACTGCAACCGGATGCTGCAGATGAGCGCCCAGGGCTTCTACGAGGTCATTCTGCGCGCCATCCTGGAGATGCTCGGCGCGCCCGACTACGACTGCGCGGCTCTGTGCCAGCATTTGCAGACATACTACGAGCGCGTGGTTGGCTCGCAGAGCGCGTTCGCCATCCCGCTGGCCTTCAACGACGCGATCATCACCCTGCTCGAAGACCCCACCACGCCGCAAAACGTGATCCTCCTGTTGGACGAGTTCGACGACGTGCTGACCGGGCTGGACGAGCGCGTTTTCCTCAACATGCGCGCGCTCAAGGACAAATACGCTCACCTCAACTACGTCACGGCCACCCTGCGGCCCCTTTCCAGCGCCGGGGGCGGCGACGAGCTGGGCGAGTTCCTGGAAGTCTTCGCCGCGCAGAAGCACTACCTCCAGCCGCTCGACGACGAAGCGGCAACCGAGCTTGCTGCCGAGGTCTTCACCCAGAACAACGATACGCTCGACCCGCCGGAGCGCGACTTTATTCTGGCCCAGGCGGGTGGGCACCCAGGGCTGATCCAGTCGGTGGCCCATGTGGTGCTCAGCATCGAGTCCGGCGCTCCCTCGGCCTACACGCAGCAGGCGCTGAGCATGGCCGGGGACGTGCTGCAGAATCACCGGTTGGTGCGCAGCGAGCTAGGCAAGCTGTGGAAGCAGCTTCTGCCGGCAGAGCGCGAGGCGGCCAGCCTGGCTGCTGCCCAGGGGCCGGCGGCGCTGACGCCAGCGCAGCAGGATGATCTGTTGGCGCGCGGGCTGCTGGTCAGCGACGAGCGCGGGCTGCGCTTGTTCTCGGCGCTCTTCGCCCACTATGCCCGCCGCCAGGGATTGGTCCAGCGCGAAGTCCCGTCCGGCGTGTGGGTGGACATTGACGCGGGGGCGGTATGGGTTTCCGGCAGGCAGGTTGAGTCGCTCACCGACCTGGAATACCGGCTGCTGCTTCTGTTGTATGGCCGGATGGACAAGATTTGCGACAAGTACCAGATCGTCGAGGCGGTGTGGGGCCAGGAATACCTGGGCGACGTGGACGACGCGCGCATCGAAAAGCTGGTCAGCCGTCTGCGCAGCAAGCTGGAGCCAGACCCGGCCCAGCCGCAGCATCTGCTCACCGTGCGTGGGCGCGGCTACAGGCTGACGCAGGGCGGCGAGCAGGCCGAGTCATGACTCAGCGGGTGTCCGTCAGGGCGTGCCCAACTCTAGGGAGTGTGGTTTTGAGTCTTGAGTCGGGAGTGATGAGCCGTCGTATGGCCCTGTGCTCAAGACTCCCGACTCAAGACTCAGGACTCATCACCAGAAACGAGGGGCGGCACAGGTGTGATTTTCCAAGAAGAGGCAGTCGCGTGAGACAGGCATGGCCTACCTGCTAATTCTGTTAGTCGGTTTCTACGCCGCTCTGGCAGCCATGATCGAGCATCGCTTTCCGCGCGCGGTCAGCAGCCTCGTCATGGTGCTTTACGCCGGCAGCGCGGCCCTGTCCACTGGCGGCTATCTGGTGCTGGGCACCACGACTGACCGCGCGCTGGCAGAGGTGATCGCCGTCCTGGTCGTGGTGCTCTCAAGCTGGACGGTGCTGGTGTTGCTGCCGCTGGCGCTGGTGGGGCTGTACTTCGAAGCGTGGCTGCGCGCGCATTACCGGCAGGTAGTCGCGTTTACCACGCTGAGCATGGTTGTGCTCGACTCTGCGTTCCTGGGGCTGCGCGCCGCACAAGACCTGCCCATTGTCACACCTGTGGCCTCTTCGGCCTGGGTGCACTGGGCTTTGAGCAGCGTACTGTTCGCCTGGCCCTATGGCGCGCTGGTGATTCTGGGCAGCCTGCTCCTCTATGCGCTGACGATTGGCTGGGCGCTGTACCACCGCCGCCTGACGCTGTGGCGCGATGCCGTGCCGCTGACGCTGGTCGCGCTGTCCAGCCTGCTCATTCCGCTGCTGTCGCCGTTGGCTGGCGGCGAGTGGCTGGTTACTGTGGCTGCGCTGGGCTACCTGCCGCCGGTGACGCTGCTGGCCGTGCGCGTGGCGGGCGCCCGCCAGAAGGCCCTGACTATCGCGCGCCAGCAGCGCATCCAGGCCGAGCGGTTGCAGGAAGCCACCTATGAGGTCGTGACCAGCGCCGACCTGGACGGCGCGCTGCACGCGGGGCTGGCGCACCTGGCTGGGGCGATCACCTTCGACCGCGCCCATGTGGGCCTCTTCGAGGCCCGGGATCAGTGGCGCTTCCGCGCCGTTCACCCGCCCAGCGAACCGTTCCCCCTCAACCGCTCGATCCCGACCACCGACTACCCGCTGGTGCTGCGCGCAATGGACACCAAACGCCCGGTGCTCGTCGCTGACACGCGCGCCGATCCCCTGTGGCGGCCAGGGCGCTTCACTCCAAAGGAGATTCGAAGCTGGATCGGCGTGCCGCTGGTCGTGCGCAATACGGTGATTGGCCTGCTCGCCCTGGACAGCTTCACGCCCGGCAGTTTCTCCGAGGAGCAGGTGCAGATCGCGCGCACCTACGCCAACCAGTTCGCGGCGGCCATCGAGAACTTCCGCCTGCTTGAAGAAGCGCAGCGCCAGAACCGCGCCCTGAGCGCCCTCAACACGATTCTCGCCGCCAGCAACGAGGCTTTGACCGGCGAGAACCGGCTGGAGAACGCGCTCATCGAGCTACTGCGCGCGCTCGATCTGCCCGCTGGGGTGTTGCACCAGCGTTCGCCCGGCCAGGACGAGCTACGCCTGCGCGCCGCTCACGGACTGCCCGACGCGCTCATCGCGCGGCTGGGGCGGGTGGCTGGGCCACCAGACGTATGCGCTGGCGAAGTCGAGGGATGGGGCGTTTTCAGCGTGCCGCTGGTGGCACATGGGGTGGAGAACGGGCTGCTCACCGTCTGTCACCCCGCTGGTGCACCGCCCGACGACGACCTGCGCGACTTGCTGACCAGCATCGGGCAGCAGTTGGGCGTGGTGCTTGAGAACGCGACCCTGTTCGAAGACACAGCGCGCCGCGCTGCGCTCTCCACTGACCTGGGCCGGCTCAGCCTGGCGATCAGCGCTCAGCTTGATAGCGCGCGCGTCCTGGACCTGCTGTGCGAAGAGAGTCTGGGCATCTTCGATGTGCAGGGGGCCTACCTCTGGCTGACCGACGGTGATTTTCTGGTTGGCGCGGCGGCGTTTGGGCGCGGTGCCGAGCAGTTCAAGGGCCATTGCATCGCGCGCGGCAACACGACCCTATTACCGGCGCGCGCGCTGAGCGATTGGCGTCCGCACGCCGTCAACGGGGTGCAGCACAGCGCCGCCCTGCCCGACGATTTCATCGCCCTGACCGGCGCGCAGGCTGTCCTGGCCGTGCCGCTGCTCAAGGCGGATGTGCCGGTGGGGACGCTGTTGCTGGTCAACACGGTTAACCCCGACGCCTTCGCCGAGGGGTTCGCCGAGCAGGTGGGCGTGTTCGGCGTGCAGGCGGCGCTGGCCATCGAGAATGCCAACCTGTTTGAGGAAGTGCGCCGCCGTCTTGACCATCTGCGGCTGGTCAACGAAGTGGGCCGCTATTCGACGGCCATCCTCAGCCAGACGACCCTGGTCGAAGGCGTGGCGCGCAAGCTGTTCGAGATTCTCGGCTATACCGCGATCAGCTTGCTAACGATGGAAGACGGCCAACTTGCCGTTCGCTCAACATTCCTGAACGGGACTGTGGTGCCTGCTCAGGGCGACCCAGAGCGTTACCGGTCTGCGCTGTGGGTGGCGGGCCAGGCCATCGAGCGGTCGGAGCCGGTGCTGCAAGACCAGGAATGCTTCTTGGAATCCAGCGGGCCGGGTGAGGGTGCGTTCGAGTGCTGCTCGCTCGCCGTGCCGCTCATTGTCGCCGACGAGGTGATCGGCGTGCTGGTCGTCGAGCGGCGCGGCTACCACAGCATTCGCCAGGAAGACCTGGACGTGCTGGAGCCGCTGGCGGCGCAATTGGCCATCTCCCTGTCCAACGCGCGCCTGTACGAGAAGGTGCGCGAGCATACCATCGAGCTAGAAGCGCGCGTGATCGAGCGCACCGCCAAGATTCGCGAGCAGCAGGAGCGCACCGAAGCGATCCTGCGCTCGGTAGCCGACGCGGTGATCGTCTTCGATCTGTCCGGGCGCATTGTCATGACCAACCCCGTCGCACGCGCGCTGTTCGACCGCTACGGGCAGGATGTCGGGCTGAACGAGCACGTCAGCGAGCTAGGGCGGCGCGTGATCGCGCAGGACGACACGGGGCGCGACGCCACTGAGATCATCGAGTTGAACAGCGTCACCTTCCAGGCTAAGGCGGCGCGGGCGATGGAGGGCGACGCGCTGATCGGCTCGGTGGTCGTCCTGCGCGACATCTCGCGCCTGCAAGAGCTAGACCACCTCAAAGACCGCTTCATCTCTACTGTGTCGCACGAACTGCGCACGCCGCTGGCTAACCTCAAGCTGTACCTGCAACTGCTGGAAAAGGGGCCTGCCGACCGGCATACGGCCTACCTCGACGTGATGCGCCGCGAGGCGCTGCGCCTGGAGCGCCTGATTGACGACCTGCTGCAAATCTCGCGCCTGCAGAGCGAGCAGCACGCTCAGCGCCGCACCGCGCGCGCGCCCATTGACCTGGAGCGGCTGGTCGCGCTGGTAGTCGAGCACAACAGCGCCTGGGCTGAGAACGACGGCAAGACGCTCGCCTTCCATCCCGCAGCGGAGGGGCTGCCGCCCATCACCGGCGACTCCGACCAGATCGAGCGCGCGCTGACCAACCTGATCAGCAACGCCATCCGCTACACGCCCGAAGGCGGGCAGATCACCGTGTGCAGCCGCCTGGCGACGGGGCACGACGATCAAGATTGGGTTATCATTGAGGTGACCGATACAGGCATTGGCATTCCCGCGGACGAGCAGCCGATGATCTTCGACCGTTTCTTCCGCGCCTCCAACGTCAGCCCGACGGTGCCTGGAACGGGCCTGGGGCTGGCTATTCTCAGAGATATTATCGAGTTGCACGGCGGCAAGGTCGAGGTCGAGAGCCAGGAACACCAGGGCAGCACGTTTCGCTTATGGCTGCCTGTGTTAGACTCGTGACGCACTAGCGGGAGATCGTTTATGCACAAGGCGACGATTCTGGTTGTCGAGGATGATCTGCACCTCATGGAAGGGATTCGCGACATCCTCGAAATCAACGGGTACGAGGTGTGGACGGCGTCCAATGGTCAGGCGGGCTTGCAGGTGCTCCAAGACCAGCCGCACCCGCCTGACCTGATCGTCTCTGACATTATGATGCCGCGCATGGACGGCTACGATTTCTTCGAGGCTGTGCGGGCCGAGCCAAGCTGGGTTCACATCCCCTTTATCTTCCTCACCGCCAAAGGCGAGCATGAAGATGTCAAGCGCGGCAAGCGCATGGGGGCCGAGGACTACGTCATCAAGCCGTTCGATGCCGACGACCTGCTCGTTGCCGTCTCGGCCAAGCTGGAGCGCCGCCAGCAGATCGAGCGTCACTGGCAAAACGAGGTCTCGACGATCAAGCAGAATATCCTGATGATCCTCAACCACGAGTTCCGCACGCCGCTGACCTACGTGGTGGCCTACGCCGACATGGTGCACCGTGACGCCGACGCCCTCAGCGTAGACGATATGCGCTCATTCCTGCGCGGGATCAACGCCGGGGCCAACCGCCTGCGCCGCCTGGTGGAGAACTTCATCTTGCTGGTCGAGCTAGAGACGGGCGAGGCGACGCAGACGTTCAACTGGCGCAGCGAGATGCTGGCCGACTTCGAGGCGCTGCTGGGCACGGCCACAGCCAAGTATCACGACATGGCCGAAGAGAAGCGAGTGACTCTTTCCGTCGCGATAGACGAGGAGCTGCCACCGGTCAAGGCGGATGCTCAATACCTGGCGGCGGCGCTCGAATGCCTAATTGACAACGCGGTGAAGTTCTCCGACAAGCCGGGGTCGGCGGTGACAGTCCGCGCCTACCGCGACGGGGATTGCGTGTGCCTGGCGGTGCGCGACCGAGGGCGCGGCATTCCCTCCAACGAGCGCGAGAACATCTTCCAGAGCTTCTACCAGATCGAGCGCCACAAGTACGAAGATCAGGGCGCGGGGTCGGGCCTGGCTATTGTGAACCGCGTGACCCGGCTGCACGGCGGGCATATCACGCTCACCAGCGCGGTCGGCGAGGGGTCGGAGTTCGTCATTCATTTGCCGATCATGGCGTCGGGCGACGACGATGCACCTGTCAGTTGACTGTCAGCCCGCCGTCAGAACGCGCCCCGGCGGGTGTGCTACCATACGGAGAACAAGGGCCTAGGGCGCAGAGGGTAGAGCGTGTTATGCACTTTTCGACCCCTATCCCCCGGCCCCTTTCCCCGCTAGC